>CAZOVK010000025.1:0-29409 GCA_964583165.1 uncultured Defluviitaleaceae bacterium | reverse complement strand
GGCGAATGAGCAGTATGTGAACGCCAAAGGCGTATCATAGAAGCGGGAAATCCCGCCAAAAATACTCAAAGAAGGAGGAAATATCATGGAACAAAATGAAAAGCTCAAACGTCTGACGACGGAGGACACCAAGCTGAAGCGTGAGTTAGGGTTGTTTCCGTCAATCTCAATAATTGCGGGCATAATGATTGGTTCCGGAATTTTCTTCATCGGCTCATTCGTACTCAGTAGGGCGAATATGGCGCCCGGGCTTGCGCTCCTGGCGTGGCTCCTGGCGGGTGTTGTGTCGGTGTTAACCGGTTTATGTTTCGCAGAGTTGGGCGCGTCTATGCCGCGCTCGGGAGGCGCGTATGTCTATCTGCGAGAAGCTTACGGCCCCTTATGGGGCTTTTTGTCTGGTTGGGTAAGTTTCTTAGTGACTTGTTCTGGCTCGATAAGCGCGTTGGCTGTGGGCTTTGCCACTTACTTAGGGGCGCTCACCGAATTGTCAGATATGGCTATCAAACTGATAGCTATTGCGGTCATTATTGTATTGACGGCCATTAACATCTTCGGTGTGAAACTCGGCGGGCGTTTGCAGTCTGTTTTCTTGATAGCAAAGCTGGTTCCGATTGTTCTGATTCTCGTTGTCGGCTTGTTCGCCGGGCAAATCAACCCCAGTCTGACTCTCGACCCGTCGGGCACAGCCTCATTCAGCAAGGTCATCAGCATGATGGGTTTTGCGCTCATTGCGTCGTTATGGGCGTTTGAGGGCTGGAGCAACATATGCGGCGTAGCCGAGGAGGTCAAGAACCCAAGGCGTAATATACCGCTCGCGCTCATTATCGCAATCGGCGGCGTTACGCTGCTGTACATCCTGTTTAACTTTGCGCTATTTAGGGTTTTGCCGCTGGAGGTAATCGCCACAGAAGCCAGACCCGCGTCACTTGCGGCTAAAAACCTGTTTGGGCCTATCGGCGGTACGCTTGTGACAGTCGGCGCTCTCATTTCTATCTTCGGCTCAACCAACGGTTGCGTAATCGCTTTCCCGCGTATCTACTACGCTATGGCTGAAGATGGGCTGTTCTTCAAAAGCTTCAAGGAGATTCACCCTGTTTACAAAACCCCGGTTATCTCCCTCGTCGCATCAGCTGTCGTTGCCATACTGCTTGTTTTCTCGGGCACGTTTGAACAACTGGCGACAATGGTCACGTTCTCGTCATGGGTATTCTACCTAATGACAATAGTCGCGCTGTTCGTCTTGCGCCGCAAATACCCGACCATGGAAAGACCTTATCGAGTGCCGTTTTACCCCGTTTTGCCCATAATCGCCACGTTAGCTGGCGGGTTCCTGCTGGTGAACTGCCTGCTTGAAGACACGCGCTCGTCACTGATTGGGTTGATTGTACCACTAATAGGCGTGCCGGTGTATTACTTCTTTAAGAAACGTAATGAGAAGGCACAGCAGAATTCATAAAGAAATCAAATGATAGGTAACCGTCGCCCAATTGCTGTTGGCGGCGGTTATTTTATTTCGGTCACGCGTGACCGCAGCTCAATCTTTGGCGCAATATTCGATGAAGAACACTTCTAAAGGTATTGACAACTCACAGCATTTCTGTTAGGATAAAAAAAGAGAGAGTGCGCTAACACTCTCCCTGCACAACCGCTTAAAGGCGGCTAGGCTAGCAATTATTGCGGACAAATAACCGCCACCTAATGCTACTTGGGGCGGTTATTATTATGTATCAGAATCATCGCAATCAATGTCGCAAAAGCAACAGCAAACATTAACGATTCAAAAACACTCATGGCCGGCCTCCTTTCAAATAAGTCAGCCAGCCCCCGCCTTAAGCATGTGCATGAATATTATACCATGATTCGACAATCAGTCAAGAAATTTGCAAGAAAACTTTGGCTAAATGTATTGACAAGTAAGAATTTTAGTGGTAGGATAAAAAAAGAGAGAGTGCTCGATACACTCTCCCGCACAACCGCTTAAAGGCGGCTAGGCTAGCGTTTATAGGACTGGAAATAACCGCCACCTAATGCTACTTGGGGCGGTTATTATTATGTATCAGAATCATCGCAATCAATGTCGCAAAAGCAACAGCAAACATTAACGATTCAAAAACACTCATGGCCGGCCTCCTTTCAAATAAGTCAGCCAGCCCCCGCCTTAAGCATGTGCAAGTTTATTATACCATAATTTGACAAGCAGTCAAGAATACCTACATTAAAATATTGCCCAAATCACCATACATATTGCATTTTCGATTCTGCTTGACATTAAAAAAGGTATATGATACTATGAAAATACAGAGAAGAAAGAGCCGCTCGGAAGATACAGAATGCAGGGCGGTTATTTGTAATGTTTGAAGTCGAGGATTTATAACTAAGAGGGATTTATGTCACTGGAAAATATTGTTATTAAGGGCGCGAGGGAGAATAACCTAAAGAATATCAACCTCACAATACCGCGCGAAGAATTTGTGGTATTCACGGGCGTTAGCGGTTCTGGCAAGTCGAGCCTTGCGTTTGAGACGATTTACGCGGAGGGTCAACGGCGGTATGTCGAGAGCCTTTCATCATACGCGCGTCAGTTTTTGGGGCAAATGGACAAGCCCGATGTGGACTATATCGAGGGGTTAAGCCCCGCCATTTCGATTGACCAAAAGTCAACATCACACAACCCGCGCTCAACAGTTGGTACTGTGACGGAGATTTATGACTATCTGCGCTTGCTTTTTGCTAGAATTGGCACGCCGCATTGCTATATTTGTGGCAAGGAGATTAAACGCCAGACCATCGACCAAATGGTTGACCAGATATCGTCAATGCCCGAGGGCACGCGCATTCAGTTGCTTGCGCCTGTTGTTCGCGCGCGCAAAGGTGAGCACACGAAACTGCTGGAGGACGCGAAACGAAGCGGTTACGCACGTGTCCGCGTTGACGGGCATGTTTATGAATTAGAGGAAGAAATCAAGCTTGAAAAGAATAAGAAACACACAATAGAGATAGTGGTTGACCGCCTTGTTATGCGCGAGGGCTTGGCGAAGCGACTTACAGAATCAATAGAAACGGTTATGCACCTCTCTAACGGCATACTCACAGTCAATACGCCCGACGAAGATTTTACGTTCAGTGAAAATTTCGCGTGTACCGATTGTGGCGTTAATATGGAAGAGATTGAGCCGCGCCTGTTCTCGTTCAACAACCCCGCCGGCGCGTGCCCTGACTGCACGGGTTTGGGCTTTCAGATGAAATTCGACGTGGATTTGTTGATACCAGACAGAACCGTGCCGCTGTCGAAGGGCGCGGTACGGGCTATGGGCTGGTATTCATTGGGCGTTGAGAACAGCGAAACACGCAAGATGTTTGTGCGCCTTGCCGACCACATGGGCTTCGATATAAACACGCCGTTTGGTGAACTACCGCCGGAGATTCAAGAGCAAATACTTTACGCCAAACAGGGCGGCATTACGATGCCGATTGAGTATGTTACAGGCAGCGGAGAAGTCAAGGTTTATAACTATGCGTTTGAAGGCATAATTCCGACGCTGGAACGCCGCTACCGCGAAACCAACTCTGAGTATTCAAAGCGTGAATATGAAGAGATAATGAGCACAACACCATGCCCGACCTGTAAAGGCAAGCGGTTAAAGCCGTCCGTGTTGGCCGTTACTGTGGGTAACAAAAGCATAGCCGATGTCACGGACATGAACATTCGCCGTTTTCGTGAGTTTTTCTCGAAGTTAAAGCTAGAGGGGAACCAACTCATGATAGCCGCCCAGATACTCAAAGAGATTGACGCAAGGGCAGGTTTTCTTGTTGACGTGGGCTTGGATTATCTCACGTTATCACGTCTGGCAGGAACACTCTCGGGCGGCGAAGCCCAGCGCATACGCCTTGCGACACAGATAGGCAGTGGGCTTGTCGGCGTTGTCTACATTCTAGACGAGCCGAGTATCGGCTTGCATCAGCGCGACAACGACAGGTTGTTAAAGACGCTGAAAACACTGAAAGATTTAGGTAATACACTGATAGTTGTAGAGCACGACACAGACACGATTAAATCAGCGGATTATATAGTAGACATAGGCCCGCTCGCGGGTGTTCACGGCGGTGAGGTAGTTTACGCAGGCACGGTAGACGGCATTTACAAATGTGAAGAGAGTCTGACGGGCAGATATCTAAGCGGTTCAGTCGTTATACCCGTGCCGAAAACAAGGCGCGTGCCCGCCAATTGGTTGCGCCTGCGGGGGGCTGTTGAGAACAACCTAAAGGGTATTGACGTTGATATACCGCTTGGGGTCATCACGGCCGTCACGGGTGTTTCGGGCAGCGGGAAGTCTTCGCTTATCAACGAAATTCTCTACAAGCGGTTGGCGCGTGACCTAAACCGCGCTAAAATCAAGCCCGGCAAACATGCCGACCTAGAGGGCATAGACCTATTAGACAAGATAATCGCAATTGACCAAAGCCCGATAGGGCGGACGCCACGTTCCAATCCCGCGACATACACTTCACTGTTCGACCTCATTCGTGACCTATTTTCACAAACCACAGACGCAAAGGTTCGAGGTTATACGAAAGGGCGATTTAGCTTCAATGTCAAGGGCGGGCGGTGTGAAGCGTGTTCGGGTGACGGAATCATCAAGATAGAAATGCACTTCTTGCCCGACATCTACGTGCCATGCGAAGCCTGCAAGGGAAAGCGCTATAACCGCGAAACACTCGAAGTCAAATATAAGGGTAAAACAATCGCCGACGTTCTCGAAATGACAGTAGACGAGGCGTTGGAGTTTTTCGCGAACCTGCCGCGCATACGTGACAAGTTACAGACAATGAAAGACGTAGGATTGGGTTATGTAAGGCTCGGTCAGAGCAGTACAACGCTTTCGGGTGGTGAAGCTCAGCGCGTGAAACTCGCCACAGAACTCTCGCGCCGTTCAACAGGGCGCACAATCTATGTTTTGGACGAGCCCACAACAGGCCTACACACGGCCGACGTTCACAAACTCGTAGAAATTTTGTCGCGCTTGGCAGAGGGCGGCAACACTGTTGTCGTTATCGAACACAACCTTGACGTAATCAAAACGGCCGATTACATCATCGACCTAGGCCCAGAGGGCGGCGACATGGGCGGCGAAATTGTAGCCACAGGCACGCCCGAAGAGATTATGAAAGTCAAGAAATCCCACACGGGTAAATACCTCAAAAAAGAAGTAACAGGGAAGTTCTAGTAAAAGGCGGGTTCGCCCGCCTATTTTTACATACGGAGGCGTTATGTTATCAGGCAGAGAAATTGCCGCAAGAATAGGCAAGGACATAATAATTGAGCCATTTGACACAAAATATGTCAACCCAAACAGCTATAATTTGCGGCTTCATGATGAATTGCTCGTGTATACGGAGATGCCGCTCGACATGAAGAAGCCGAACCCCGCGGAGATAATAAAAATCCCCGAAGAGGGCTTACTGCTCACTCCGGGGCGGTTATATCTGGGGCGAACAATCGAATATACCGAAACGCACGGGCTAATCCCTATGTTAGAGGGGCGGTCAAGCGTCGGGCGTTTGGGCATGTTCGTGCATGTGACGGCGGGTTTTGGCGACGTGGGTTTCTGCGGTTACTGGACGCTCGAAATTCATTGTATTCACCCAATAAAAATATATCCGGGCGTTGAAATTTGCCAGATATATTATAATGAAGTAACAGGCGAATTCGATACATACCACTCGGGCAAGTATCAACACAACTCGGGGATTCAGCCGTCTATGATGTATAAAGATTTTTTGAAATGAAATGGCAGTAAAGTGGCAATGCCTTAGGATGACTTCCTAAGGCATTGCCAATAGATATACCCGTCGCGCTCTCGGTTATCGGCGTGAGTGGGCGGGGTGTGTGCCAGAACAAATGCACGCGCCGCATCATCGGGTGTTTTAGAGGTCGCGAATCAGTCACCACAGTTCTACTTTGTTGGGCAAGGCGTTGATTACGCTTTCAAACTCGCCCTTTTCGTCAAACTTCAATAGGTAAATCTTGTCGCCTTCAAAGTACCCGCGCCCTGTTGCCAAAAAGCTCTCGGTGTTGCCGTCAGAATCAGTATAACTTATTGTCGCGCTGAAGTCCACGCGGTCTTTAGTGTTTTGGTCTTTGACTGCCTTAACGTCGGAGATAGTAAACTCAATGTCTTTAACCATTGCCACAAACTGGTAATTATTTCTGTAATCATTGACGAATTGCTCAAACCCGCGCTCTGTAAAGTATTGGCCAATGTCATTGGTAAGTTGTTCTACGAGTTTCTTGGAATTTTCCTGTACTTTTGCGTTTCTCGCGTCGTCCTTTTCAACGCCCAAGCCTATAAAAGTAAACGAACCCTTAATAAGCTCCGACGTTTCTTCATCGGGGCGTTCAAACATTCTGTTGAGCACGGCTGTTAACGCAACTTTGGGCGATTGAGCTGTTGAACAGCCCGCCGCCAATATAGAACCCAAAATCAGCAGAATAAGTAACTTTTTCATAAGCTCTCCCCCTTGAACAATATATACGAATATGCCCTTAAGTGGTTTATAATATCTGGCATAAATTACTATCCAAGTATCGCTTTTTTAGCTTTGTTTTTTTAGCGTGTTGGTGTATAATAGTGTTACTAAACGCCGTGTGGGGTGGTTTAATGGATGATAAATCAGAAAAAATGGGATTCTTCGCACGCATAAAGCAGATGTTTGCGGGCGGGAGTAAAGCGAATAAAACGCGCATAATCAATACGCGCTTTCAAGCGTTCGTAGACGCGTTGGACAAAAATGACGAGAACTACGAGAATGCTCAGATTGCGGCCTCATATAGTGACGAGGGGTTAACGGTTTGTGCACAGCGGCTCACTATTATCAAACAGCTAAACGACATAAACGATGAACTCAAACGCCATGAAGCCATAAGCCTGATGACGGAAGATGAAACATTGTACCTAAAGGACTTGCTTGCGCGTTTTATTTCTCTGTCAAAGGAGCGCAACGCCTTGCGCCTGCGACTTACGGGCTTTGACGTGAACGTGACGCACATAGGCGAGTTGATGGAGCAGGCCGAGGACGCCATGCCCCAAATCAAACACGCCGAAACACACCAACAGGTCTACCGCAATGACGTGGCTTTGCTGGAGGGCGAGCGCGAAAGTCTGGAAGAAGAACAGCAAAAATTGCACTTCGCGTTTGACTTTTTAGGAAAGTTCACCATGGGGCTTATTTTCGCGTTCGGCGCAATCGCTATTTACATGGTATATTTGTTCGTATTTCAGGGCGTAAACGTATTCTTCCCGCTGTCGATTATCACTGTTTTGGTGGTTATCGCGTATGTGTTCATCTATGCGGCGCGGCGAAAGATGCGCTTTGAAATCGCCATGAACGCCAAGAAACAGAACATGGCTGTTGAGCTGATGACCAAAAAGACGGTCATGTTCGCGCATTACACAAACTTTTTGAGTTTCGCTTATCGAAAGTATGGCATTAAGTCAGCGGATATGCTTCATAAGCACATGCGCGACTATGAGAATTATTCTAAGCTGACGGCGCGTCTTGATTCTATCCGCAGTATCAGCGAACAGACGGAAGCCGAGATAATGCGCTTCTTACACGAAAAGAGTATAGAAAACACGTTCACGACCGTGGAACTATTCGCGCGTGGCACCGACATCGACAAACGCCGCGAAACGCATGAGGACTTGACGCGTCAGAAGCTCATGTACGAAAAACAACTGGTAGAACTTGACGCAAAACACGAAGAACTTTGGAAGAAGCTCACGGCGCTCAAAGACTTAGACACGTCAGAAAGCTTGATTGTCACGCGCATAATTCGCGCTTATATGGATGAAACCGTAGCGCTTATCGAGCGTTTCAAAACAACGGCGGCCGAAGAACGCCAGACGGAAGAGCAACAAGCCGCCGACACCGCTTCGGCAGAGACACCAAGCGAACCCGTCAAAACAGAGCCGATACCGCTTCGCGTGAAACGTATAGCGAAATAGAAAAAACAGTGGCGAATCGAATGACCGCCACTGTTTTTTTTGTTGAGCAAAAGTCATATGCGACAGCAAATGAATTTCGGTTTACCTCTAAAGTATGTAGGTAAATGTGTAAAATCGCCTACAATAGCCAATACTACCAAAAAGAGCATAACGGGGTTATCCCGTAAAAATAGGAGCTGTTTATGGGTAAGCGTATTGGTTTTGCGTTTTTGACACTCGGGCTTGTGGCGTTTTTCTTTTTCTCGTTTGTGATAGGTTTTGAGGTGGCGACACGTGTGCCCGCTTCTGTTTCGCGCGCGCAAGTCATTCGGGGCGAGGCTAAGACGCGTGACGCGATTAAGGCTGTTTATAACATGAGTTGTGACTTGCCTGATGAACCCCGGCGGCTCATGCAACTCTATCTCCCGCGCTATATAGCCATCGGAGCGGAGGGGGCGGCATTTTATGCCCAGATGTTTAATATCGAAGGCGAACCGACAGAAACCGACGAGTTCTACCGCTTCACGCAAGGTGGCGAGATTCTTGACGTTTATCGCTATGTGTCGCTCATAAAGTACAGAAACGCCGCGCATGAAACGGGGCTGGGCGAGCTCGACACAGAAGGGGCGGCTGATGCCGCCGCGGCTTTTATCGCCAACCGCATGTTGCCGCTGGAGTATGAGGAGAGTTTGGTGACGTTTGACGGCGCAGACTATAACGTGACTTTTATAGGCAGTTTGGGTGGCAAACCCAACTACGCCTTCCCCGTGACAGCGGAAGTCGGCGCTGACGGCGTTGTGCGCTCGCTTGAATACTACTATTTTTCGTATGAGCCTATAGCGCAACACAACATAATGCCTTCAACCACCGCGTTTCTGGAACTGCCGACAGACTTCGCAGACGGCAGGCGTATTGACATCAGTGAAGCCCGTCTGGTCTACTTTTTCGCCGACAGCATAATCCAGCCGGCCTATGTGTTTTCGGGCGTAATCGAGGGCACGGACGAGGGTTTTGAAGTTTTCATAAAAGCCGCCGATTATAATTGAACAAAAAAATCTAAAATACCCCTTGACAAACGATATTGGTTTGAGGATAATATAAGTATATGAATATGGTTGATGGATACGGGAAAGAACGGTTAACAACCGTCACCGAAGAGGCAAGCATAGGTGTCGCCAGCATCTTTGTGAATATTTCAGGTAAAGAGAACCTTATCCGGACAGACCCTGGATTGGAAAAGACAGGGGGCGGGGCATTGTATTTTTGCAATGCCAATTTTTATGGGCTAATATGGGCAGAAAGATGCCTATGTGTGAGGTTAAGATGAGTGGCAGACTGGTAATCAGCAATAACCCGCTTGTTGCCGAAAAGTGTGGGATAACAATAGAATACAGCGAGAGTTGGTCTTATCTGGACGTGCTCTTAAACGTGCGCGATAAGGTTCACGCCGGCTTCAGGCTCATATCACACCCATTGTCGGGCAGTATCAAGCCCAACGAAACGCTATATAAAACCGTAATTCTCGAACAAGCTATGGGGCTGGAGTTTGACTCGCTGGACATTATAGAAAACGCTATAGAAGTTACGCTGAAATTCAATAAAGACAGGCGCGAACTACGCTATACCGAACAAATCAAGGCAGACTTCCAACTAATCGACTATTCGTTGATAAAGGAATCGATATAACATCACACAGGCATTACATAAATAGAAAGGAATGATTTCGTATGGACAAGATTTATGACTGTATCGTTATCGGCGGCGGCCCCGCCGGTTTAGCGGCGGGTATCTATGCCGGTCGCGCAAAGATGAGCACAATCGTTCTCGAAAAAGACAGCCTCGGCGGTCAGATTGTTAAAACTGACGAAGTAGCCAACTATCCCGGTTCTGTCGGCGAAGAAACAGGGCCAAGCCTTATCGCCCGTATGGTAGAACAGGCGAAGCACTTCGGCGCGGAGATTATCAAAGACGGCGTTGTAGACGTTGAACTTGAGGGCGAAGTTAAGGTCATTAAATGCGAAAAAGAAACCTATAAGGCTAAGACTGTTATCCTTGCGACAGGCGCAAAACCGCGCTTGCTCGGTTGCCCCGGCGAAACAGAACTGACAGGCAAGGGCGTTAGCTATTGCGCGACCTGTGACGGCGACTTCTTTACAGATTTAGAAGTTTTCGTTATCGGCGCCGGTGACTCGGCTTGTGAAGAAGCTATGTTCCTTACAAAGTTTGCGCGTAAGGTCACGATTGTTTCGCGCAAAGAAGAACTTACGGCCGCGAAGTCTATCGTAGCGAAGCTTCCTAACTTTCCGCAGATTGAGGTTCTTTGGAACAGCGGCGTTGAAGAAATCCGCGGTGACGGCGTTGTAGAATCTATCGTATTCCGTAACCTCGTTACAAACGAGCTTACAGAATACAAGGCGCACGAAGACGACGGCACATTCGGCGTATTCGTATTCATCGGCTTTATACCTTCAACCAAACTCCTCGCGGGTAAGGTTGATATGGATAAGGGTGGCTATATCGTAACAGATGATTTGATGCACACCAATATCCCGGGCGTTTTCGCGGCAGGCGATATGCGCCAGAAATTCCTTCGTCAGGTAGTAACCGCCACGTCAGACGGCGCAATTGCCGCTATGCAGGCGGAGAAATATATACAGGAACACGAGTAAAAAGCACCACAACGCAACAGGAGGTGAAATCATGCAGATAGTTGACAAAGACACTTTCGCCGCTGAGGTTCTGGAGGCAGAAGGTACGATAGTGGTTGATTTCTTCGGTGACGGTTGCGCTCCTTGCGCGGCTTTGATGCCGGACGTTGAGGAACTTGCCGCGCAGTTTGAGGGCAAGGCTAAATTCGTCAAACTGAACACCACACAGGCTCGCCGTCTGGCCATTGGTCAGAAGGTTTTGGGTCTTCCGACTGTCGCCGTCTACCAAGGCGGTCAGAAGGTTGAAGAAGTAACAAAGGACGCGGCAACAAAGGCTAACATTGAAGCTATGGTTGCTAAATACGTCTAGTATTTAGATTTTGGGGGACGGGTGTTTCCCTACCCCAAAATTCTATTATCAAGGAGGTGCATCAAAAATGCGACTTGAATTAGGCTATATCGACATAAAGGACGTCCAATTCTGCGAAACAAGCAGAGTAGAAAACGGCGTGCTTTATGTAAACGCCGAGGAGATTAAAAAGCTTGTTCTCGCTGACGACCACATTGCTGATTGTAAGGTAGAACTCGCTCATCCCGGCGAAGAGGTTCGCATTACGCCTGTTAAGGATGTTATCGAGCCACGCGTAAAGGTTTGCGCTGGCGAGGGCAAAGAGGGTTATGTGTTCCCGGGTATTTTGAACAAGGTTAACACTGTCGGCGAAGGCAGAACACATGTTCTCCGTGGTTCCGCGGTTGTTACGGTCGGCAGAATCGTCGGCTTCCAAGAAGGTATTATCGACATGAGTGGCCCGGGCGCGGCTTATACACCGTTCTCGAAGCTCAACAACGTATGCCTTGTTATCGAACCCGTTGAAGGCCTTAAACAGCCTGAATACGAAGCCGCCGCAAGAATGGCAGGTTACAAAGTAGCCGCTTACCTCGGTGAGCTTGCTCGTTCGCTTACGCCTGACGTAATTGAAGTATTCGAAACAAAGCCCATGCTGGAGCAAATCGCTCAGTTCCCGAACCTTCCTAAGGTTGGCTATGTTTATATGCTTCAGACACAGGGTCTTCTTCACGACACATATGTGTACGGCGTAGACGCTAAAAAGATTGTTCCGACAATCCTTTACCCGACAGAGGTAATGGACGGCGCAATCACAAGCGGCAACTGTGTTTCGGCTTGCGACAAAAATACTACTTATCATCACCAGAATAACCCCATTATCCACGAGCTCTTCGCCCAACACGGCAAAGAAGTTAACTTCGTAGGCGTTATCATCACAAACGAAAACGTTTACCTCATGGATAAAGAGCGTTCGTCCAACTGGACAGCGAAACTCTGCAAGTTCCTTGGTCTTGACGCGGCTCTCGTGTCACAGGAAGGCTTCGGCAACCCCGATACCGACCTTATCATGAACTGCAAAAAGATTGAGGGTCAGGGCGTTAAGACGGTTATCGTCACAGACGAATACGCCGGCCGCGACGGTCTTTCCCAGTCACTTGCAGACGCTGACAAGGCGGCTGACGCTGTTGTTACAGGCGGTAACGCTAATGAGCTTATTGTTCTGCCGCCAATGGCTAAGGTTATCGGTATGCTCGATTACACAGACAAGATTGCGGGCGGTTTCGCAGGCTCTCTTCGTGCTGATGGTTCTATCGAAGCCGAAATCCAAGTTATCACAGGCGCTACGAACGAAATCGGCTTTAACTGCATGACAACCGTAGAATACTAAGATAGTTACGTAATTTCGGATATACAAAAAATAAAATGAAAGGGTGTGTATTATGGGTCTTTTCGAAGGTAAGAAAGTTCTCATAATCGGCGATAGAGATGGCATTCCCGGCCCCGCTATTGAAGAATGCCTCAAGCCGACCGGTGCGGAAGTAGTTTTCTCCGCTACCGAATGCTTCGTCTGAACGGCGGCGGGTGCTATGGACCTAGAGAATCAGAATAGGGTTAAGGCAGCAACAGAGAAATATGGCGCGGAGAACATTATCGTTCTTTTCGGCGCGGCTGAAGCTGAAGCAGCAGGTCTTGCTGCAGAAACCGTTACAAACGGTGACCCCACATTCGCAGGTTCATTAGCAGGAGTCCAGTTGGGACTAAGAGTTTTCCACGCAGTAGAACCCGAATTCAAGAATGAAGTCGATGCGGCTACGTATGACGAGCAAATCGGCATGATGGAAATGGTTTTGGACGTTGACGCGATTTGCGCTGAAATGAAGTCCATGAGAGAACAGTTCTGCAAATTTAACTAGTGAAACACTGCATTATTCAATAGCGCACTAAAAGTTTAGCGTGCCTGCGGTTTCGCGTAGCGAAACTGACCCTTTGGGTCACTTTGCCGAAGGCAAAGCGCTAGGGCGACGGCTTGTGAGCGTAACGTAAACATGACGCGTCTTTTGCGTCATGTTAGTGGAGCGAACGCTTTGCCGGCGTAAACTTTTTGGGCGGTTACATTGAATCAGTGTTTCACATCCCTGAAATTATTACGAAAGGGGGTAACCATTATGAGCTTCAAAGTAGTACATTACATCAACCAGTTCTTTGCCGGCATTGGCGGTGAAGAAAAGGCTGATTACAAACCCGAAGTACGCGAGGGCGTTGTAGGCCCCGGTATGGCGCTGAACCAGCTCTTTAAGGCTGATGACGCTGAAATCGTTGCTACAATCATTTGTGGTGACACGTACTTCAACGAAAACGTAGAAGAAGCTACCAATACCATTCTCGAAATGGTTAAAAAATACAACCCAGACATCTTCGTGGCAGGTCCCGCTTTTAACGCCGGTCGTTACGGCATGGCTTGCGGCACAATCACAAAGGCAGTTGCAGAAGCGTTGAACATCCCCGTTGTTACCGCTATGTATGAGGAAAACCCGGGCGTTGACGGTTTCCACCGTGACGTTTATATCCTTAAAACAGGTAACTCCGCTGCGGCTATGCGTACAGCGGCTCCCGCGCTTGCTAAATTCGCCGTTAAGCTTATGAAAGGCGAAGAAATCGGTCTTCCCGCTGAAGAAGGTTACTTCTCACAGGGCAGACGCGTTAACAAGTTCGTTGCTGAACGTGGCGCAAAACGCGCTGTAGACATGCTTGTTAAGAAGATTAAGGGCGAAGCCTTTGTAACGGAATATCCGATGCCCGTATTTGACCACGTGGCGCCGAACCCCGCTGTTGTTGACATGGCTAACGCTCGCGTAGCTCTTGTTACATCAGGTGGTATCGTTCCCAAGGGCAACCCCGACCATATCGAGTCTTCGAGTGCTTCCAAATACGGCAAGTACAGCATCGCTGAATTTGAAGACCTCACAGAAGCCACTCACGAAACAGCTCACGGCGGATATGACCCCATCTACGCCAATGCTGACTCTGACCGCGTTCTTCCCGTTGACGCTATGCGCGCTATGGAGAAGGAAGGTCTAATCGGCAAGCTTCATGAGTTCTTCTATACAACAACCGGTAACGGCACATCTGTTGCCAATGCCAAGAAATACGCGGCTGAATTCGCCGCTGAGCTCAAGAATGACGGCGTACAGGCAGTTATTCTCACCTCCACCTGAGGCACATGCACGCGTTGCGGTGCAACGATGGTTAAAGAGATTGAGAGAGCCGGTATTCCTGTAGTTCATGTCTGCACAGTCGTTCCGATTTCGCTTACAGTCGGCGCAAACAGAATTGTCCCCGCGATTGCTATCCCGCATCCGCTGGGCAACCCCGCGCTTGATAAGGAAGAGGAATTCAAGCTGCGTAAGGCTCTGGTTATGAAGGCCCTTAAAGCGCTTCAGACACCGGTTGACACACAGACAGTTTTCGATAAGTAATAAATATTTACGCTATGAGGGCGGGCATAATGCCCGCCCTTTTTCAAAGACAGGAGGAATCTAACATGGCTTTTCCAGTAATTAAGGGGGCTTCTTACATCCTCGTCCATACGCCCGACATGGTTTACCACAACGGCACGACACAGACGACGGAAATGATAGCTAACCCCAATTCGGAGTACTTAAAGGACTTTGACAAGAACCTACGCACGTTCGAAACAGCCGTAGCCTACCCCCCGAACCAGACATATATCGGCAACATCAACCCCGTTCAGCTTAAAGAAATGGGTATGCCGTGGGTAGACAAGAAGGTTGAGGGCGCGTCCCGCTTCGGTAAGTTCGGCGAAATCATGCCCCAAGACGAGTTTATCGGCTTAATCAAGCTGGTTGACTCTTTCGGGCTGGTTATGCTTGAAGAGGGCTTCGCGGCTGTTGCCAAAGAGAAATTAGCGGCTCACCCGCTGTTCGCGGCTGACGCTGACAAGGTTGTGGGCGTTCCCGCTTCTGAGATTGAAGCCCTCATGGAACACCACGCAGAGGGGCTTTATCACGCCGGCAAACTTGTTGGCTGTGTGAAAAAAGCCCATGACATTGACGTGAACCTTTCGGCGCATGTAATGTTTGAGAACCTTGTAGCCAAAGCTTCCGCTGTTTTGGCGATGCGCAACATGTTAAAGACACAAAATATCAACCCCGCCGACATCAACTATGTAATCGAGTGTTCCGAAGAAGCTTGCGGCGACATGAACCAACGCGGCGGCGGCAACTTCGCGAAGTCTATCGCCGAAATGTGCGGTTGTGTCAACGCGACAGGTTCTGACACACGCGGTTTCTGCGCGGCACCGACACACGCGCTGATTCAGGCCTCGAGTCTTGTCAAAGCGGGCACGTTCAAGAACGTGCTTGTTGTAGCGGGCGGCGCAACGGCGAAGCTCGGCATGAACGGCAAAGACCACGTTAAAAAAGGTCTGCCGATTATTGAAGACGTTATCGGCGGTTTCTGCTACTTTATCACAGAGAATGACGGCGTTTCGCCCGTTCTTCGTACAGACATAGTCGGTCAACACAATGTCGGCACGGGTAGCGCGCCACAGGCGGTTATCACGGCTCTTACAGCCAATGCCCTCGCCGCTAACGGTTTAAAACTCACAGACGTTGACAAGTACTCCGTAGAAATGCAGAACCCGGACATCACGAAGCCGGCGGGCGCGGGTGACGTTCCCGAAGCCAACTACAAGATGATTGCAGCTCTCGCTGTCATGCGTAAGGAAATCGAGCGCGCGGGCATCAACGAGTTTATCGAGAAACACGGCATGGTCGGTTGGGCACCCACACAGGGGCATATACCCTCGGGTGTACCGTACCTCGGTTTTGCGCGTGAAGACCTCACAACGGGCAACCTTAACCGCGTAATGATAGTCGGCAAGGGTTCGCTGTTCCTTGGCCGTATGACGAACCTCTTTGACGGCGTTTCAATCGTTGTTGAACGTAACCGCGGTCAGAAAGACGCTTCAGAAGCTGTCGCTAAGGTTTCATCAGAGGGCGGTATTGCTAAACGCCGCATTGGTCTTACGCTTTCCACAAGTGAACACGGCAACGATAACCTCATTGAAGGCGCGAAACTCGCCATGGAGCAGGACGAAACAGTTGAAGTCGTTCTTATCGGCAAGGCTTGTGACACACAGGGTGTTACGCTTGTTGAAGTCGCGGACGACAAAGAAGGCTACGCGAAGATGGAGCAAATGCTCGATTCGGGCGAGCTTGACGGTTGCGTGACCATGCACTACAACTTCCCGATTGGCGTTTCGACAGTCGGCAAGGTCATTACACCCGGTCGCGGCAAAGAAATGTTCCTTGCCACAACCACAGGCACATCCAGCACACACCGTATCGAAGGCATGGTCAAGAACGCCATCTACGGCATCATCACAGCCAAAGCCATGGGCAAGGCTGACCCCACAGTCGGCATCCTGAATGTTGACGGCGCGAATGTTGTTGAGCGCGTCCTCCGTGAAATCAACGCGGCGGGTTACCCGATTAACTTCGGCGGCTCTGTTCGTGCTGATGGCGGCGCAGTGCTTCGCGGCAATGACCTGCTTAGCGGCAGTGTTGACATAACTGTAACCGACACACTGACAGGCAACCTTCTTATGAAGATGTTCTCAAGCTTCACAACAGGCGGAAGTTATGAATCGAGCGGATTCGGTTATGGCCCCGGTATCGGCGAGGGCTACAAGCGCCTGGTTCTCATCCTCTCCCGCGCTTCGGGCGTGCCTGTTGTCGCTAACGCATGTGTTTACGCGGCGAAGCTTGCAAAAGGTAATGTAATCGGAGTTGCTCAAGCCGAGTTCAACAAGCTGAATAAAATCGGCTTCGCTGACATCCTTGCGGCGCAGACAAAAACCGCCAAACCCGCCGAAGAAGAAACCGTAACAGCCCCCGACAAAGAGGTTGTAACAGAAGAAATCGCCGGCGTTGACATCATGGAGCTTGAGGACGCTGTTAAGGCGCTCTGGAAAGCCGGCATCTATGCCGAAAGCGGAATGGGTTGCACAGGTCCTATCGTGCTCGTAAACCCCGCTAAGGCTGAAAAGGCTATAGAAACGCTGAAAGAAACGGGCTTCTTGAAGGCTGAATAGAACAAATAAAAAGACAGGCGGTGAAACGCCTGTCTTTTTTAGTGTTGCTTATGTAGTCAATAGCTCTTGCCAGTTCAAGGGGAAGCCGATATGACCGAGCATAATATACTCCTCGTATTCACCAATCAAAACTATCAATTTTGCTATTTCAGATATACGCTTTCTAGACTTGTCTGTAGAAAAGTTTATATTTATTTCACCAATTTATAATGATATAATGGATTTATCACCGATAACATTATGGAGGATAGACATGAATACCAGAGTAGAAAAGCTCCAAAGTATTCTAAGTGAAAGCCAGCTTGACGGCTATATCGTCGCGAAGAGCGGCAACATGCAATACCTAATAGACGAGGGTTCAATCCCGTGGCAGCGCACGATTGAGTCGGGAGGCCCGCCGCCGTATTTTGAAAGCCCCGAAGCCCACGCGCTCAATATGCCCGATAGCGTTTTGTACATACCCGTGGACGGCGAACCGCGCCTGATTCTTACGCCGCAGGCAGAGGCGGGTTTTGCGAATGTAGAAGTGGCGAAAACTATTGTCTGGTTTGACGCGCTGGAGCGTTACCTAACGGATATGACAAAAGGTCGGCGTGTGGCTTATGGCGAGTCTTGCGGCGGTTATTTTAAGCGCATTCTCGAACAGGCGAACCCCGAGTTTAAGCCCGTTTTCGGCGAGCATATAGTAGAAAATATGCGTAAAATCAAAGAGCCGAAGGAAATTCAAAAACTGCGCGAGCTGGCGGCTTTTACGGACACGGCTATGCAGTATGTGACTGAAAATCTCAAAGAAGGCATGTTGTCGCGCGATATTGAGGACATGATTTTGCAATATGGACTGAGAAACGGCATGGAGGGCGTGAGCTTCTCGACAACCGCGATGTTCGTTCATCCGACTATGCCGCGGGCGAATGAGCTTGGTGTTTATGACCGCGATTTTCCGCTTGTGGCGGGCGCGAGTATCGCGTTTGACTTCGGGTTTATGAGGAACGGCTATTGCTCTGACTATGGGCGGTCGTTCTGCTTTAAGGAAACAACAGACGAAATCAACGCCGCCTACAAGGCGTTACAATACGCTCAAACGGAGTACATAAAGCTGATTAAACCCGGTGTGAAGATGGACGACGCGTTCGTGACGATTAAGGCGTTGCTTGCGGAGCACGGTTTTGGTGACAACATAAGACGCGCGGGCGAGAATTGTGTCATGGGTCATCAAATCGGCATTGACGTACACGAGCGCCCTTGGCTGTCTTTGGGCAGTGACGCGGTTTATGAAGCGGGTATGGTGTTCTGTTCAGAGCCGAAATTGTGGCTACCGGGCAAGGCATATTTGCGCGTTGAGGACATGATTCTTATAACAGAGAACGGCGCAGAATCGCTCACGCATTTTGACAGAGAACTATTCGTCATAGGCAAGTAGCAAAGACCGTCATAGAGTAAACAAAACCCGCCACAGTGAAGGTTAGGCGGGTTTTTTGCAAGGTTTTTATTGTAATACGCGCAACTTATTCTGTACTAATCTCTTACCACGTCCGTGTCGTTGTCAATTCGCCCGTAGAGCGTCAGGCAATACAGCCCGCTCAGCCCGACAAGCGCATAGACCACGCGCGAAATCCAGCTTGACATACCGCCGAACAACGCCGCGACAAGGTCGAATTGGAAGAAGCCGATTAGACCCCAGTTGACCGCCCCGATTATGACCAGCGTGAGCGCAATCCAATCCAATGGTCGTACTCTCATCATTTGTCCTCCTGTCCAAGTTTTAATCAAACGTATTACTACGTCAAATGTATTATTCCAACTTGGCTGAAAAATATTATCGGACAGTGAATTTTATATAATTTTTTGTCAGTTTGGCATTTTGTTATCTGCCCTTAGTGACCAATCTCGAGCTTTTCAAAATCTTCCTTGTCAATACTCGGGTGAAGAGCATAATTAAGCGCGTCCGCTATAATTGTGGATAGTCGGTTCACGACTGTGTCTACGTCTTTCGGTGTGACAAACATATTACCCGCGTATGGTTCTAACAGGGATTTTATCATAGAATATCGCTCTTCTTCAGAAATGTCTTGCAAAATCTGATAGAACGATGAACCCGCCGTACTGGCCGTGCGCATGGCATCCAGCGTTAAATCGAGCGTGTCATTGGCGAGTGTGGCCGCGTCAACAACCGTCGGTACGCCGATAGCCAGCACGTTGCAACCGAGTGACTGTTTGTTCAACACCATACGCTTGTTGCCGATGCCCGCGCCCGGTGCAATACCCGTGTCGGATAGCTGAATAGTCGAGTTAATGCGCGACACCTTACGTGCCGCCAACGCGTCAATGAGGATAATCAGCCCGGGCTTTACATGTTCGGCGACACCTTTGACGATTTCGCCCGTTTCGATACCCGTCAGCCCCATAACCCCGGGTGATATGGCTGCCACTGTACGGAGCCGCCCCCCGATTTCTTCGGGTAGGTCAAGCATGGCGCGTGTTACGAGGGTTTTCTTGACAACACGGGGGCCCAGAGCGTCGGGCGACACGTTCCAGTTGCCTAGACCTACGATTAAAACGGTGTGTTCATTCTTGAGGTTTGTCAATTGTTTTATTTGTTCGGCCAAAACGAGTGTCGCGGCCTCCCGCGCTTCGAGTGATTCACCTTTCATGGCCGCGCCCTCAATCGTGATATATCGCCCAATGGGCTTTCCCATCTCTTGTGAGCCTGTTTCGTTAAGGATTTCGACCTCCGTGAGCTTATAACCGAAGCTCAATTCGGTTATGTCCATTTTAACGCCGCTTTTCTCCCACTCAAAATCTGAGCCCGCCGTTTCGGCTATTTCAAGCGCTAAGTCGGTGTATACACTAAATTGCTTTTTACCGCAATCTTCCATGAAAACCCTCCAAATTTCTTCTTATTTTATAAAAGTATTGATTGACAAATAGGAGAATATACAGTAAAATATTACGAGTGGATTCTATCTGGACAAAACCGTTTCCGGATTTATGGGAGGTGACACTGTGGCTAATAACAAATCCAGTAAAAAGCGTATCCTTGTGACAGCGAAAAAGACACTGCGTAACAAGATGATTAAATCGAAGACGAAAACTATGATGAAGAAGGTTCTGCTTGCTGTCGGCGCGAAGGATAAGGCTGCGGCAATGGAGCATCTTATAGTTGCCATCGCGACGATTGACAAAGCGGCTTCTAAGGGTGTTTATCATAAAAACAACGCTTCACGTAAGAAATCACGTCTTACTAAGCTTGTCAATAAGATTGCCTAATTTAGCGACTAGAAAAAAGCCTTATCTACGGGCTTTTTTTATTAACGATTTTGATATGGTAATAAGGGGTTTTTATGAAAAGGGCATTTATTGTATTTGTCATAATAACGCTATTGTTTGCGATACCCAGACCCGTATTGGCGGCTGAGATGCAGAGTGGTGATGTCAGCGCGGGGGCGGCGATTCTTGTTGATGTGAACACTGGTAAGATTCTCTACGCGAAGAATGAACACGAGCCTATGTATCCCGCGAGTATCACGAAGATTCTGACGGCGGCTGTCGCGCTCGAATACCTTGACCCCGAAGAGATTCTAATATGCGGGAACGAGGTCAACTCGATACCGTTTGACTCGTCACGCGCCTATTTGGTTGTGGGCGAGGCTTTGAGTGTCGAAAACGCGATACGTGGGCTGATTATACCGTCGGGTAATGAAACGGCTTGTGTCGTCGCGCTGGCTGTGGCACGTCGCGCCGCCAAAGACCCCGAAATGGGGTATGTTGCCGCTGAGCGTTATTTCTGTAACCTCATGAACGAACGCGCTAAGGCGCTGGGTTGTACGAACACGAATTTTGTGAACCCACACGGCTATCATAACCCAAACCACATCACTAGCGCGGCCGATATAGCTATTTTTTCAGAATACGCCATGCAGAACGAACTAATCAGGTCTATCGCTAAAGAGGCGTCATACATCGGCCCCAGTGCCCCATATTTGCCCGACCCAAGCGCAAAGTTAGTCGAGCATACATGGAAGTCGCACAACCTCATTCTGCCGGGCTTCCAATATGAATACCCTTACGCTACGGGCATAAAGACGGGTAATACCGAGATGGGCACGACACTGGCGGCATCAGCCGAAAAGGATGGGCGCGAGCTTATAGCCGTTGTTTTGGGTTCAACCGACCCCGAACGCTGGTTCGACACAATCAAGTTGTTCAATTATGGCTTCGACAACTTCCGCGTCCAGACTGTGCAAGAAAAGGGCGTGTTGAAAGACACTATAAAGCTTTATAATGTGCCCCTTGGCGTTAAAGACACAATGGATGTGCACTCGAACGTGCATTATGAAGGGCTGTTCTCCGACGACCAGATGATGCGAATAACGAGCACGACGAAGTATAACGAAGAGTTGTTAGCCGTTTATACAGAAGAGGACAGAAACAAGCCCGACTTCAAAGACGAGATGCGTTTCATAACACCTATGGAAGCAGGGGCGGTTATAGCGGAGGTATCATACTTCTTAGACGGCGAGTTGTTGTTTAAGGACACACTGTTAGCCGAAGAGAGTGTAGCCACGCGCACGTTCAACACAGATGTGGACTATTACGGCGCGAAGGTCAAGGGCTTTCTGACGAGTACAGCGGCTATCCCGTATTATGTGATTGTCGTGTTGTTGATTGTGATTATCGTCATGGTGATTTTGCGGGTGAGAAGCAACAACAGTTGGAAGAGCCAACGCACGGGCAGAAAACGATATTAACGCTCAAAGCCGCCTTTAGGCGGCTCTATTTATGTAAGGTATCTATGAGCCGTTCGGCCATCATCTTCTTCATATTCGCGTCCAGAAGCAGTGCAAGCGCGAGCCGCGCCGCGTCTGTGGGGGCGTTGGCGTTGCCGAGGTTGTCCAAAGTGGCTTCGATTGACGTTGTGAACCTCTCATTTAGAAACGCAAGCGTGTTTTCATACTCCAAAAAAGCGCTGTCGATGTCTGCGCCCTTTGCGATAACGGAAAGTAGGGTAGAAACATCCGATATGCTCAACACATTTTTCAGCCAATAAATCAAAACGAGCCGCTCGATATGCCGCTTCGTATACTTCTTCTTAACGGGCGGCGGGAGCAGTTTCGCCTTCGTATAGTTATTTATCATGGTTTTAGTGAGCATCTTCTCGGCTTCGCTACGCTTTTGTAGTGATAACTTGTCGTCGATAAGGGTGGTCACTTGGTCCATATAGAGGTCGATATCGGGTATGTCGTCAGCCGAGAACACAGGGTAATTCGCAATCTCGGCGGCGAGTTTCAGTATGTCGTCCTTCGTCATTTCTATTCTCCGCCGTCTTTCTTCACATGTAATCTCTCTAGCATATCATGCGGCAGTTTCGCGGCGTGGGCGGCTTCGCGGTTGGTCTGTAGAATCTGCTCATAGACTTCTTTGCGGTGGACGCTGATGTTTTTCGGCGCGATAATGCCAAGTTTAACCTGGTCGCCCGATACGCTCAAGACTACCACTTCTGTAGAGTCGGCTATCATAATCGATTCGCCTTTTTTTCGCGTTAACGCAAGCAT
Source organism: uncultured Defluviitaleaceae bacterium (assembly GCA_964583165.1). Classification (GTDB taxonomy): domain Bacteria; phylum Bacillota; class Clostridia; order Lachnospirales; family WRAX01; genus CAZOVK01. The sequence goes on along the minus strand of CAZOVK010000025.1, from coordinate 6,760 downwards.
GTTTACCTCCGTTTTTATACAATAAAGTGGGCGGGGAAACCCCGCCCGGGTGATATTACTTAAACATATAATGTCTTACCGTATACTCGTCGTTCGTGCAGACAACCTGCTTGCCTGTACGTTTCTCTGTATTGATGACAACAGGGGCTTTGAGGTTAACTGTCATGTTCTTGATGTCATCGGGGAGAACCGCGATGTTGTAGAAGTTGAAAGTCTGTTCGTCATACTCGCCGAGATTCTCCATGTCAGTGCGCTCAACCAGTGGGTTATACTCGGGCATGATTTTGAGCATGTTCAGCAACACAAACGCCACGTTCGGCTCGTCAACGGATTGAAGCCAGAAGAATACGCCGTCAGAACTCTGCCCCTCGCCTTGTTTGGGCTCTGTCATGAGCAAGAAGCGGCGAAGCTCCGGGAATCCCGGTAAGCCCTCGTTAAAGTTGATAATCTTGCCCTCGTCTACCTCGATTGTGCCAAAATGTTTGGTTTCTAATTTCATTAAGATTTCCTCCCTATCTGATAAAGTCAGCTAGCGAAATCTGCATTATGTTCGCGCCCGCTTTCATAGCCGCCTGATAGATACCCTCGGCGGAGCGGAGGCTTGTAATGACTTCTAGGTAGTCGACGTTCTCGTTATCGGACATTAGCTTGAAATAGCTGATATAATCCTCCTCCAGACGAGACGAAATGAAATCCAAACGGTTCATTCGGCTGCCTAGGTTCGTATATTCTGTCGCAATTTGGGTATTGTGTTTGTCGATGGCTCTCAGCATATTTGAAAAGCCGTCATGCAAAATGCTCCTATACTTTTGGTTCTCCTCTTTCATCTGGTCCGAAATGGCGGTTTCTAAGTCGGCGCCGGTGAGTGAAAACGGCGGGCTGGAGTACTTCGAGCGTAACTCCGTTTCGGTACTCGGTATAATGGACTGGGTCAATTCAACAAGCCGCTTCAAATCAGCGTATAACCCCGACGTATAAACGTCTTTGGCTAGGTTGTTAATCGTCATACGCGTGTTTGTCGAGAACTCATACTGAATCTCTTGATTGTCCATCGTGTAGTACTTGCCCGTTGTGTTATAAGACACAGAGAACTCACCGTTTAGTGCGTTCAGATTTGCGGCGATAGTGCTACCAAAGATAATTTCGCCTGTTTCCTCAATATAATATGCCGCATTGGGGTTCATATTATACCCGCCACCCGCAATAAACGCGTCTGCCTTAATGGGCGTTACCGCTATACCTTGGTTAACGCCGTTAAACATAATCGAAATGGGCGCGGTTATATCGAGATTCGCCTTGCTCAACTGAATCTTTGAATACGTGGCAAAATTCTGCATTCTCCCGAACGTATCGACGACATTCGTTACCGATGTGTCGGTCGTGTCCGTACAACTGTAATATACAAGAGGGTTCAAGTCGCCCGCTTTAAGCCCCGTTAGGTTATAATTGACGCTTAAACCGCCTTGCCCACCGGCGCGAACGCCCGCGAGCGCGGTCTTTCCGAAAATCAGCTCGCCCGTTTCTTTAACAAAAAAGATGTCGCTGTCACCGGGCGTATATACGTCGGTATCTGTCACGCTCTTTGTCGTAATATCATAAACCCCCGAGATAGTGCCGTCTGTGTTATGCGCCACTATCTGGTCAAGGTTCTGTATGCTTGATGTATACGGCAGTTTAAGGCGGTTGACCGTATACATATCAGGCGCGTTACCCGTTGTGGTCTTATAAACCGTAGCCGTTTCAAGGTCTTTGACGTTGAGCGTCTGGGTAATATTATATCGCGCGTCGGGTGCGTCCGCTGTCATGACGGGTGGTTGGTCGGTTCTAAAGCCCGAGAACACATAACGCCCGGAGTAGGTAATGCCCATTTCTATGCCAATCTGTTCAAACATCATCTGAATCTGTGTGGCATAGGTGTTTCTGTCTGCCAACTCAAACTGGTCAGACGCGCCAAGAACACAAAGCCCGCGAATTGTCGAAAGCGCCTTGTTCACGTTCGTAAAGCCCTGTTCGGTTATCTCCATCCAGCTCATGCCTTGTGCGGAATTTCGCTGGTATTGTTCTGTTTCTGCCACGCTTGTTCTAAAGCGTAACGCGCGCCCCGCGATAATCGGGTCGTCTGACGCAAGCTGAATCTTCTTGCCCGTCGTCATCTGGTTATATAGATTATCGACAACACGCGCGCTCCTGTTGATATTCAGGAGCATCTTATTAGATGTCATTGCGTTTGTTATACGCATTTTTTATCCCCCCAAGCTAGAAAAAAGCTCTAGAATGCCCACATACGGTTAATGGTTGTGTCGTATATCGCATCTATTACGTTGATGAGTTTAGCGGCTGACTGATAGAGCTGTTGATATCTGACCATGTTAGTCATCTCTTCATTAAGGCTCACGCCCGAAACACTCATGCGTTGGTTATCCGTCCGCATTTGCGTGTCGGTATAGTTAGCCTCGAATCGGTCGGCCTGTGATACGTCAACTGCCATTTCACTCATGATACTGATGATATAATCTTTGAGCGCGCCCTCTTTGAAGAGTGACTTGTTTTGGTTCAGCGACAACAGGCCCTTGAGCACCTCGCCATTGTCAATGCCACCCGTGTCGGTGTTAGATGCGGCCAATAGCTTAGGGTCTTTGAGCAACTCCTTGTTGACGGTGAAGTTAGCCGCCGTGATGTTATAGATATTGAAATTCGCGTCAAACCTCGCCTCGTTGCCGTTTTGGTCAAGGTAGGTGAAGAATAACGTCCTTTGATTTTGGTTGTATAAATCGAAGCCGTCTACATGCCCGATAACACCCGCAATGGCCGTGCCGTCGATATACTTACCCTCGTTAATCGCCATCGCAAACGTCCGCGCCATTGTGTTCAAACGCGAGATATAGTAGGGTATGCCCTTATAATCACTTGTCTGACCGATAGTAAACGTCGTATTAGCCGCGTTAACCGTCGCGAGCGTATTAGTGTCAAGGTTACCTGGTAGCGTAAACGTCGCGTTGCCCGTTGCCTTGTCATACGTATATCCTGTGTATTTCAACGTGACTGACTGACCGTTAGCGCCCTTAACGGTTATCTTACCCCCCGCCGCTGATAGGTCAATGCGGTCAGGTGGGTTCATCTTCAGCGTGAGTGTCGTGGGCGTGTTAGCCGTTGAAGCTGTATACACAGGGTTTGACGCGAAACGCACAAAATTACCGTTGTTGCCGTCGCGTAGGTCAATAAGCCCTTTAAGCTCACCCGACAAACCGTTGCTGTACATGTTCAGTTCCATGCCTGTTTCGGCCCAGACAATGTCATACAGCCCGTTCGCGTCTTCGGGGTTATTGAGATACTGCACCTGTGTGCCGTTCACAAACTCAGAACGCGGCACAACCGCAAGCGAATTATAGTCATAGTGGTTCACGAAAATTTGACCGTTAATGAAAACCTGAAAATGCTTATCAGACTTAGAACGATTATCGGCCCCGGGTAACTGCCCCTGTGCGTATGCCTTGTTCGTTTCAATCTCACGCACTTCAACATTCACATAAGTCGATAACTCGTCAATAAGCTTGGCGCGTTGGTCGCGCAAGTCATTAGCTCTGGAGCCGTCAAGCTCATACTGATAAATCTGTTGGTTCAGCGTACAAAGCTGGTCGCCGATACTGTTTATTGACGTGACGACACCGAGTACTTCATCGTTTATATCTCTCTGTTGTTTCTGTAACGTCTGGTATGTATTTTTGAAGAATGTAGTTATACTCTGGCTCAGTGACGTTAAGTTCATGCGGTAGGTCGTGTCGCCCGGGGCTGTCGTCAAGTCTTCCATGCGCTTGAAAAAGTCTATAAACTGCCCCGATAACCCTGTGCCCGCAAGCTCGTTCATAACACTCTCGGTCAGTTGCAGTTGCTGATATTTCACAGAATACTGCCCCAGTGTCGCGTTCCCGCTCCAATACTTCTTATCCAAATAGAAGTCGCGGTGTTGCCCCACGCCAAAAATCTCCGCCCCCGTGCCAATCATGCCGCGCCCGAAGCCCATTAAGGGCCTCGTGGCGCGTATTTCTGCGTATTGGCGCGAGAAACCTTTGGTACTCGCATTGGCTATATTATGCGCGACAGTATCCAAGGCACCGCGAGCGACGAATAACCCCGATATTGCCACGTTAAACTCAAAAAATGAACTTCTCATAAATATTCCCCCGAATTGGATATGGCACAAGCCCCGACACTGCCGCCTTTATGCGGCACTTTTATTCCAAACCGCCTTTAGGCGGTTGATTACCTGCCGGTTCGCCCTGTTCGATTAACAAGCGTATCAATCATGCCGTCAACCACATTGATTACACGAGCCGCCGCATTATAGGCGTGTTGATATTGCAACATATTCCGCATTTCTTCGTCAAGGCTCACACCCGAAATACTCGTGCGCTTATAGTCTGCCTGTTGAACCATAACAGATTGCGATTCTACATACTTGCCCGCCTTGTTAATCTCAATACCGAGCGCAACCATGACATTGGCATAGAACGTGTCAACACCCGTCGGCGATTGCCCCGGGAGCGCGATAAACCCTTGCTTCCACTGTTCGACGAGATTATCTAAGAGCCTGTTGTCGCTCTGGTCACCCGAATATGAGAACGCTATCTTATTGTAGTTACTGGCTATACGCAATAATGGGTTTAGTTCGATATTACCCATTGTATAGAGCGAAGCGGGGTCTGACGGGTCTTCTTCGATAAGAACCCCGTTTTGGTCGAATCGGTTGGTATAGTTGCCCGCCCTACGCGTGAAAATCTCCAGATACTGGGTTACACCGTCTTGACCGTATGGCGCGTTTGGGTCTTTGATATATCTATCGTTAGCCGCGTCATAAATATAGGGCGAAACTGTGTCGTTAATAAGCTTTACAATACCGTGGAAGAGTGTGTCAAGCTTCATCTGCTGTTGCGGTATGAAGCAGTTGTTTATATTAAACATTTCGCGCTGAAATTGCGCGTATTGGTATTTATAACCTGTTTGGTCAGCGTCAATGGCGCTCGCTACATATGCGCTGAACGATTGAGCCGACGAGAGCACGACGTTATAGTCGGCTGGGTTCGGTGGCATGGGCGCTTGCGGCGGTTGACTATACGCGCGGTCACCCGCATTATACGCGTCAAGCTTGTTCACGAAGTTTTGATACGCCATTTCGTAATTCTGATAGGCCGCCGTATACGCCGCGACATTAGCCGCTTGGTCTGCCGGAGTATCTGTAATCACCCCTGCGACCTCTGTGGCTACGTTAACCATAAATTTCCGAATATCGGGCGCTTGTGGCATACTCGACGTATAGTTGGCTGGTAGTAACCCGCGTGCTACGATAAGCCCTTTCAGATACCCGTTGTCGTTATCTAACATCGGGTTGATGTTCACGTTATAGTTAAACAACGACCGCGCGTTTGAATCGGTTGGGTCATAACCCAAAATACCCGTCTGTTCGGTGAAAACCGGTTCTAAAAAGTCATACCCGGGCGCTGAATAGCGTAGACCAATCTTGTTGATATGCCCGCCCACAAGCAGTTCCTTGCCGTCATACAATATATCGATAGAGCCGTTCGTGCGCTCCTTAATTGTTATATCCAAAATTGACGAAAGCTGGTCTAGCGCGTTATTTCTTATATCGCGGTAGTCGTTCGCGTTGTCGCCGTAACTCTCAGCCACGGCTATGGCTATATTCATGGCCCCAACTTCAGCCACATAATAGTTAATATCAGAAACAGCCTTCTGAATCTGCGCGTTTAAGTTAGATTGGTATTTCGTGAGCGCATCGGAAACACTGTTCGCCTTGTCAATAAACGTGATTACGTTCTCGATAAACGTACCGCGAACGCCGATACTCGTTTGGTCACTCGCAAGCTCGTTTATAGAGTTCCAAAGGTTTTTGAGCACTGTGTCGAGCTTGTATTGCCCCTCCAACTCGCCCAGAACCGTTTCAACCTCAGTACCCGCCTCATATTTCGCCGAATAGAAATTGAGTTTTGACAGCTCTTTTCGATAAGTCACGTCCAAAAACGTATTACGAATCTGCCTTATTGCGGCTATATCCGTGCCAAGCCCCACTTGAAGAAAGCCCGTCGCATTACGCCCTATGGTCTGGCTTAACGCGTCACGCTGTAAAACCTGTTGCCGTGTATATCCAATGGTTTCGGAGTTGGACATATTGTGCCCTGTCACGCCAAGCCCTGCCTGAGCCGCGTGAAGTCCGCTCACTAAAACCGATAAAGTCTGCATTCCGGGCATAAAACACCTCGTTTCAAACAATCATAATCTAAAACCACAATCTATAGAAAGAACAGGAACAACAGCGGTATCTCACCCGCCGTAACATCCCTGTTCCGAAAATCTCCCCGTTAGTTCCGAATATCGAGAAAGCTCCCGCCGTCATTTATCTGTTCGCCGTCATATCCCAAAATCGCCGGACGGCCCGACATTTGACCGCGTATCAAGTTGATGCTGAAATCTATATATTCAAGGGCATATTCAATAAGCGCCTTATTCTGCTCATTAAGTCTATGAACACTCTCAACATTGTCAACCAGGCGCGTTATACAAGCTTCGAACCGCTCAGACTCGGGCTGGTTCTTTATCGCATCCAAAAGAAACTTCATAGTAATGTCCTCAACGCGCCTATTGAGAACACTCGCTATATCGGCGATAATCGGCGCACGTGTGCGTTCGAGCCTGCCTAATCTGCCAACAAGCTGGTTTTCCTTGCTCGTAACGGCTTTCAGCGCCGATG
>CAZOVK010000024.1:0-30612 GCA_964583165.1 uncultured Defluviitaleaceae bacterium | reverse complement strand
TTTGTAGAAATATATATGTTAGAATACATTTGTCGTTTTGTAACCTTTTGGTTATAATAAAGGCGAGGACTTGCAATTGTGAACAATTTGTTAAATATAATTACGATATACTGGATATTGTTAAAAGTCTATGTTACAATAATTCTTACGAGAGTGGGTTGGGTTCATGCTTTCAAACCAGATACTGCAATCAACCATAGAAGGGCTAAAAAACATTACGCGCCGTGAAATCTTTGTGACGGAGCGTGACGGGAAGACCTGCGCGGGTACTGACGCGCCACCCGATTTAAGCGATACCGTTGTTCAATTTCTGTCATCACCTGCCGAAAGCCAGCTTGTTGCGGGTTATCAGCTTTTCAAGGTGTATGACAACCAGATAGCAGAATATGTCATTTGTGTCAAGGGCGAAGACGAAGAAACATATCGCATCGGCAAACTCGCGGCGTTTCACCTCCAAAGCCTGTTCGCGGCATATAAGGAGCGTTTCGACCGCGATAACTTCATCAAGAACCTACTTCTTGATAACCTCTTGCTTGTCGATATTCACAGCCGTGCGAAGAAATTGCGTATTGACAACAGTTTGCGCCGCGCTTGTGTATTGATTGAGGCAGAAGGCGCGTTAGAACTAGGCTTGCCGGAGATGGTCAGAAACCTCTTCCCGTCAAAGCTCAAAGACTTCGTGACAAGCGTTGACGAAACGGGCGTTATCCTTATTAAAGAGTTAAAGGACGGCGACGACATACAAACGCTTGAAAAAATCGCGCGTATGATATGTGACACGCTCACAAGCGAGTGTATGAGGAGCGTTTATGTCGCGATTGGCACGATTGTGTCTGACTTGAAACAAGTCAGCGCGTCATATAAAGAAGCCAAAATGGCAATGGAAGTCGGGCGCATTTTCGAGCCTGAACGTTATGTGATAAACTATGAACGATTGGGGCTTGGGCGTTTGATATATCAGTTGCCGATGCCGCTTTGCCGCATGTTCTTGCAAGAAGTTTTGCACGGCGTAGATATGGAGCGTTTCGACGAGGAGAGTTTGTCCACGGTATATAAATTCTTCGAAAATAATCTGAATGTGTCAGAAACAAGCCGTCAGCTTTATATACACAGGAACACACTCGTGTATCGCTTAGACAAACTGCAGAAGATTACAGGTCTTGACTTGCGTAATTTCGATGACGCAATAACATTCAAAATCATGCTCATGGTCAGCAAATACATGAAGCATAAGCAGACCAGCGAATAAGGGGTTTTATATAGGTGATACAATTCGTGAACGCCTGTAAAGTCTATGCCGATAACGGCGTGAAGGCTTTGCAGGACGTGAATTTGGAGATTGATAACGGGGAGTTCGTGTTCTTCGTGGGGCCTTCGGGCTCGGGCAAGAGCACCATGCTGAAACTGCTCATGCGCGAGGAGAAACTCACAAGCGGCAGTATCATGTTAGACGACGTGAACATCTCGGAGTTGCCTAAGAAGAAAGTACCGTTTTTGCGGCGCAAACTAGGTACGGTATTTCAGGATTTCAGGCTTCTGCCGAACAAGACGGTTTATGAAAATGTCGCGTTCTCCATGCAGATTGTTGAAGCGCCGCATCGTGAGATACGTCGCGCCGTTCCGAGTGTTTTGGCTCTTGTTGGGCTTTCTAAAAAAGCGAAGAGTTACCCTCATCAGCTTTCGGGTGGCGAACAACAGCGCACGGCCATTGCCCGCGCGATTGTGAACGCCCCGCCACTGCTTCTGGCAGACGAGCCAACGGGTAACCTTGACCCCGACACGGCGTGGGAGATTATGAAGTTGCTCGAGTTTCTCAATGAGCGCGGCACGACCATTATTGTAGCCACCCACGCGTGGGATATAGTGGACGACATGCAAAAGCGCGTTATTCGCTTGCGCTCGGGCAAGATGATTCAAGATATTGAAAAGGGCGGTTACGACAATGAAAGTTAGCTCTTTGCGGCTTTATATAGAAGAGGCGCTAAAAAGCCTGTTCCGCAACGGGCTTATGACTGTTACGAGTATCTTTACCGTGACGGCGTGTATGTTTATTGTAACCGTCAGTTACATATTGGCGATAAATCTGGATTACTCGTTAAAACAATTGGAAGGCACTGTCGGGCTGTCTGTAACTATCAAGCAAGAAGCTTCAACGGACACGCTGAACGCCCTCCGTGAAAAGATTTTAGAAATTCCGCACGTTGAAACCGTTGACTATGTAGACGCTGACACCGCGCTTGTTCAGTATGCCGAGAGTTTCGGCGAATATGCCGATATGGTGCTTAGTTTTCGCAACAACAACCCACTGCCGCGCTCGTTCGTGATTCACCTTGACGACACGAAATATCAGCCGCAAGTCATTGACACTCTAATGGCGCAGGATTATTCGGACGCAGGCATTAAAACCGTTCGCCACGCGAAACAAGCGACAGAAATGCTGATAGGCGTGAACAATGTCATCCGCATCATCAGTATTAGCATGATAATTCTGCTTGCGTTCTTGTCGGTCGTCATAATTATGAACACCGTCAAGCTCACGGTAAACAATCGCAAAAACGAAATCTTCATTATGAAGTACGTGGGCGCGACAGACATGTTCATACGCGCGCCTTTTGTCATCGAGGGTATCATCATCGGGCTTGTCGGCGCGGCGATACCCATTGTACTATGCTGGATTGGTTATACACCCGCCATCAACGCATTCTACGGCTACTCACCGCTTCTGCTTGAGCTGGTGAAGTTTCAGACGGCCGTAAAGCTCTTCCCGCTTTTCGTACCGCTGGGGATTCTTTTGGGCGCGTTTATCGGCAGTTTGGGTTCAATCGTTTCGGTAACACGTTATTTGGATGTTTAGGGATTAGATTTATTGGGGGAGGTTTCTATGAAAAAATTCTGGTTAGCGGCCGTGACCTTGATTATGTGTGTTATCATAGGTTCAAGTCAGGTCATGGCGAGTTTGGGCGACTTAAAAGACAGACAGAAGGAGCAGAACGCCAAAATCAAAACAGCGCGCGACTTGCTCAAAGACACACAGGCGAAAAAGAGTGACCTCTTAAACGAAGTGGCGCTTTTAGACGCAGAACTCGACGACTGTGAAGCCGACCTTGAAATCATCACAAACGAGCTCATGAAGACAGAAGCCATTTTAAACATAACAGAAGCCGAATTGGAACACGCGCAAACAGAACGCGACGTGCAGTATGAACTTATGCGCGAACGTCTGGTTTTTCTATACGAACAGGGAAATATTTCATACATAGAGGTAATACTCAATTCAAAGGACTTTTTCGACTTCTTAAACCGCGTTGAATTTATCAACAGCATCATGGAATATGACCGCACTATGGCAGAAAACCTTTCAGCCATCGAGCAAGACATATCCCAGAAGCTGGAAGACACGAACCGCCAACGTCTGGAAATTCAGGTGTTGTCCAGTCAACAACAACTCCGCAAGCGCGAGCTTGAAACGGCTCTGACCGAAAAGGACGAAATACTCTTAAAGCTTACAGAAAACGAACATACATTTGAACAGCAATTGAGCGAACTGGAAACAGAGGGTACACAAATCGCGAACCAAATCAAGGCGGCAGAAGCCGAGATTGAACGTCAGGCGAAGCTTAAAGCACAGCAAGAAGCGGCGGCAAGAGCGGCCGCGGCGGCCTCTAACCCCTATACGGGTGGCGTAATGCAGTGGCCTGTCAGCGGCATCTACCAGATAACATCAAACTATGGCAACCGCACTAACCCCATCAGCCGCCGCAAAGAGTTTCACACGGGCGTTGACCTAAAGGCAAACATGGGAACCCCGATTTTAGCGGCAAATGACGGCACGGTTCTAAGCGCGGGTTACAGAAGCGGTTACGGATACACCGTTGTAGTTAGCCACGGCGGCGGAATTTCGACACTCTACGCCCACAACTCGAAGCTGGTGGTTTCGGCGGGCGACAAGGTGAGCCGCGGACAGACAATCGCGAAGGCGGGTTCGACGGGTTATTCCACGGGCCCTCACCTTCACTTTGAAGTCCGTGTAAACGGCGATACGGTAGACCCAATGAAGTATTTGAAGTAAATAACGAAGTAATGCCGCCCCCCGCCCTCGTTTTCGGAAATTGCGTGTAATAAACAAGCAGAGCTTGTAATAGAATGAAACTAGCTTTGCAAATACGCTTTCCGGCATTGAAAGGTGTTGTTTATGAATAATAGTCGGCAGTTTCTTTTAGGGGCAGTGTGCGGGCTTCTGTTTATGGTTGTGGTTGTTTGCGCGGTTTCGGGCGCGAATGTAGTGTTTAATGCCATTAACGGCATGACGAATAATACGCCAGAACCCACTCCAACAGAACAAATCGGTCTGAATGTTGACCAAAAACTAGCGCGGATAAACCGCCTGCTGGAACAAAACTATATAGACGGCTACACTGACGAAACTGCGGCGCTTATCGAGAAATTTTACGCCGATTTGGTGTCGTCTTTGGGCGACCCTTATACGGTATACATGAACACCGACCAGTTCAAGCGCTTCCTTGAAGACACCGAGGGCGTTTATGCGGGTATCGGCGTTGTTGTGGGCGTGAACACCGAACGCAACACGATTAAGGTAGTGTCGCCATTCGAGGGTAGCCCCGGCGCGGCCGCGGGTATCCTTCCCGGTGATGAGATTGTCGAGATTAACGGCACACCCGTAACGGGCGACAGGCTCGACGAGGCCGTCAAGATGATGAAGGGCGAACCCGGCACGACCGTGATTGTGACAATCGCACGTAATAAAGGCGCCGAGAAACTCACGGTTACCATCAAACGCGACACAATCAACATCCCCACAGTGTCACACAAGGTACTGGACGGTAATGTCGGTTACCTACGCATTACGTCATTTGACGCGGTCACCTACCAACAGTTCATGGACGCGTTTAACGACCTACAGCGCAAGAAAGTCAGTGGCCTAATCATAGATTTACGCAACAACCCGGGCGGGCGGCTCGATGTCGTCACTGCGATAACCGATAAGCTCATACCCAAGGGCATTGTCACCTACACCGAGGACAAAAACGGCAAGAAAGACTACCTATATTCAGAATCACCCGCCATTAAAATACCACTCGTTCTGCTCGTAAACGGCGGCAGTGCGTCGGCCTCAGAGGTATTGACGGGCGCGGTTATCGATACGAAGGTGGGTATCGCCGTGGGCACGCGCACTTTCGGCAAGGGCATTGTTCAGAAAATCTTTGAATTGCCTGACGGTAGCGCGGTTAAGATAACAACGAGCAAATACTACACACCAAGTGGCGTTTGTATACAGGGTATCGGTATCGAGCCGCAATATGTCGTCGAAATGGATGAAGAGTTGAGTATCCGCATTTCGAGCCTTACTATAGACGAAGATGTTCAGCTCAAAAAGGCGCACGAAGTAATCATGGGGCAAATAAACAAGAAGTGAATCGATTGTTAAGAGGGGGGCGGGTTTCCGCCCCTTATACGGAGGACAAAATGAGAGAGATTTATTTGGCAGGCGGTTGTTTCTGGGGGCTTGAAGCCTATTTCAAGAAGATTAAGGGCGTGACGGACACAACAGTGGGTTACGCGAACGGCATAACGGAAGACGCTACTTATAAAGAGGTCTGTTCGGGCGCAACACTTCACGCCGAAACGGTTCACCTCGTATATGACGAAAATGTGGTAACACTGACGGAACTACTCCGCATTTTCTTCAAGATTATCGACCCCACAACAATGAACCGCCAAGCCGGAGATGTCGGCACGCAGTACCGCTCGGGGATTTATTACACGGACGATAAGGACTTGCATATCATAAACGACAGCCTTTCAGACGCGCAACAGAAAATCGACAAGCCGATTGTGACTGAGGTCATGCCGCTATCGATTTTCTTACCCGCCGAAGAGTATCACCAAGATTATCTCGATAAAAACCCAGACGGGTATTGCCATATTGACTTACATGGAATTTGCTAGAACAAAAAATCGTTGGGCGTATGTCCGACGATTTTTTCATGCAAAGGTGTTGACAAAATTCATGCTTCTGCGTATAATAAACGCATGAACAGATATTCATATGTACATAAGTAAGGATGGTGACACATGACAGACGAAAAACTCCTATTTCAAATCGCGGAGTTCTTCAAGGTCTTTGGCGACGCTTCGCGCGTAAAGTTGCTCTACATGTTACACGAGCGCGAGATGTCGGTGGGCGACATGGCCGAAGAATCAGGCATGTCACAATCGGCCGTATCACACCAGATGCGCATTTTGCGGCAAGCGGATTTGGTCAAGAGCCGTCGCGATGGCAAGAACATATACTATTCACTAGACGATAGCCACGTTGAGATGTTTTTGTCGCAATGCCTTGAACATATCCTACATAAACGGGGGGAACAATAATATGGAAGAAAGCAAAACATGCGCGTGTGGGTATGAGCACGAGCATATTGAAACTCGCGCCCATGAGCATGAACATAACGAGTCATGCAATCACGGACATGAACACAACGATACTTGCAATCACGACCATGAACATAGCGAATCTTGCTGTCACGACCATGCACACGAACACGGAGAATCTTGTGCCTGCGGGCATGACCACGAACACAGCGCCTTTGACGTAAGTTGTGGTTGCGGTCACGACCATGGGCATTCTCACGGCGCAGAGGGCGGCGACAAACGGTTTTTCATACAATTCGGTATTGGTCTGGCATTGTTTGCGGGTGGGTTTCTTTGCCCGATTGAGTCTTTAAGCCCGTTTGTTTTTCTTGCTTCATACCTCGTTTTCGGCGCGGAAACACTTCTGCGCGCCGCCAAAAACATCTTGCGCGGACAGATTTTTGACGAGAACTTCCTCATGAGTGTCGCGACGATTGGTGCGTTTGCTATCGGTGAATACCCCGAAGGCGTGACGGTCATGTTGCTTTACCAAATCGGCGAATACTTCCAAGGTCGCGCAATGGACAAATCGCGTAAATCCATTAAAGACCTAATGTCACTCGTGCCCGAAACGGCGCGTGTCTGGCGCGTGGGTGAGTGGCTGACCGTAAACCCTAAGGTCGTCACCGAAAACGAAATCATTCAGGTTCTACCGGGCGAGCGCATTCCGCTTGACGGCGTAATCATAGACGGCGCGGGCAGTCTTGACACCTCCGGGCTGACAGGCGAGAGCGTGCCGCGTGACGTAACCGCGGGTGATTCAGTCCTCGGCGGCTCAATCAACCTTAATGGGGCGCTTGAAATTCGTGTGACCGCGCCATACGCCAAGGGCACGGCCGCCAAAATCCTTGAAACTATGGAACACGCGGCGGCGGCGAAGGCCCCCACAGAAGCGTTTATCACGCGCTTCTCCAAGGTTTATACGCCGATTGTCGTTATGATTGCCGTTGCGCTCGCGGTTTTGCCGCCGCTCGTTTTGGGCGGTGACTTCGCGGAATGGTTGCGCCGCGCTCTCGTGTTTCTCGTCATTTCCTGTCCGTGTGCGCTCGTAATCTCCGTGCCGCTCACCTTCTTCGCCGGTATCGGTCAACAGAGCAAAAAGGGCGTGCTCGTCAAATCGGGAACGGCTATACAGAACCTTGCGAGGGTTGACACGGTGGTGTTTGACAAGACGGGCACACTCACCATGGGGGCATTCCGTGTTGAAGAGATTCACGCGTCGGCGGGTGTCGCGAACGATACACTACTAAAGGCGGCATTCGCCCTCGAAAACCTGTCGAATCATCCGATTGCGCTGTCAGTCGTGGCGTATTGCAAAGAGAATGGTATAAGCGTTGATAGCATAACCGATTTTGCCGAAATCCCGGGCATGGGGTTGTCGGGTGTTGTGGGAGGCAAGCGCATTCTGGCAGGTAATGAACGCCTAATGATAGAAAACAACGTGAACATGACCCCCGTTGACGCGGGTTACGGCACGGTTTTATATGTGGCGAGCGATAAAAGATACCTGGGCGCGTTGGTTTTGGCTGACCAAATCAAGCCCACGACATCAAAGGCAATCGATGCCCTCAAATCGGTTGGCGTTCGCGAAACAGCTATGCTGACGGGCGACAGAAAGGCCGCCGCCGACAGAATCGCCGCCAAATTGGGTATTGACAGGGTTTCGGCCGAGCTTTTGCCCCACCAAAAGGTTGAAGCGTTCGAGCAAATCGCGGGCGGTTCAAAGCTCACCATGTTCGTAGGTGACGGCATAAACGATGCGCCAGTTCTCGCCCGCTCCGACATAGGCGTGGCAATGGGTGGTGTCGGCTCTGATGCGGCAATGGAAGCCGCCGACGTGGTTATCGTTAACGATGACATCCAGAAAATACCCGCGGCGATTAAACAGGCGCGTCACACAATGAGCGTTGCGCAACAGAACATTGCGGCGGCGTTGATTGTGAAAACCGTGCTGATGTTGTTGTCGGCAACGGGACTGTTCGTGAACATGCCTGTCGCGATTTTCGCCGACGTGGGCATGACGATAATCTTGGTTATGAACGCGACAAGAAAAGCGCGTGAATCATAAACAAAAAGACCGGGGTATTTCTGCCGCCGGTCTTTTTCATTACTTCGCTGATGTAATCGAATCGAGGAATTTGTTCATACTCTCTTCGCTATCGCCAATGTATGTAGTGATAATGCACATCATAGCGTTGTCAAACTTGTAGAGATAGTAGGTTTGATTTACGAAGTCGTTGACAAGCAGGTTGTTGGCATAGAATTCATGACCCGCGATTGTGCGCTTTGAAGAATCCAGAGGCTCAAACTTTATGGTTGTAACAGCCGCAAGCTGGTCGTTGATGGCCTTTGCGTAATCGGCCTCAGTTACATTCTTTTGATTGCCGAAATCAAGGTTTTCGTACATAATGGATATGTTTGACATGCCGTCTTCAAGATAAAACATACAGTCATACATGGATTTCATGCTGGCGATGTCGAACTCGGCTGAATTTGAACCGTTGTTGACCATGGTTTCTTTGCCTGTGCTGTTGACCTCGGCGATTTCGTCGGGTGTCAGTATCGTGAAATCATCAGGCAGTGTAAACTTTATATCTGACCACGTGTTCGTAAACGTCATGCCGTCCCAAGTACCCGCCGTTATTTTGCCCTTTAACACCTGCGAACAACCCGTGAATGCAAGCAACAGCGCGAGCAAAAGCGCTATAATACCATACTTTTTCATGAAAAGCCTCCTTAAAATTTGAATCTCGTTCATTATACCAATAAACCGACAGTTGCGCAAGAAATTTTTCTTGCTAAAGACGGGCGCTTTTGTTAAACTAGCAATAACGCAATTTGATTTCGAGAGGGAGTAATTTATTTGGGCATCATACAAAAGATTTTTGGCTCATACAGCGATAAGGAGCTAAAGCGGATTAAGCCGCTTGTTGACCGTATAGAAGCACTCGAACCGGAAATGCAAAAGAAAACAGACGAAGAGTTACGCGCAATGACCCCCTATTTCAAGGAACGGCTCGCAAACGGCGAAACGTTGGACGATATTCTTTGTGAGGCGTTCGCCGTCGTTCGTGAAGCGTCGGTGCGAACACGTGGGCAACGTCCGTTTCGCGTTCAGCTCATCGGTGGCATTATCCTACATCAAGGGCGCATAGCCGAGATGAAAACCGGTGAGGGCAAAACGCTGTTGTCAACCTTGCCGGCATATTTGAACGCGCTGGCGGGTAAAGGCGTTCATGTCGTCACCGTCAATGAATATTTGGCGCAATATCAGTCAGAAGAAATGGCACAAGTCCACCGATTTTTAGGGCTGACCGTAGGCTGTATCTTACATGAGATGTCGGCTGATGAACGCCGCGCGGCATACAACTGTGATATAACATACGCGACAAACAACGAATTGGGCTTTGATTATCTGCGCGACAACATGGTTGTTTATGAGGAACATATGGTTTTGCGCGACTTGCATTACGCCATTATCGACGAGGTAGACTCGATTCTTATTGACGAAGCGCGTACACCGCTCATTATATCGGGCTCGGGCACAAAGAGCACACAACTCTATCGCGTAGCCGACACATTCGCGAAGGGGCTCAAGCGCGGGCGTATCTTGAATGAAGACGAAGCCATGAACCGTATGATACGCGCCGAATTAGAAGAAGAAGGCGATTTTGTCGTTGACGAGAAACACAAAACGACTAACCTCACAGCCGAGGGCGTGAAAAAGGCAGAGCGTTTCTTCTCGCTTGAAAACCTCTCCGACCCCGAGAACATGGAAATCGCGCATTACATCCAAAACGCGCTCAAAGCCAACTATAACATGATAAACGACGTTGATTACATGGTGCGCGACAATGAGATTATCATAATCGACGAACACACAGGGCGACCGATGGAAGGCCGCCGCTATTCTGACGGGCTTCATCAGGCGATTGAAGCCAAAGAGGGCGTAACCGTTCAGCGCGAAAGCCAGACGCTTGCGACTATCACCTTCCAGAATTTCTTTAATAAATATACGAAAAAGAGCGGCATGACGGGTACTGCCGCGACAGAGGAAAACGAATTCAGAGAAATCTACGGCATGGACGTTGTGATAATACCGACTAACCGCCCCATGATTCGTGAAGACATGCCCGACGTTGTTCTGAAAACCGAAGACGCGAAATTCCGTGCGATTGTCGCCGACATTGAAGAATGTCACAGTCGCAATCAGCCCGTGCTTGTCGGTACGACTTCGATTGACAAATCCGAAATGCTCGCGGCCATGCTCAGAAAGCGCGGGATTAAGTGTGAGGTTCTAAACGCGAAACAGCTTGCCAAAGAGGCCGAAATCATAGCGCTTGCGGGTCAACCGGGCGCTGTCACGGTCGCCACGAACATGGCAGGGCGTGGTACTGACATTTTACTGGGCGAGGGTGTCGCGGCTCTCGGCGGTCTACGCGTTATCGGCACAGAGCGCCACGAATCACGCCGTATCGATAACCAGTTGCGCGGGCGTTCGGGCCGTCAAGGTGACCCCGGTTCTTCACGCTTCTACGTCAGCTTTGATGACAACCTCATGCGCATCTTCGGTTCTGACCGCATGAAAAAAATGGTTTCAACCCTCGGTATGCAAGACGACGACCCGATTGAAAACCGTATGCTCACGCGCTCAATTGAACAAGCGCAGAAAAAGGTTGAGGGTAACAACTTCTCCATCCGCAAAAACTTGCTTGAATTTGACCAAGTTATGAACCGCCACCGCGAAATCATCTACGCCGAACGTCGCCAAGTGCTCGCTGGTATGGATTTGAGCGGGCATATACAAACCATGCTGAAAAGCGTTATTTCAGAAACGGTTTTCTCGTTCACAGGCGAGGTTGAAGACCCATCAGAATGGGATATCGCGGGCTTGAATGCGTTCTTGCGCCCGATTATCCACTGTAAGCCGATAGACTTGAATAACTTTGACCAGAATACGCTCAAACCCTCTCAGATTGTCGAAAAACTCTACACAGACGCGCAGGCGCTCTATGCGAGCCGAGAAACCGAGTTTACAAGCGTCATAATGAGAGAACTCGAGCGAATCGTCATGCTCCGCGCTATTGATTCGCGCTGGATGACCCATATAGACGAGATGGACTACATGCGTCAGGGCGTGAACCTACAAAGCTACGCGCAAAAGAACCCGATAGACGAATATCACCGCGTGTCTGACAACATGTTTGACGAACTCATGCACAACATACAGGTTGACACCATCCGCGGTATTCTGAACGTGCGCCTGCAACAACAGCCCGACAAGCGCGAACAAGTAGCCGTCCCGACATCAACCAATATGGACGCAAGCCTGACAAAACAGCCTGTCCGCCGCAAAGACGCGAAAGTGGGTAGAAACGACCCCTGTCCATGCGGAAGCGGGAAGAAATACAAATATTGCCACGGTATGTAAGAGCACTTAGCGCAATTCCGGTTTTAATCGACAATTTTCCTTGTCACAACACGTTGAAGCATTCGTGATTGTACCTTCGTCAATTGTTTTTAGAACATGGAATTGCTATAGAATAGAGGATACTATGATTGAATTGGAGCAATTACGCATAGAAATGCAACCCTACGAAGCCAAGCTTCGCGAAATGGGGGATTCACTTTGACGCGTCAGGAGCGCGCCAAAAGGTAAGAGAACTCGAAAACAGAACCGCACAAGCGGATTTCTGGAACGACATGGAACAGGCGCAAGGCGTTTTGCAACAGCTAAAAGCCTTGCAGAAGAAAGTAGCGGAGTTTGAGAACCTACAAAGCGAATACGAAGACCTTATGACGCTCATTGAACTGGCGATTGAGGAAGGCGACTTCAGTCACTATTCCGAATGTAAGAAGTTGGCGGCGGCTTTTTCGCGCGACTTTGAGGACATGCGGACGGCGGAGCTGTTGAGCGAACCATACGATTCGGCAAGCGCGATTTTGACACTTCACGCGGGCGCAGGTGGCACAGAAAGCTGTGACTGGGTGAATATGTTACTGCGCATGTATACGCGCTGGGCGGAGAAAAAGGGTTATAAGGTTACTATTGCCGACTACTTGGCGGGTGAAGAAGCGGGTGTGAAGTCTGTAACGCTGGAAATCGAAGGTGATTCAGCTTACGGTTACTTGAAATCAGAGAAGGGCGTTCACCGCCTTGTTCGCATCTCTCCGTTCGATTCAAGCGGGCGGCGGCATACCTCATTCGCGAGCGCTGACGTTATGCCCGTTATGGAAGACGACGCGGCCGTTGAAATCTTGCCCGAAGACTTGCGCGTAGACACCTACCGCTCAAGCGGTGCGGGCGGTCAACACGTCAACAAGACCGAAAGCGCCATACGCATAACGCATATACCGACAGGCATTGTCGTTTCATGCCAAAACGAGCGCAGTCAACACAAAAACCGTGACTTCGCCATGCGCATGTTACGCGCGAAACTCTATGAACTCAAGCAGGCAGAGCGTATGGAACTCCTTTCTGACGTGCGCGGAGAGGTCAAAGATATTGGCTGGTCAAGCCAAATCCGCTCATACGTATTCCACCCCTACTCACTCGTCAAAGACCACAGAACGAACGCCGAAGTCGGCAGTACGGCGGCTGTCATGGACGGCGCGATTGACACATTCATAAACGCCTACTTATTATGGAAATGGGAGAATAGGAGCTAGGTTTTTGCCACTGAACGAATGGAGATAGTATGGAACAGGAGCGCGGTGTGTGCCAAGGCTTAGAAATCAAAGATGGTGTTGTGGTAAGATACACTGGCGATTCCGCAGATGTCACTATACCAAGCGGCGTAATAGCTATTGGGAATGAAGCCTTTTGGCGTTGCGGTCATCTTACCTCAATCCATATCCCCGACGGCGTTACTTCAATCGGTAACGCGGCGTTCTTTCAGTGTACGAGCCTTGCAAAGATAACACTACCCCGCAGTGTAACAAAAATTGCGGATTTTGCATTCAAAGGTTGCACTGCCCTTAACTATATCATGTACCCCAAAAGTGCCCAATGGGGCTTCTTGGCGTTAATGGGATGCTCGTTTGATTTAGTCGAAGTAACCTATTGAAAAAACCACAGCTACAGAAGCGTATGCTCACAAAACAGGAGAAAACCAATGCGTGAAATCACAGTCCCGCCCGAAGCGGCGAACGGACGTTTGAATAAGTACCTACAAAAATATCTGAACGGCACGAATATGTCGAACATCTACAAGTTACTCCGAAAGCGGCTGATTGTCTTAAACGGCAAGCGCGCTGATGGCGCGGAGATTGTCGCGGCGGGTGATAAAATCGTGCTCTATCTGTCAGAAGAAACCATAGCGACCCTGCAAACCCAAAAAACGGTTGAAGCGGCGGGCGCGCTTTCTGTCGTCTATGAGGATGATAACATTCTCATAGTCAACAAACCAGTCGGCACATTGACCCAAAAGGCGCATTCCACCGACAAAGATACCCTCGCCGAACGCGTTTTATATCATTTGTATCTAAACGGCGCATATGACCCGAATAACACGGAGAACGCGTTCATACCCGCGCCGCTGAATCGCTTAGATAGAAACACCTCCGGGCTGGTAATAATAGGCAAAAACCTAGAATCTGCGCAAATTCTGTCAACCGCGATTAGACTTCGCAAGCTGGACAAGCAGTATCTGGCCGTTGTTTACGGACGTGCCCGCGCACAAACTATCACAACAGGTCATAAAAAGGACGAAAAGACCAACCGCGTCACAGTCACGGCTGACGGCGACGAATGTGAAACGAAAATCGAGATTTTATCGGCAACAGAGGGCTATTCCGTACTCAATGTTCGACTGATAACGGGTAAGTCACACCAAATTCGCGCTCATTGTCAGAATATTGGGCATCCTATATTGGGGGACACAAAATATTTCTGCGAAGCTTCAGAGCGGTTGTCTAAGGTGTATGGCTTAAAAACTCAACTCCTACACGCTCATAAACTCGTGTTCGGGGCGTTAACGGGGCGGCTTTCGTATCTGACGGGCAGAGCCTTCACAGCCGAACCCACAGCGGCATTCGCGCGTTTCATTCAACAATAGGGGTGGCGGCATGGAAAACTTGGTAATCCGAATGCTGACGGCTGATGACGTACCTAACATGCGCCCGATTGTCGATGATGACGGCATGGTGTATGACCCAGAGCGTATAACCGCGTTTTTATCAGAAAAGCAGAATGTCGCCTTTACAGCCATACAAGACGGCGTGATTATCGGGCTTCTCTACGGTTATGCCCTCACGCGTCTAGACTCAAAACCACCGCAGTTCTTCATCTACTCCGTAGGCGTTCATTCAGCCCACCAAAACCGCGGTATAGGTACCCGCCTTGTTCAACACGCCGTCGATTGGGCACGTAATAACGGCTTTTCTGAATCTTTTGTACCTACAGAGAAAGACAACCCTCGCGCCTGTGCCGTTTATGAAAAGGCTGGCATGATGAAAAGCGGTGCGGATTGTGATAGAATCTACGTAATCGAATACTAAAAGAAACAAAGGAGTGACTCAATGAAAGCACTGATACTCGGCGCGGGTTACGCAACTCGCCTGTATCCGCTCACGAAGGACAGACCTAAGCCGCTTTTGCCCATAAAGGGCAAGCCGCTGATTGATTATATATTAGAGGAGATTGAATCTATACCCGCCATCGACGAAACCTATGTCGTCACAAACCATAGATTTTTCACCCATTTTGACGAATGGGCGAAAAACAAGCGCGTGAAAGTATTAGACGACGGCACAACAGACGAACAAACCCGCCTCGGCGCCATCGGTGACATCAAATTCACGATAGACCATTTTAACATTGACGATGATTTGTTGATTATCGCGGGCGATAACCTGTTTACCTACTCGCTTTTCAGATTCTACGAGTTTTTCCGACAGAAACAGGCCGATTCTGTTGTCGCAAAGATAATCTATGACCGCGAACAGCTCAAGTCCTTCGCCGTGGCAACAACCGACGACACGGGCAAGATAACGAGCCTTATCGAAAAACCGCAAGACCCACCCTCGAACATCGCGATTTTCGCGGGTTATCTCTACCGCCGCGACACATTGCCGCTTATTCAGAAGTATCTCGACGAGGGTAACAAACCCGACGCGCCGGGTTACTTTGTTGAGTGGCTTCATAAAAACCGTAGTGTATATGCGTGGTATATGGACGGCGAATGTTACGACATCGGAACACTGCCCGCATATGAACACGCAAACGCGACATTCGTAAAGTAATGAAAGCTGTTATCGAGCGCATTGTCAACGCGCATAACGCAGTTTTCGGTATCGCCGACATCGCGGCAATCAGACCGCGCGGTTACTTCACCGACGAAACAGGCTCCAATAACAGCCCCGACTTCACATTACCGCTTGAAGGCGCGAAAAGTGTTGTCGTAATCGGTGTTCCTTACTATAAGGCAATCACAAAAACAACGCCTAACGAACCATACGGCAGAATCTCGATGCACGCTGTGGGTGAAGACTACCATAGACGCGTTCGGCGTATCTTGAATGAAATCGGCGAAAACTTAGGGGGCGAGTTCTACGCCTTGGTTGACACGGGCGCGATTGACGAACGCGCCTTAGCCGCTTCTTGCGGTATCGGTCTTTACGCACGAAACAACCTAAGTATATCCCCCGTTCTGGGCACGTTCTTCAACATAGGTTACCTACTCACACGCGCCGAGATTGAACCGACCCCACCGCTCGAAGTCAACCCATGTGACAATTGCGGTCTTTGCGTAAAAGCCTGCCCAACAGGCGCATTGGATTCGGGTTACAATTCGCAAAAATGTGTTTCTTATCTCACCCAAAAGAGCGGCGACCTCACAGAATCAGAAAGCGCCGCAATCGGCGAATGGCTTTATGGCTGTGACATCTGCCAAACCGTATGCCCTAAGAACGCATATTTAGTGCCGAACGGTGAATTTGACCCATACGTGCCGCTGTCAACCTTTTTGAACATGACAAACGCCGAATTTAAGACCAAATACGGTGACACAGCCATATTCTGGCGGCGGCTCAAGACATTTAAGCGCAACGCCGAAGCCATCTTACAGAATAAAGCGCAGATAATTGGAAATAATATACAATAACGCGAGGGCGACTATGGCACATTGGAACAGCCGAGGGCTTCGCGGCAGTACGCTGGAAGAACTCATTAACCTAACAAACGAGGGTTATCGCCAAAAAGGTCTTGCGCTCATTCAAAAACTGCCGACTTCGATAATCCCTGTTGAACAAAACCGCGCCGAACGTATAATCACAATGGCGTATTGGGGCGAGAAGAGCACGGTTGATTACATGGGCGTTGTTCAGGGTTACCCCGTCTGCTTTGACGCGAAAGAAACGGCGCGAAAAAACCTCCCGTTTGACAACCTCCACGAACACCAAATCGATTTTATGCGCGATTTTCAGGCTCAACAGGGCATTGCGTTTCTGCTCGTCTACTTCAAATTCGCGCATGAGTATTTCTACCTACCGTTTGACCTACTTGACGAATATTGGCGCGGCGCGAAGACGGGCGGGCGCAAGTCCATACCATACGAAGCGATTGACGCGTCTTACAAACTCCGTCAGCACGGCGCATTCTACATACACTATCTGGAGGGTCTACAAGCCTATCTCGATAGCAGAAAATGAGGGGATAGAATGCGTTTTTTGAGCTACGGTTTTATTTTTATACTTGTTATGGGCTTGGCGGGTTGCGGTTCGGTGAATCTGCCGAACGAAAATATACCCGACGTACCACTTGCGTTGTCTGTATCAGCCGCTCAATCGGAGGGTGAATCGCTCAACCAAATCGAGCCATATACCGTATTTGTTCAACAAAAAATCAAGCGCGCGCAATTAGAGCCGCAAAACGGCGTTCTTTTGGGCGCATATATCACGGAGGATTATACGATTGACGGTTCGATAGCGTCATTTGAAAACGCACTCGGCAATCACGCGCTATACGCAATTCATATGACAATGGGTCAGCCCTACCCTATCAACGCCGTTCTCGCATGTGTAGCGGCGGGGAAATTACCGTATATAGTCATTGAATTGCCCACTGATATTGAAGCTTTTAGCATGACGCATGTTGACGCTCTCCTTGATGACTGGCTTAATATCCCAACTCTTGTGAATTTCTACCCCGTCACGGGCAAAAAGGCAATTAAACCGTCCTCGTATATTCGTTTTTACACCGAAGCACGCGCGGCATTCCGCGAACGCGCCGACAGAGCCGCTTTCATCTGGGAATATCCCGAAAAACTCGAGTTATACCCGGGCACAGATTCCACCGACTGGATTGGCGTTAATATCGCGGCACATTCTGACGATACAGATATATATAAGCTACTTGAACCGCTAGACACCGCTTACGCCGTGTTCAGCCGCGAAAAGCCGATTTTACTGACTCTGGCTGTGAGTTCTTACTCCACCGCCGACAACCAGTATCGCGTGAATGAAGCCGCCGACAGGCTCACACGCCTATACGGCGTTTTGGAGAATTACCCGCGCGTGAAAGCCGTGGTTTATCGTGACGTTAACGAAACACTTGCAGGCGGCAGTCAGAATTACTTGCTTACGGAAGACGCGGCTTTGACCGAAGCCTACAAAACAGCAACTCAGCTACGCACTTTCATGCGCTCTATGCCCGACACAAGCGCGCAGGAGATTTACCAGCTTATCAAACTCAACCAAACCGCCTATAAGCGCGGTGATACGTTCCTATTGCCGTGTGACGCAATGAGGGGTTTAGTCGAAACCGACACCGCCCCGCGCGAGTTCATCAGAAATGCCGCCTACGCTGACGCGGCGGCGGTTCTCCCACCGCTTGAGTTAGATATGTACGAAGATTTGAACGCGCGGCGGTTATATATATTCGAGGGGAAGTTATGGAAATAAACCCAAATGTGGGATTGACGAATATCCCGCTGAAAACGGATAGCGGGGTTGCGTCTAACGTGACGACACAAGTGGCGGCCCCAATGCCACAAAACATACCGATACCCGCCGAAGTAGAGATGCTTAGGGCGGTTTTCTCGTTTGATAAACTCGGCGAGGTTCTCGCGCTCTTTGGTATGAAGCCCACGCCAGAAAACAGAATGTTGGCGCAGACCTTGATAGGGTTGAATCAGCCTGTAACGCCCGAAAATCTCGCGCGGCTGAACCAGTCGGCGCGACTTTCGGGCGGTGATATGGGGCGGGCGGGGTTTTTGTTTGTAAATCAGCCCGTAACTTCGGCTAATGCCGCGGCCGTCGAAGGTTATGCGGCGCGAACAACAAGCCTTACGGCTCAACTCAACACCCTTGCGAACGCGCTTGAAGGCATTTCTGAACCAGCTGTCCGCGCTGCCTTGCTTGAGGTATTGGATACGCCGATTGTGGTTAAACAAGACGGTACAATACCTACGAATGGTATGAACTCCGCCGAGATACAAATATCGGTTGAAGAAATGCCAACGGCTCAAACAACGCAAGCAGTTTCTAACCCAAGCGAAAACGTAAACCTACAACAGCAGGCGTTTGAAGCGGATACGGCTTTACAGGCTAAAACCCAAGCTACAGATGTGCCACAGCAACAGAACCCTGTTTCAGTAACTGCTTCGGAAACTAATCTGCCACAACAAACCGCGCCGCCGACACAAACAGAAAAGGTCGCGCAAACACAAACCATACCCACACCGACCGAATCGACTGCGCGCCCCGAATCACTAAGTGAACAACCGAAAATCGCTCCCAGAGCCGAGAGCCAACATCTTATGCCGCTGACAGAAAAGCGGGTCACAGGCATTGCCGAACGCGTTATTGCGCGATTGTTCCCTGAGCCGACCGCGCTCAAAACGCCCGAAGCCCTTGACGAACGTCTGAACGATATACAAAAAACCGTAACCAAACTCAAAGCCATTCTCGAAGCCGCCCCACCGAGTGCCCAAAGCAAAGAAGCCCTTCAGGCGGCTGATGATGCCACGAATAATTTGAAGTTTCTGAATGACTTGAAGCAGAGCCTTTACATTCAGATACCGCTAAACATTGCCCAAACGCCCGTTAATGCCGAACTGTATGTTTTTCGCGGCAAGCAGAGCCGAACGCCGAAATCGGCTCAAACCGCCCTACTTGCTTTGGATTTAGCGAATTTGGGGCATTTGGAAGCCTACATCCAGAGAAGCGGACAGGTGATAAACTGTCAATTCCGTTTAGAGGACGAGTTCGTAATAGATTTGGTAGAGCAGAATATACCGCGATTGGCTGAATTACTAGGGTCGCATGGTTTTTCGCTCGCACAAGCCGCGTGCATTCAGCTTGACGAGAATTTCTCGATACTCTCAAAAGAGCCGGAGCCGTTCGGGGCACAGACGGCAGTACATCAGACACACAGCGTAGATGTGAGAACATAAAAGGACGCGTTTTCGCGCCCTTTTGTGTTACTTACTGCGCCTTACTTCAAGCAGGGCTTTTTTCATGTCATACAGCGCTTGTGAGAGGTCAACGGGCATGGAATGTGGATTCTCGAAGCGGCGATGTTCGCCCCAAAGCGTGTTAAGCTCGTTTTGACAGTATGCGCGTATATCCCGAATATGTGGCGTTTCATGGACTATTTCGCCGTTTAATACAACGGGGATGAGCAATTCACGCGCCGTGTATTCGCCCGATTCTAAGACCATGCGCTTCCATGTGGCGAGTGGGTCAAAGATTTCTAAATCTAGCGTTTCGTCTATTGTTTCATTGTCGAGCGCGATTAAGTCGGCCTTGATTTTGCCCGTAGATTTGTCGTACAGGCGGAAAATCTTCTTTATGCCGGGGTTGTTGATTTTCTCGGGGTTATCTGAAATCTTTATTTTTGGTACGAACACGCCGTTTTGTTCCTGTGCGCATAGTTTATATACACCACCGAAAGCGGGCGTGTGTTTGCTCGTGATTAGGTTTGTTCCAACGCCCCAAACGCCGATTTTCGAGCCTTGGATTTTCAGTGACTGGATGAGGTATTCGTCAAGGTCGTTGGATGCAGTGATGGTTGCGTCAGGGAAGCCCGCTTCATCTAACATCTGACGCGCCTTTTTGGATAGGTAACTCAAATCGCCCGAATCGAGTCGAATACCGAAGCCGCGGGCGTTCGGGTTCTTGTCGCGAAATTCGGTAAAGACGCGTATCGCATTCGGCACGCCCGAGCGTAAGGTGTCATAAGTGTCAACCAATAACGTACAAGCGTCAGGGAAGCTTGTGGCGTATGCCTTAAACGCTTCATACTCGTTCGGAAAGCTCATAACCCAACTATGCGCATGTGTGCCGCGCACGGGTATGCCGAAGAGCTGACCCGCAAGGACATTACTGGTGGCTTGACAACCGCCGATATATGCGGCGCGACTGCCAAACACACCCGCGTCGGGCCCTTGAGCGCGGCGCAAACCGAACTCCAACACCATATCGCCGTCAGCCGCGAACATCACGCGCGAAGCCTTCGTGGCTATGAGGGTTTGGTGGTTCAGTATATTCAAAAACGCTGTTTCAACGAGTTGAGCCTCTATGAGTGGCGCAGTCACGCGCACTAGGGGTTCGTTCGGGAAAACGACGGTACCTTCCGGCACTGACCAAATATCACCCGTAAAGCGCAAGTCGCGCAAGTAGTCGAGAAATGCCGCTGAAAACTGTTTTGTGCTCGCTAGGTAATCAAGCGCGTCTTCATCAAATCGGAGGTTCTTCACATATTCGATAGCCTGTTCAAGCCCCGCAAAAATCGAATATCCGCCGCCGTCTGGGTTCTTGCGATAATACAAGTCAAACACAACGCGCTCTGACATCTGACGCTCGAAATATCCCTGCATCATAGTCAGCTCGTAGAAGTCTGTCAATAAGGTTAGATTTCGGTTCATTCTACGCTCCCCAATATATTTAGTAAATAATTCTACATATGTTTTGCTCACTTGTCAATGCGCTTGATTTATGCTATGATGGGTTCATAAATATTTGATTGGGATGAAAGGTATTATGGATTATCCTAGCATTTTCAATGATGTTATCGGCCCTGTAATGGTGGGGCCGTCCAGTTCTCATACGGCGGCGTCACAGCGTATCGGGCTGACGCTTAGAAACCTTTGCGGCAAAGATAAGCCCGTGAAGTTTAGCGCCGACTTTGACCCAAACGGCTCTCTGGCAACGACTTATCATACGCAATGCAGTGACATCGGGCTTGTTGGCGGGTTGATGGGCTTTGCGGCTGATGACGCGCGTTTGCCGCGCTCGTTAGAGATAGCGCGAGAGAACGGGCTTGATATTACCTTTAATATAGTAGATTATGGCGCAAAGCATCCCAATACATACCGAATGAGGGTAGAAACAGAGAGCGGAAAAAACTTTACGGCTACAGCGATTTCTACGGGTGGCGGTATGTTTGAGCTTATCGAGTTTAACGGCTTCGCTGTCAGTATCAGCGGTGGCTTCTCTGTTGTTTTGGCTGAGTTTGAGAACGAAATGCCGTGCTTTGAATGGGCGTTGTCTGACGAAAATTATGTCAGCCACTGTATCATCGAAAACGGCGAAAGAAAGCTGGTCGTTATTAACAGTTTGGCAGATTTAGACGTACCCGAGGGTTTTTCGGTAACGGCGAAAGATATTGTTAAAACCGAGGCCGTTTTGCCTATTCGGTCACAACGCAAAAACCACGTACCGTTTCTGACGGCTGAAGAGTGTTTGACTTATGCGCGTGAACATAGTATAACGCGCTTGTCGAATTTGGCTTTGCGCTATGAGAGTGAGCGCGGTGGGATTACCGAAGACGAAGTATTAGAGATGATGGAGCACATCATCGATATAGTAGAGAATGCCATAAAAAAAGGGCTTCGCGGCACTGAATATGCTGACAGGCTCTTACATCAACAGGCTAAGAACATTAAACCCGCGTTTGATGCGGGGCGGCTTCTGGGCGGTGGGCTCACATCTGATTTAGTGACAAATGTTGCGGCGATTATGGAGGTTAAGAGCGCGTTTGGTACGGTTGTCGCCGCTCCTACGGCGGGTTCTTGCGGTGGATTGCCGGGCACTGTTATGGCGGCTGTTAAAGAGCGCGGGCTTACGAAAACAGACGCGGCGCGGGCGATGCTTGCGGCGGGGCTTGTGGGTGTGTTTATCGCGCATAAGAGCACGTTTGCGGCCGAAGTTTGCGGCTGTCAGGCCGAATGTGGTTGTGGCTCGGGTATGGCGGCGGCGGGGCTTTGTGATTTGATGGGCGCAGACGTAATGACCGCCTTAAACGCGGCCTCAATGTCTTTGCAGAACATCTTCGGCATGGTCTGTGACCCCGTGGCGGCGCGAGTTGAAGTTCCGTGTTTGGGCAAGAATATAATGGCGGGTATGAACGCCGTGGCTTGCGCGAATATGGCAGTTGCGGGCTTTGACGCGGTAATACCGCTTGATGAAACCATAGACGCGATGGATGCCGTTGGGCGCATGTTGCCGCGTGAGTTGCGGTGTACGGCGTTGGGCGGGTTGAGTGTTACAGAAACCAGTAGAACATTAGAATATAGATTGCAAGAAAACAGTTAGAAATACCGTAACGAAACGGGGTAATGTCAATGGATATGCTCGTAGCGCCAAAACCGCTGTTCAACCAAAATATTGAGGTAGAGGGTTATTATCTGGCTTGTCAAACAGGGAATATCCTGCTGGAGAACGCCAAAGTGGCTAACAAGCTAGACGGCTGTACCAACTCGGCGTTTCTGGATTTCGTCAGCAGTGTCGGTCTTGACGCACTGACTATGGGTAAGCTCGTGTTTGTGCCCACTTCAGATATTTTGTTGCTCATGGATTTGGAGAATAGCTGTACGGTTGACCATTCTATGGTTGTGCTCGTGCTCGACAAAAAGTTTAAGCAATCGGAGTTGAACCTCGAGCGCATACGCCATTTCCGTCGCCACGGCTTTAAGATAGCGTTTACGAATGTTGTCGATTTCTCTAATATGGATTTGTTCATGGCAGAGGCGGACTATGTGTTTATCAACCTACCGTTTCACCGCCTGAAAATCCTGCTGGGTTTTATGAAGAATAAGTTCCCGAATATCAATTTTGTCGTGACGGACATACATACGCAAGAAGCGTTTGAAGAAATGCGCTATTCTGGCATAAGCATGTTTGACGGCTCGTTTTATAAGTTGCCCTTATCAAGTGCGTCGGGCGCAGTCAGCCCGCTAAAGGTCAATTTGATTCAGATACTGAATGTCATCAACAATGACGACTTTGAATTGAGCAAGTTCGCGTCAATCGTACAACGAGACCCCGCGCTTGCCGTGAAATTCTTGCGTATGGCTAACTCTTCACGTATGATTAGCTCGAAGATAAAGTCTATTAACCACGCCGCCGCAATGTTAGGGCAGAAAGAAATCAAGAAGTGGATAACGACAGCCGTCAACAGTACACTTTGTGAGGATAAACCGTCGGAATTAACACGAATATCCCTTATCCGCGCGACATTCTGTGAGAATCTCGCCACGCTTTTCGGGCTTGCTATCTTTAAGGAAAGCCTGTTCCTTCTCGGGCTGTTCTCCGTTTTGGATGTTATCCTAGAAGTGCCGATTGAGCAGGCGCTCGACTTAGTGCTTGTGCCCGACGGCATACGTGAGGCGCTTGTTAATAAGCGCGGTGAGTTATATGAAATTTACTCCTTCATAATAAACTATGAACACGCCGAATGGCTTGAAGTATCTCGCGTGGCGCTCGTTAAGGGATTCTCGATTGACGACATTAACCACGCCTATCTGGAAGCGCTGATTTGGTACAGCAAAGTTGTGAACGCCGAACTGGAACCTGATCAATAAAAAAAGCCGAGAATAACTCTGACAATGTAAAATTCCTATCGTGGATGAAATTGTCAGCCTGCTTCGGCATGTTTATTTTGATTTAATTATACTGAGAATAACACCGACAATGTTAAAGCCAATTAACCGATGGATGTAATTGTCAGCCCGCTTCAGTATAAAGATATTATATTATGCCCGTTGACTGATGTCAATGAAATCGATGTTACATTTTTATTAAATCACATTGGTTAATTATAGTAGTTGCCCATAGCCGCCAATATGAATTATTCCCCCGTTTTAGCAAATACTAAGCACGCGTAAACAACGCTATATAGCTTGGATAGTTAAAAGGAGGAAT
Organism: uncultured Defluviitaleaceae bacterium; assembly: GCA_964583165.1. Taxonomy (GTDB): domain Bacteria; phylum Bacillota; class Clostridia; order Lachnospirales; family WRAX01; genus CAZOVK01. The sequence continues at coordinate 6,036 of CAZOVK010000024.1, read as the reverse complement.
AATATGAGTAACATGGTTGTTAATACGAACGTGCTCGCGCTCAATTCGCATAGGAACCTGTCGTCTGTTGGCTCAATGCAGGCGAAGTCTTCGGCGCGTTTGTCCAGTGGTATGAGAATCAACTCCGCGGCCGATGACGCGGCGGGTTTGGCAATTTCCGAAAAGATGCGCAGTCAGATTCGTGGTCTTGACATGGCGGCCAAGAACGCACAAGACGGCGTTAGCATGGTTCAGACAGCAGAAGGCGCAATGCAAGAAATCGGCAATATGACACAACGTATCCGTGAGCTGACGGTTCAGGCGTCGAACGACACGAACGAAGCGTCTGACCGCTCGAAGATTGCGGACGAGGTTGACCAGCTGGTTCAAGAAATCACAGAAATGAGTAAGCGCACGGAGTTCAACAAAAAGACTCTTGGCACAGGCGCATTCTCGGGTTCGGGTAACGGCGTTTTCTTGCAGGTTGGCGCTAACGGCGGACAGAGTATTAAGTTTAACATCGGCTCGACGACGGCTTCATCGCTCGGTCTTACGAGTATAGCCTCATCGATTAAGGCTTCGGGCGCGAAGGCTTCTACGATTTCGGGCTTGCTCAGTAAGATTGACAAGGCTATCAGCACGGTCACTGACCAACGCGCCAGCCTTGGTGCGGTTCAGAACCGCTTAGAGTATACAATCAACAGCTTAAAGATTTCGTCAGAAAACCTAAGCGCATCGGAATCGCGTATCCGCGACACCGACATGGCAAAGGAAATGATGAACCTTACGAAGTCTAACGTATTACAGCAGGCGGCAACGAGTATGTTGGCGCAGGCAAACCAAGCGCCACAGAACGTGTTGCAGTTATTGAAGTAGTTATATTAAAAGCCGCCTTTAGGCGGCTCTTTTTTGGAAATACAGAGGCGCTTAAACCCGCCTTTGCTATTATTTATGTGGGTGATTCTATTGACGACAGACATTCATATTTTCTTCGGGCTCGGGGACGGGCGGGCGGTTTATGAGCTTCTCACGACTAACGAAAAAGCCAAAGCCATTATTATCGAACCCCTTGATGTTTATGGTACTTATGAACCGGATGAACAGCTTTTCATGGACGGGCGGGCTACTCTTCATTTTTGCGATTGCGGAGGGGCTATGGCGCAGGTACTTATGAAGGAGGTAGACTGGTCAGAATATGAAAATGTGAGTTTCCAGATTCTGCCCTATTATATGAAAAACAGATTGAGTAACGTGAAGGACTTTCTGGAGGCCTTCCGTAACATGATGATAATCAAGCCCATTGAGCGCAACACGGGGCTTGCATATTCGCGGCTGTGGCATACCAATTATATCAAGAATCTTTCAGCCCTTTTTCGCGCCGTTCCCCATAAGGCATTCAGCGGGGCATTCGAGGGCGTGCCCGCGATTCTGGTTTGCGCGGGGCCTTCTCTCGATAAGAATATGTTTAGGTTGAAGGCGGCTAAGGGTAAGGCACTCATTATCGCGGCATATACGGCGCTTAAACCGTTGTTGGATAACGGTATCTTGCCCGATTTTGTTTTCAGTATTGACGGTATGCAGTTAAGGCTTGAAGACGATAGCGAAATAGATGCGCCGCTTCATATTCCGCTCGTGTATACCATGCAGACAGACGCGCGTTTGTTGAAGCGGGCGCGTGGTTCGCTCGTGCGTGTGGGCGCTTCTATGGATTTGATTTTTCCGCTCAATTTTCTTGATGAAGAAGAGATTTTGAATTCGGGCGGTTCCGTAGCCTGTACTATGCTGGACTTTGTTCATATGGCTGGTTGTGACCCTATTGTGTTTGTCGGGCAGGATTTGGCGTTTACAGACGGTTTATCGCATATGAGCGGCACGACTTACGATAAATATAACCGCGACCCCAAAGCCGTCGAACACTGCCCGATTATGGTTGATGGCATAAATGGCGAAAAATTGCAGTCATCTAACCTACTCTATTCGTATCTCTTATGGATAGAGGGCTTTATCGCGGCAAAACCGCCAAGATATTACATCGATGCGACAGAGGGCGGCGCAAAAATCACGGGCACAGAGGTAATGACGCTGAAAGAAACTATTAACCTTTTTGTGCAAAATGACGAAAATATATTAAAGAGGTTAAATGCCTGTTTCGCGTCAAAGACGGTTTTGACAGAAGAGGAGCGCCCGGGGCTTTTGGCGTTGTTACACTTGGCTGAAAAAGAATTGCGCATATATGTTGAAGATAGCAAACGCGCGATTGAGGATATTAACAAGCTTATTGAGATAACGGGTTCGGGTAACGTCGACGAGCACGAACTAGCAGTAATACATGAACGTCTCAACGCTTTTGACGCGAAACTGCGAACAGAGAGCGTGTCACGGCGCCTCATTCAGCTTCCGTTGAATCGAACGGCTTACGATTTGGAGCATTACAAGCCAAACGGCGAAAGCGAAGAAGCGGCGACACTGAACAAAAGCAAGATGTTGTATGAGGGCGTGAATGACGCTGTTATTCTCACGCTGGATTTGGTGACGGAAGCGATTTCTGAAATAGAGGAATAAAATGGAAGGTATCATTATACGACTTGCGGCAATAGAGCGGCGGCATTTGACAGCCGCCGCGCGAGTCTTCGCGTCTGTACTGAAAGCGGAGCCGTTTTGTTATGAGAATGTATCGGCGTTCAAGATAGTGGGTTACCTAGATGACGTGTTTAACACGCCTAAGTTCTGCGGATATGCCTGCATCGCTGAGGGACGCGCTGTGGGTTTTTGTTTCGGCGTGCTCACCTGTTACTTTGAACATACGATTTACGATATAAAAGAGATTTTTATATCACCCGAGTTTCAGCGCGGCGGTTTGGGCACAGCGTTTATGAAGGCCTTAGAACGGGTGTTAGACAAAGCGGGCGCTGAGATTATCACGATAACAACATTACGCGACATACCCGCGTATAAGTACTATCAAAAAAACGGCTTCATAGAATCACCGAACACGGTGTTTATGCGAAAGAGGATAAAGAATGGTAATTAGGATTGCTGAGTCGGCGGGGTTCTGCTTCGGAGTGAACCGCGCTGTCGATGAGGTTTACAGGCTCATTGAAACGTCTGATGTGCCTGTGTTTACATATGGTGAACTGATTCATAACAGGACAGTCACAGACGAGTTGGAAAGGCGCGGCGTTTCTGTTATAAGCGGTATTGACGAGCTTCCCCGCGCGATTGGCGGCGTACTTGTGATTCGCTCTCACGGCGTACAGCCCGAGGTAACGGAACAATGCGAGCGCTTAGGTCTTAAATATATTGACATGACATGCCCCTGTGTAGCGAAGATACATAAACTCGTTGAAGATAACGCGAAAAGCGGACACAGAATTATTGTAGTGGGCGACGCTAAACACCCTGAAGTTATCGCGACAGTTGGCTGGGCGCGTGGGGCGGCGGTTGTTTTCGCTAACGACAATGACGCAATGAATTTTCAATATGACGCGGCTTCATATGTGATTGTCGCACAGACGACGATTAAGACAGCGGCTTTTGAAACCGTCACCGCCATTGTTTCTGAACGCGCCAAAGCGAACAAATTCACTCTGACAGTGCATAATACAATATGCGGCGCAACAAGCAGTCACCAGAAAGAAGCGGCAGAACTTGCGCGCGAATCTGACATAATGATAGTTTTGGGCGACCCAAAAAGCTCAAATACTCTTAAACTTTACGAAATTTGCGCCGCAATTTGTAAAAAAACATATTTAATTAGAACAATTCACGAATTTAGGTTGAATATTTTACGAAAAGATGATAAAATCGGTTTAACAGCCGGTGCATCTACACCACCGGTCACAATAAAGGAGGCCTACATGACCATGAGCGAGCATGATGAGAACCTGGGCAAAAATACGGATACGCCCGAAACGGCCGCTAACACAACGACAGCGCAACCCACGGCTGATATGCCGAAAGACAGACCTGAAACATTTGAAAGTCTGCTAGAGGAATCACTCGTAACACTAAATACAGGCGACGTTGTTAAGGGCACGGTAATCCAAGTACAAAACGGCGAAGTATCTGTGAATTTGAATTACAAGTCTGATGGTATTATCTCCAAGGGCGAATTTTCTGACAACCCGCATTCTGACCCCGAGCAAGAAGTCAAGCCCGGTGACGAAGTAGACGTGTTTGTCGTGCGTGTGAACGACGGCGACGGCAATGTCATGCTTTCGCGCAAGAAGATTGCTCAACAACGCGGTTGGGCAGAAGTCGAAGCGGCCGTAGCGTCGGGCGAACCCGTTGTCGGTAAGGTTATCGAGGTTATCAAGGGCGGTCTTATCGCCATGATTCACGGCGTTAGGGCGTTTGTACCCCAAAGCCAAGTGGCAGAGCGTTTCACACAAGACCTCGAACAGTTCGTAGGCAATGAGTACAACTTTAACGTCCTTGAATACAACAAGCAGAAACGCCGCGTAGTAGCCGGTCGCCGTGAGCTTTCGGCTAAAGAAGCGACCTCTAAGCGTGAGAAACTGTTTGAAACGCTTGAAGTCGGTCAAGTGGTTTCGGGTGTTGTCAGCCGTATCGTCAATTTCGGCGCGTTTGTTGATTTGGGTGGCGCTGACGGGCTTATCCATATCTCCGAACTGAGCTGGGGGCGCGTAAAGCGCGTTACTGACGTTTTAGCCGAGGGCGACAAAGTTGAGGCGACTGTTCTTGCCGTTGACAAAGAAAAAGGCAAAATCAGCCTATCACTGCGCGAAGTCAAGGCGAACCCGTGGGATAACATCTATGATAAGTACCCGATTGGCTCAATCGTAACGGGCACTGTAGCACGTATCGCGCCTTTTGGGGCATTCATTGAACTCGAAGAAGGGTTGGACGGACTTGTACATGTATCACAGATAGCCGAATACCGCGTCAACAAACCCGAAGACGCGCTGGCCATCGGTGATGTTATCCACGTTGTTGTTACAGACATAGACCCCGAGTCCAAGCGCGTAAGCCTGTCCAAACGCGCGGCTGATTCCGCAATGATGGATGTTGAGGATGACGGCGCATATGATGACGCTGACTACCCGGAAGATTCAGAAGAATAGAATAGCGGTATATCAAAATTAAGCCGAGCGGTCGGGGGCAAGCCCTGACCTTTCGGCTTTTAACTCGTTGGAGGGATTTTTATGTGCGTTAATGAGATTCTAAAGTCTATCCAAGATGAGATGGCGGGCAAAAACATTGGGGCCTACATCATTTCTACGCCTGACCCGCATATGAGCGAATACGTAGCGGCTCATTGGCGGCGGCTCGCATTCGTGACGGGCTTTACGGGTTCTGTGGGTACGGTTGTTATAATGAAAGATATGGCGTATCTGTGGGTAGATGGGCGATATTACATACAGGCAGATAATCAGACTAAGGGCAGTAATATAACCGTCATGCGCAAGGGTATGGAAGGCGTGCCCGAGATTAACCCGTTCTTGTTGGAGAAGCTTCAAAAGGGAGACACAATCGGCTACGATTCGCGTACTGTGAGCGTTGCGCAATACCGCGAATACAAGAACGCGTTTAACGGCTTCGGGATTGAGCTTGACGGGCAATATGACCTTGTGTCACCGCTATGGTCTGACCGACCGACTTTACCTGACGCGAATATCTTCGAGCATGATGTGAAGTACGCTGGCAGGACACGCGCTCAAAAACTTGCGGCTGTCCGTGAGCAGATGAAGAAGCGCGGCGCTTCGGCTTATCTAATTGCTTCATTGGATGATATAGCGTGGTTGTTTAACCTACGCGGCGGTGATGTCGTGAATACGCCCGTGTTCTATTCGTTCGCGCTCGTTGATGAAAATAAGGTCTGCTTGTTCGCCGATTTGAATAAAATACCCGCCGAACTCAAAGAAATACTTACGGGCGAAGGCATTGAAGTTGTCGCGTATGACAATGTTGCGGCGTATATCGAGGGTTACAAGCCCACCGGTCGCGTTTACATTGACCCGTCACGTGTGAATGTTCAGTTGTATGCCGCGCTCGAGAAATCTTCTGAGGGCTTTATTGAGGGTATCGACATCACAA
>CAZOVK010000023.1:0-32339 GCA_964583165.1 uncultured Defluviitaleaceae bacterium | reverse complement strand
AAGGGGTAACTATGAATAGGGAACAGGCCCTAGATTTTCTTTGCCGACTCGCGGAGGCCATTGCGCTGATGTTCGGCGGACGCTGTGAAACGCTCGTACATGACATGACGAAGCCCAGTCACCCGATTTTGGCCATTTTCAACAACCAGGTATCGGGGCGCAAAGTCGGCTCGACGGCCGACATCTATGGCAACGAAACGGATGAGGGGTACAAGAAACTTACTGATAAGGACTATATCAACCACTTCGTCATTTCAAGTAGCGGCAAGACTATTAAATCGAGCACAATCAACATCAAGGGCGACGGTTATTGGCTTGCGCTCGGTATTAACTTTGACTATACGGCTCTCGGCGAACTAAGCCGCTTCATAGCGGAGATTGTTAATGTCAATTCTGACTTAAACGCCGAGATTGACATTAACCTCGGCAGACATTTGGAACAGATTTTCAACACATGCGCTGAAAATATCGGTGTTCCCGTGAACAAAATGCGCAAGGCTGAGCGCATGAAGATGATTGAGATGCTTATGGAAATGGGCGCGTTCCGATTCCAGAAATCTGTGCCGTATATTTCTGAACGACTTGGTGTATCGCGATATACGGTATATAAGTACATAAAAGAAATTGAGGACAGGACAAATGGGGTGAACCATGTATATTGAACAACGTATATTTGAACTAGGCCTTGAATTGCCGCCGTCATCGCCGCCCGGCGCTATGTATATACCCGTCAGACGCACAGGGAATCTGTTGTTTGTGTCAGGGCAAGTGCCCATGCGCGACGGTAAGCCTCAGTTTACGGGCAAAGTCGGTAGTGAGCGCAGTATCGAATATGCGCAAGAAGCCGCGCGTATGTGCATTATGAATATGCTAGGCGCGCTCTATGGTTTTACGGGTGATTTGGATAGAATCGCGCAATGTGTTAAGCTGCAGGCGTTTGTGGCCAGTGAAGTAGGGTTCGACAAGCAACACATAGTCATAAACGCCGCATCAGAGTTACTCTACAACATCTTCGGCGAAATCGGCCGCCATGCGCGAACAGCTGTTGGCACGAACCAATTACCCATGAACGTCACCGTAGAGATTGAAGCCATATTCGAGATAAAGGAAGGTAACTAATCTTGCAGTATGACTTTGATAATATGGTTCAGCGTGACGATAGCTCAAACCTGAAATCGCTCACAACGCCCGAAGCCGTGAAGCGGCGCGGGCTCATGAATTTCTCAGCGGCCGAAATGGACTTTATGACAGCGCCTTCGATAATAAAGTCTATGGGCGAATGTGTGAAGAATGGCTTATTTGGGTTTACGTTAGTCGACTCGAAGTATCGTAACGCTGTTCGTTGGTGGATGGCGACAGAACGGGGTTTTAGTATAGAGCCGAATTGGGTCATACCGTCACATGGCACGATTTTTTCTGTGGCTACGGCGATTAGGTTGTTGACGAACCCGAATGATGGCGTTATCATCTCACCGCCCGTTTATCATAGATATGAACAGGCGGCGCGGCGGCTTGGGCGTAATATTGTCCGCAATGAACTGGTGAATGAGGGCGGTTATTACTCAATAAACTTCGATGACCTTGAACGCAAGATGAGTGACCCCGCGAACAAGCTATATGTACTCTGTAACCCACAGAACCCAATCGGGCGTATTTGGCGCTCGGAAGAGTTAGAGCGCATAGCGTATTTGGCAAACAAGTATGATGTTTTTGTGTTCTCTGACGAGATTTTCGCGGAGGTCATTTTTGATGGGCGGCGCACGCCGTCTTATATAGAAATCGCGGGCGCGTCAAAGCATGGTATTGTCGCGACTTCTTTGGGTAAGGCATTTAATTTTACGGGTGTGAACCACGCGAACATTATAATAGAAGACTCTATCCTCCGCTCACGATTTATACGCCAGCGCGACGCTGACCACTATGGCAGTATTGACCCACTTGCGTATGCCGCGATTTTAGGGGCTTATACAACAGATGGGCGAGAATGGCTTAACGCAATGCGCGATTACACATTTGGAAACGCGCGAATTGTCATTGAATTCATGCGCAAACATGCGCCAACCGTAGTGATTTCTCCGCTGGAGGGCTGTTTCTGTTTGTGGCTTGACTGGAGCGCGATGTTCAAGACTGAAGCCGAGATGATGAACTTTCTAATCGAACGTGCGTTCATAAACCCAGAAGCGGGTTCGGTCTACGGGAGCCCCGTTTTCTCACGTATTAACCTCACAACGCCACGCCGTATAATCAATTTGGCGCTCGAAAACCTTGAACGCGCCTTGGGGGAATTGAAATGAGCGAAGCAGTGAAGACATGTTACAGCCTAAAGCCTATATGGGAAGAAAACACCGTAACGGCTATGGAAGTAACTATGGAATCGTACATACAGGCAAGCGCATGGCATGAAATTCTCACACGCACTGTCACGGCCGCGTCTATACCATGCGCGGCCATTGTTGATGATAGTTTCAGCGTAACAGACGAGAACGGGGTAGTGAAGCTTGTTTATGCCGAAAGGCAAGGGCAGGTAAATCATGTCAAGATTGGCGCATGGACGGCGGAAAGGGATATAATCGGCAAGCTTTCAGTCAAATACACTGTCACAACACGCGTTTTGCCTGAGAACTATACGTCTAGCCCGTATTTTGATTTCCGCGCGGAAGAAGGTGGCGCGAACGGCGCGTTTTGGACGGTTTTGATGTTCCCGTCTGTCGAAAAAATGGACTGCACACTCGAATGGGATTTGTCCGCTATACCCAAAGATGCACAAGCTATCACGGATTTTGGCGTGAATACACCGATAACAGGTGAGCAAACAATAGAAAGCTTGGGCTTCTCCTACTTCGCCGTGGGATTACCCAACATCTGGCGCGACCCAAATTATGAGGATTTCGCGTTTGTCTGGTTTGGTAAAGCCGGTTTTGAAGTTGAACCTGTGGCGAGATATGTTGAACAGCTCTACAAGCATATGAGTCTGTTCTTTGAAGAGCCAGACACGGGATACACAGTCTATGCGCGGCGTGACCCTTTCATTAAGAGTGGCGGTGGTACGGCGCTCGGTAAGGCGTTCATGTTCGGTTATTCAGACGCGAACCCACCATCATTGGATAGTATTAAAAACCTACTTGCGCACGAAATGGTTCACCGTTGGCCCCATTTATCGGATGATACCGAAGACGTGGTGTGGTATAACGAGGGTACGGCTGAGTTTTACTGCTGTGAATTGCCGCGCCGATTTGGCTTGATTACAGAAGACGAGTTTGCGGCGGCTGTTAACGCGAAACTCAATCGATATTACGAAAACCCATACATCGCAATGCCAGCAAGTGAGGCGTCACAACTGTATTGGACGAAACGCGAAACTCAAAGGCTCCCATACGGGCGCGGTCTGATTTACATGATAGAAACTGATGCGCTGATACGTGAAAAGTCGGGCAATAAATATTCGCTCGATAATGTTGTGCTTGACATACTCCACATGACAAGAAGCGGAGAGAAGCCGAATTTCACCACGTGGTTTGAGCGTGTAAATCACTATTCGGGCGAAAACACTGGGGATTTGCGCAAACGCTATGACTATATTCAAAGTGGGGCGTTGAAGCGGGAGTAATACAAAAGGCATGTACGGACATGCCTTTTTGACTTCTAACCTGTAATAAACTTGGTCACTTTCTTGGGGTCAGCCGTTGGGTTCAGTTTGAAAACCTGCTCCGTAATAGCTTCGACGGCTTCATTCACGCTGATTTTTGAGGCTCTCTCGAACATGTCATCACCCCAGAAGCGTTCAACCGTGCAGAATACAGACGAAGCCCAACCATACTGTTCGCCTTCTGTGTTCACCTTATGCCGCCGCCCGCACATGGTGATGTAAAATTTCATCTGCAACTCAATTAAAGCCTTCTCAAACGCTGTTTTGGTTTCAATGCCTGCCGCAGCCTCTTTCTTAATAACATCAGCGGGCATCATGTCACAGTTGCGCAGAATCTCATAGACACACTTCGCCGTTCGGCTAAACTTTCCGTTCATATAGTCCTGCTCAAACTCGGCATTGCCGCGCCGAACCGCAAGAAAGTAGGGGTACCACTCGCGCGTGATGAAGCCAGTCTTTTTGAAGAAGAACTTGGCGTAGGCGATGTCGTCCTCTTCGTCTAGAACCCTCATACGCCACTCCCACGGGTCGGTTTCAATATCCCCGGTGTGCCAGCGCACGGGCGTGTCATATGGCGCGGGCGCTGTCCAGCTCCAATCGATTAGCGCAAAAATGCCCTCGGTCGCGCCGCCGCTCATACTGAAACCGCTTTTACGCAAGGCGGTCACAAAATCACTGTAATTGCGTATCTCCATAAGCCCTCCTAAAAATTTGATTGAAGTCATTATAACATATTTTCACCAGATTTCATATCTTGACAAATTATTATCGCGAGATTATACTAACAGGGTTGAATGGGGGAATATATGAGAATTAGCGAGCCGAACCGATACATAATTCTGACAGTCGGAATTATTATGATGTTGTTTTTGGGGCTTATTTATGGCTGGTCAATCTTCAAAGCGCCGTTTTCGGCTGTCTATACAACATGGACGCTTACCGATTTGTCTATGCCATTCACAGTTTCTTTGGCTTTTTTCTGTATCGGTGGTTTTGTCGGTGGCAAACTGACGGCGCGAATACGGCATAATATTGTTATCCTCATGGCATCTGTTCTGTTGTTTTTAGGGTTTTTCTGTGTTTCGCGTCTTAATTCCGCCGAACCCGGCGTGAGTTTAATACAACTGGTCATATTCTATGGCGTATTCTGTGGCGGCGGTGTTGGAATGGCATATAACGCTGTTCTTGGCGCAGTCATCAAGTGGTTCCCGCTTAACGCCGGCTTTGCGTCGGGTATTCTGCTTATGGGCTATGGCATGGGCGGCATGGTTTTGGGCAGTGTCGTGAATGTGCTCATTGTCAACCTTGGTTTGTTTCATGCGTTTTTCGTGCTTGCGGTAATAATCACGCCTGTTATAATTATTGGCTCTTTCTTCATAAAAATACCCACTCAAATTGCGCTAAAACCCAATCAAACAGCGCCAATGAGCGGCGTAAAAGACTACCCGCCGTCAAAGATGATGAAAACACGTACATTCTGGATTTTCTTCTCGTGGAATATTATCATTGCATCCGGCGGTCTGATGGTAATGAACAGCGCGGCGACAATAGCCGCCGCTTTCGGGGCGCCTGCCGTTCTAGGTCTAATGGTCAGCGTATTTAATGGCGGAGGGCGCGTGCTTTTTGGCGTGTTAATGGACAAACTCGGGCGCAAGAGGTCCATGTTTATTGCCTGTTCGGTCATCTTATGCGCGGGTATCAGTCTGTATATGGGCGCTCTGCTGAATAGCGTTATACCCATTTTCGTTGGGTTGTTGCTTATCGGAACAGGTTTTGCGAGTTCGCCCGCCCTGTCATCCGGTGTAATGAATCAGAACTTTGGCGCGAAATATTATGCGGTGAATTTCAGCGTGAACACGTTTAACCTCATTCCTTCTGCGATAGTCGGCCCCATGATAGCGAGCGCATTGCAAGAACGTGCTGGTGGAGCGTATAATACGACGTTTATAGCGATTATCTGTTTCGGCGTGGCTGCTTTCGCGGCAACAGCTTTAATGAACGGCGCAATAGCTAAAGAATTTGACGGTAAGTAAATCTAAAAGATTCACTTGACAGAAATGTGTGATACTGGTAATATATATTAAATTAAGATTGATTGGAGGAACAAACATGAAAAAGCGTTTTAACTGTCTGATGTGCATGGAGATGATGCGTTCTTTTTATGTTGCGTTCATAACTCCATGCACTGATTGAGATTATCCTAAAAATTGCGATATAGGGTAAAAGCAGGGAGTCTATGGACTCTCTGCTTTTTTGTTTGTCGGACTTAGGAGGGTGGGAATGATAACTTTTGAGCGAGTTTGTAAGAGCTTTAATGTCAAAGGTGGCGAGGTTCACGCGCTGACAGATGTGAGTTTGACGATTAAACGTGGCGAGATATTCGGGATTATCGGCGCGTCGGGAGCAGGTAAGAGTACGCTTGTGCGACTTTGCAATCTGCTGGAGCGCCCCACGAGTGGGCGGGTGTTGTTTGATGGTGTTGATTTGACGGCGCTAAAACCTCGGGCGCTGAACAAGATAAGGCAGAATATCGGCATGATTTTTCAGAGCTTTAATCTGTTGAGCCAGCGTAATGTACTGGATAATGTCACGTTTCCGCTTGAAATCGGGAGGGTTGGGAAAGCGGAAGCCAGAAAAAGGGCGATTGACTTGCTGGATATGGTGGGGCTTGCGGATAAGATGAGTGTTTATCCCAATCAGTTGTCGGGCGGGCAGAAACAGCGCGTTGCCATAGCGCGTGCGCTTGCGACGAACCCGACGTTGCTGCTCTGCGACGAGGCGACGAGTGCCCTTGACCCGACAACCACCGCGTCTATACTGCAATTATTAGAGCAGATAAACCGAACAATGGGGGTTACGGTGCTCATTATTACGCATGAAATGAGTGTAGTTGAGCAAATTTGCCACAGTTTGGCCATTATGGACAATGGGCGCGTGGTTGAAACGGGCGAAGTCACGGCGATATTTCGTAACCCCAAATCAGAGGCCGCGCGTAATCTCATGCTTAAACCTGCTGTATTTCTTGAGGGCGGCGATACCCTGCGTATTGTGTTTGACGGTCAGACGGCGTTTGAACCTATTATATCCAGCATGACGCTTGAATGCCGCGCCGTTGTAAATATTCTGTTCGCGGACACAATGACGATTGAGGGTAAATCTTTTGGTCAAATGGTTCTGCAATTGCCGAATGACGCGGGTAGTGCTTCACGCATTCGCGGTTATCTGGATGACAAAGGCATTTTCTACAAGGAGGAGCGAGCGCATGTTTTCTGCTGAAATGTTGAACTTGCTGGGGCAGGGGATTCTTGAAACTCTTTATATGACCGTTATTTCAACGCTTTTGGGATATGTGTTCGGCTTACCGCTTGGCGTTTTGCTCTGTGTCACCTCGAAGGATGGTGTGCGACCGATTGGGCCAATATATGGCGTTCTCGGGTTTTCGATAAATCTGGCGCGTTCTGTGCCATTTCTGATTCTGCTTGTGGCTGTGTTGCCACTAACACGCGCTATTGTGGGTACGACAATTGGTTCAACAGCTACTATTGTGCCACTGGTGATAGGTTCTGCGCCGTTTATTGCGCGAATAGTAGAATCCGCATTGCGCGAAGTGGACGCGGGGGCGATAGAAGCGGCCAGAGCAATGGGGGCGAATACCTTTCAGGTTATTATGAAGGTGTTACTGCCCGAATCACGCCCGGCATTACTCACGGGGGCGGCTATAACCGCCACGACTATATTGGGTTATTCCGCAATGGCGGGGTTTGTCGGTGGTGGTGGGTTGGGAACTATTGCCATTCAGTACGGCTACTACCGCTACCAAAAGGATGTAATGCTTGTTACTGTGTGTCTGCTGATTGTGATTGTTCAGTTAATACAAGAAGTGGGCATACGTGTATCGAAGCGTACAGATAAACGCATTAAAAATTCTTAGGAGGTCATCATGAAACGAGTTTTATCGGCAATTCTGGCAATCATCTGTGCACTGGCAATTACGGGCTGTTCGTCAGCTTCGGGCGACAAGACAATCAAAGTCGGCGCAAGCCCCGTTCCACACGCGGCTATTCTGCAAGTGGTGAAAGATATTCTGGCAGAGTCTGGTTATACGCTGGAAATCAAGGAATTCAATGACTATGTTTTGCCCAATACCGCGACAGAAAACGGCGAGCTGGACGCGAACTACTTCCAACATCAACCATACCTAACGAAATTCAACACAGAGAACGGTACTCATCTGGTAAGTGTGGCGGCCGTTCATTACGAACCATACGGCATCTACCCGGGCAAGACCAAATCGCTCGAAAATTTAGCTAACGGTGCGAAAATCGCGGTGCCGAATGACAGCACGAACGAAGCCCGCGCGTTGTTGTTGCTTGAGGCAGAGGGGATAATCACGTTGCGCGAGGGCGTGGGCATGGAAGCCACGGCCATCGATATAGTTGAGAACCCGAAGAATGTTGAAATCATTGAGCTCGAAGCTGCCCAATTGCCACGCTCACTAGAAGATGTAGACATGGCCGTGATTAACGGCAATTATGCGATACAGGCGGGGCTTAATGTTTCAAAGGACGCGCTCGCCATTGAAAAGAGTGACTCTGAAGCCGCCACTACTTTCGCGAATATACTTGTAGTCAAAGAGGGCAACGAGAACAGTGATAAAATCAAAGCCCTCGTCAAAGTGTTGACTAGCGAGAAGGTGCGAGAGTTCATAAATGCTACATATGAGGGCGCGGTTTTACCTTCTAATTAAACTACAGATCTGCTTTTCCAGTTGCTGCCAACCGCTGGGCTTATTATCATGCGGTTGGCAAGCGCGTTCGGCGATTGAGCGTTCAACCACTGCAACACGTTCGCTACATCAAAGTCTTCAATAGAACCGTTCTTTGAGAAAAAAAACTGTTGACAAACACGGCATATTCAACTATAATAAGAAAGTCAACCGGCCCGTTGGTCAAGCGGTCAAGACGCGGCCCTCTCACGGCTGAAACAGGGGTTCGATTCCCCTACGGGTCATCTTACATAGGAACACGCTTTGAAAGGAGAATCTATGATAAAAAACGTCATATTCGACTTAGGGGGCGTGTTCATTGAATATCGCCCGAAAGAATATCTTGAAAGCTTGGGTTTTTCACCCGAACGCGTAGAATTTCTTATGAAAGCGGTTTTTCGTCACCCACTGTGGGATGAATTTGACCGCGGCCTATATTCCATTGCTGAAATGCAACAGATTTTTACGGACATAACGCCGGAGATTGCGCCGGATATGCCCGTTATCTTCCATGATAAATTTTTTGATGTATTAACACTTATGCCCGAAACGGAAGTCTTTCTTGAAGAGCTTAAAAAGCGCGGTTTCGGTCTTTATGTGCTTTCCAATTTTTCAGAAGAGGGCATAACGTGGATTCGCAGGCGTTATAAATTTTTCGAATTATTTGACGGCATGGTAGTTTCTTATGCGCTCAAATATATCAAGCCCGAGAAACAGATTTACGAATATCTGTTCAATACCTACCGCCTTGAACCATCTGAATGCGTTTTCCTTGACGATAAACCTATCAATATTGAAGCCGCACGGAGTTTAGGTATGCACGGTATAGTTTTTAACGACATCAATGACGTGAGAAAACAGTTTGAAGAATTAGTTGCGAATACTAAATAAGCGGGTAGTGGCATGAGCGGGTTTGTTCTGAAGGTTATTGCGCTTGTAACAATGATAATTGACCACACGGGCGCGGCGTTTCAGCCGTATATGGATACGTATTATTTGCGCGTAATCGGGCGCATAGCTTTCCCCATATTTATCTATCTTGTGGCCGAGGGTTGTAGGCATACGCGTGACATAAAGAAGTATATGTTGCGCTTATTTGTGTTTGGTCTTATTTCGGAGATACCGTTTGACTTGATTGTGTTTCATCAGACATTCAATAATCCTAATCTGTTTAACTGGAATTATCAGAACATCTACTTTACACTGTTTCTAGGCGTACTTACTATATATTTGGGTCAAATCATACAAAAGCATATCACTAACCAAGCCTTGTCAACACTCGCGAAGGGTGTTGCGGTAATTTTATGCTTATGGATTGCTATATTCCTTGTCGTGCCTGATTACGGTTGGATAGGCGTACTGGGCGTTTATCTGATATATGTACAGAAAACACAGGCCAGACGCGCGATTGCGCTTGCTTTTGTCGTTATGACTATTTATTTTGTGCCATCGATGAGTGCCAATTTGTACCTTGTATTTGCGCTGATACCGTGTGCGCTTGTGATGTTCTATAACGGCAAACCCGGTAAATACCGCTTGAAATGGCTGTTTTACGCCGCGTATCCCATACATTTATTCTTGTTGTACATAATTGTGAATGTGGTTTACATGCTATAATGGACGAGAAGATAATTTTTGAGCTTACGCAATCGATAGATAAAAACAGGAAAACACCTATTTATACACAGCTCGCGGATGCCCTGCGGATTTTAATTGAGAGTCGGGCGCTCAAACCGAATAATCGATTGCCGTCAATACGCGCTCTGGCTGATGCGTTGGATATTAACAATTTGACGGTTAAAAATGCGTATAATGTGTTGCTGGCGAAGGGGTTGGCATACGCCTTGCGCGGTAGTGGTACTTATGTTGCCGATGTTACACTTTCATCGCATAAACTGCCAACGCGTAGCATTGAATCAGAAGGCATTCAGCAAGCGCCTCCGCTAGATGGCGTTGTAAATTTCGCTTCAACGAGTACGAACACGGCGCTTTTCCCAGTTGATGAGTTCAAGGAGCATTTCAACCGCGTTTTAGACCGTGACCGCGGGAACGCGTTCGAGTATGCGTTCAGCCAAGGTTATGAACCGTTGCGCGACGCGCTGTGTGCGTATATGTCGCAGTTCGCGATTCAGACAACGGTTGAACGTGTTCATATCATTTCAGGGGCACAACAGGGCGTTGACGTTGTCGCTAAAGCGCTGATTCGGCTTAATGACGCTGTTATTGTTGAAGAGCCGACCTATAGTGGCGCTGTCGGCGCATTTCAAATGCATGGTGCGGCGGTGTTTGCCGTTGAAATACAGAGCGATGGCGCGGATTTGGAGAAACTGACGGCGCTGATACAAATAAAGCGCCCAAAACTGCTTTATCTAATGAGTTACTACCAAACGCCGACTTGTGCGTGTTATAGTATGGAGAAGAAACTCCGCATTTTGGAGCTTGCCGAGAAATTCGACTTTTATATTATTGAAGAGGACAACCAAAGCGATTTTTGCTATGAGAACCCCGCGCCGCCGATTAGACCACTTAAAGCGTTTGACACTAAGAATCGCGTGATATATATCAAGAGTTTTTCAAAACTGCTGATGCCGGGGTTGCGCATGGGCTTTATGGTTTTACCCAAGGCCGCGCATAACGCGGTATTGGGCGCGAAGCTCTCGACGGATATAGAGACATCGGGGTTTATCCAACGTGCGTTTGAATTGTTCCTAACAAGCGGCGGTTTTGCTCGACATATCAATAAGATGCGACAAGTTTATAAGACGCGTTATCAGATTATGGATAACGCGCTCACCGAGATGTTGCAAAACGTGGACTATCAGCGGCCAAATGGCGGTTTGAGTTTTTGGCTACCGTGCCCGGAGGGGGTAAGTTCGGAGGACTTTTGCGCCAAAATATATGAACGCGGGGCAATAGCCGCGCCCGGTGCGCTCTATGCTGTATCGAACAGCGACATACCGTTTGTGCGCCTTACATTCGCGAATATCGAGAACCACCGCATACACGGCGGTGTTGTTGCTGTTTCTGAGGCTTATAGAGCGAGTGAGAGGGAATAAATAATGAGAACAATCGTAATTGAGAATTATAATGATAACTGGCGGCGGGAGTTTGAACGGATTCGGGATTTCCTCATGCCCCATATTGCGGACTTGGTTCTTGATGTTGTTCATGTTGGCAGTACATCTGTTGCGGGGCTTGCCGCGAAGCCGATAATTGATTTTGATATCGTCATTGAATCATACGAGATTTTCCCGGCGCTTGTTGAGCGGTTAGGGGAGTTGGGCTATGTCCATGACGGCGATGGCGACATTTCACAACGTGAGCGATTTCGACGCGAATATCCTGATGAGTTTATGGCATACCATATGTATGTGTGCCCGAAAGACAGTAAAGAGTTGAAAAGGCACTTGACCTTACGCGACTACCTCCGCGAAAATGCAGAAGCCGTGAAAGCTTATGGGGAGTTGAAAAACTTCTTGCCGAACAATTTCGTCACGATATAGACAGCTATATTGACGGGAAAACGGCGTTTATAGAAAATATTTTGAAAATGAATGGGGCGGTTGAATGACCGCCCCATTCCCCTATAAAATTATCGTGTTCGTCGCAATCCTATCCGAAAAACTTCTGTCATGCTCGACAAACAGTAGGGTTGGCTGTTCTACGAGAATCAATTCTTCAATCTGAATCCGTGACAGCACGTCGATGTAATTCAGTGGCTCATCCCAGATGTAGAGATGGGCGCGTTCACATAAACTTCGCGCTATCAGCACCTTCTTCTTCTGACCGCTACTGAAATCGCGCATATCTTTTTCAAATTGGATGCGCGAAAAGTCCAATTTGCGTAGAATCGCGAGAAAAAGGCTATAGTCAATCCCAGAATGGGCGGCGTAATCTTTCAAGGCCCCTTGGAGATGGTCAGTCTGCTGTGATACATATGAGATAATAAGCCCGTTGCCCAAAGTTAGTTTGCCACTATAAAAATCTGTCAACTCGCCGAGAATCATACGCAAGATACTGGATTTACCGCTGCCGTTTTTGCCGATTATGGCCGTGCGCGTTCCGCGCCGTATAGTAAAGTCCAAATCGGTAAATATTGTACGTGATCCAAACGCAAGCGTGAGGTTTTCGGCTTCTATGAGCCGTTCCTTGTGATAATCAAGTGGGCTGAGCTTTAGTTTTTCGGCTTCATCTACATTTCTCAACAGTTTTTCTTTGTCGTCAGCCGCCTTATCGCGCCTCGCCTCTATGGATTTCGAGCGCTTCATCATCCGTGCAGCCTGTGCGCCTACAAAACCGCTGTCATATGCGGACTTCTTCGTTGCCTCCAGTTTGTCTGACCATGCGGCGGCCTGCCGTGCTGCTTCTCTCAAACCTTTTACTTCACGTGATAACCGCTCATTCTCAGAGCGCTCGAAATCATCTTGACGCTGTTTGTTTAGAAACCAGCTAGAAAAGTTCCCGCGCTGGACTTCGATATTCATCTTGTTAATCGACAAAACATGGTCAATACAGCCGTCCAAAAACGCGCGGTCATGGCTGACGAGAATGAATCCGCGTTTACCGCGCAAATAGCGGCTCACAACATCCCGTGCATCCATATCGAGGTGATTGGTCGGCTCGTCAATCAGCAGAAACGCGCTTGGCTTCAAAAACATCACCGCAAGCAACAACTTCACGCGCTCGCCGGGGCTAAGTGTCACAAATTGTTGCGCCAAAATACCGTCTGGCACGCTCAACAGCGAGAGTTCTCGCTCTAACTCCCAATCCATCAAATCAGGGTAGATTCTAAACGCCACTTCCATTGACGTTTGCCCTTCATCTTCGATTTCATATGGAAAGTATTCAAAATTTACAGCCGCAGAAATGCGCCCGCGATACTCAAGTTCGCCCATAAGAAGCTTCAAAAACGTGGTCTTACCGCGCCCATTACGCCCTATGAAACCGAGTTTCCAGTCCGTATCAAGCGAAAAAGTGACATGCTCAAAAATATAATCGTAACTGCCCTCATAATAAAAGGACAAATCAGAAATGTTGAGTAAAGACATAATACCCTCCTAATGTTTGCGCGACAAAAACATGTGCCGCGATAATCTCAAACATTAAGATTGCATCATCTTCCCAACTCCAGTCGTTTTAATTTACTCATTCATTGTATCATAGAGTTTCGTATATTTCAAGCGTAAAATGCGACGTACGGCATTATTTATATCATCCTCACACAAAACGCCTGTTTTTACGGCTTCGAGCACTCCGTTATAGGCTGTTTCCAAATCGGCGGGCATCAGAATGATGTCACAACCCGCTTTGATGGCGTTCACGGCGGCGTCAGCGGGTGAATAGTATCGTGTTATCGCGCCCATATCCATAGCATCCGTTATGACAACGCCTTCAAAACCCAGTTCGCCGCGCAATTCGTCGGTTATGAGCGTTCGCGAGAATGTCGCGGGTGTGTCAGCTTCAATTTGAGGAAAAATGATGTGGCCGACCAGAACCGCGTCCCCGCCGTCATCTATAAGTCGCTTAAACGGTATAAACTCACGCGCCCGCAATTCATCCAATGTGGCGTTCGCCGAAGCAAGCCCCAAATGGCTGTCCTGCGAAGTGTCGCCATGACCCGGGAAATGCTTCATACCTGACAGAAGACCGGTATCTTTAAGGCCATTCATAAACAAAGTTGCGCGCTCGGCGGCTTCATCCGCGCTGTTAGAAAACGCGCGTTTGCCAATGACCGTGTTTCGCGCGTTCGTGAAGATATCTGCAACGGGTGCCATGTCCATATTAAAGCCCAAGTCGCGCAAATGTTCACCCGTTATCGCGCCATATTCATAGATTCTGTCGGTTTCCATATCAAATGCACGCGGAATAGACTTGTAGCCGAGCGCCGCAAGTCGTGTCACGTCGCCGCCCTCTTCGTCCACGCAGACAAACAGCGGTATATCAGCCAGACTTTGATAATCTGCAATAAGTTGCCGCGTCTGCTCAATGCCCGCTATATTTTCAGAAAACAAAATCACTCCGCCGATTTGATACGTCTTAACATAAATGCTCACAAAATTGGTCATTGAAGTAATAGGGTTGCCTAAAGCGTCTTTCCTGAACGCACAGATAAAGAGTTGACCGATTTTTTGCTCTAATGTCAGCTCTTTTAATTTCTGCTCCCATGCAGGAATAGGCGTAGGAGTAGGGGTAGGCGAGTACGTGGGCCGCGGCGTTGGTGTGGGTTTCGGGGTGGGGGTTGCCGTGGGGGTATGTATAGGTGACGCAACGGTTTCTTCCTCAATTGCGGCGCTTGAACAACCGCATAGTATAGCCAGAATCATCAACAAAGCTATTAAAAACCTCACAAGCTCCTCCGAAAACCTATTGGAAATATCCAAGTTTTGTGTTAGAATAACTATAGAAAATCAAGGGGGGATTCCTATGGAACACGAAATTTCTGCTATGAAGGCGATTTTAACGCGTTGCAGTTGCCGCGCTTTTACCGACGTTCAAGTCACCGACGACGAAATGCGCGTACTTACAGCCGCCGCGCTCGCCGCACCTAGCGCGATGAACGCTCAACCGTGGCGTGTCGTGGTCGTCCAAAACAAGGACTTGCTGAACGAGATGGAAACGGACATTGTAGCATACTTTGAAGAAACGAACGACACGGCAATGGTTGAGCGCCTGAAGAGCCGTAACATGAAGGTCTACTACGACGCGCCCACAGTCATGTTCTTCCCGATTGCCGACACGGTGTACTCAAAGATTGATTGTGGCATAATCTGTGAGAACGTGGCTCTTGCCGCCACGGCGTTGGGGCTTTCAAGCGTCATAATTGGCATGAACCGCGTGCTGTTCATGGGCAGCAAGGCTGAGTATTGGGCAGAGAAACTCCAATTCCCGACTGACTACATCTACGGCGTTTCAATCGCTATCGGGCATGGTGACCCGTCGCGCGAGTTTGTACAACATTTGCCGGATAGTACGAAGGTTATCACGATACAATAGATACAGGGGCGGCTAAAGCCGCCTTTGTTATATCTTCGTGGCGGCGATAAGCAGGCGCTCAGTGTTGTAGCGGGGGCGCTTCAACCGCTTGAAATCCAGCATTTCGTCAACGCGAAAGCCCGCCATTTCAAGTAGCCGCTTCAATTCGCCGGGTGTATACGCGCGTTGTGTGTGGGTTTCAGCATATCGCGCATAGTTGCCGTCTTTAAGCGCAAATATTGTGACATCAAAGGTGTGCAATTTCTTTTTTGCGTCATAGCTGTTCTCGCAAATATGAGCCGCGCCGTCGCGTGTTTCGGTGAATGAGGTGTTGCGGAGAATCTCCTCAAAGTAATACTCGGTGTTTACATCGAAAACGAACATGCCGCCCGTATTCAGAAACAGAGCCACACGGTTGAACGCTTTCAACGCATCATCTTCTGTGAGCATGTAGTTGATGCCGTCACAAAGACAAACCGCCGCGTCAATCGTGCCATATAAATCCAGTTGGCGCATGTCCTGTTGAAGAAAGAGGATATTGAGCCCGCGCTTTTCTGCCTTTGTTCGAGCAACGGAGAGCATGTCGCCCGAAACATCCACACCGATAACCTCGAAACCATTCTTTGTCAGCGCGATTGCCGTATCGCCCGTTCCACAAGCTAAATCGAGAACGAGTTTAGGTTTTACGCCGTGGGTATTCCAGAGATTCCGAATACGCCGCAGGTAACGCGCCGTCTGCTCTTTGGGTGTGAACAGGTCATAAACACCCGCCAAGCCCTCGTATGTGCTCATATTAACTCCGTTAGAATTTTTTTGGCGTTCATGATGTCGCGAATCTGCTCATCACCCGAAATCTCGCGCTCAATCGTGATGTATCTGTCATAACCCAAAGCTTTCAGCTTCTCAATCAGCTTTGGGAAGTTCACAAGTCCTTCACCCAGCGCGACTTCTTCGCCCAGTTCGCGTCCGCACGTGGGTAGTAGCCCGTCTTTCGCGTGTACGTTTCTAACGTACTTCCCGAACACATCCAGTGCGTCAATCGGGTTGCCCAGACCGTACATCAGAAGATTCGCGGGGTCAAGGTTGATGCCGAGATTATCATAGCCAATATCCTCAATTGTGCGTAACAGCGCAACGGGCGCTTCTTGCCCCGTCTCAAACAGAAAGTTTTGATTGTTATTCTTTAAGTATTTCACCAAATGCCTAAGCGCCCCAATAAAACCGTAATATTCGGGGTCTGCGGGGCTGTTCGGTATGAAGCCGACATGCGTCACTATGTCTGTAACGCCCAGAATCTTCACGAAATCAGAGCACGCTTTAATCTCTTCGATGCGTTTCGTGCGGTAAGCCGTCGGAACAAGCCCGATTGTGACAGGCCCAAAATTCAGATTCCACTCGCAAGGCCCGCTCCAGCCGCACCAGAACGCCGAGACCTCAATATCGTGCTTTTCCATCAAGGTCTTGACAATCAGCGCGTTCTTAGGTGTGAATAATTCCGGCTTCCAGCATCCGAGCTGGCATGTGTCAAAGCCATATTCTTTAAGTTTGACAAATTCATTCTCGAGCCTGTCTATGTCCATATAGACCATAACGCCCAGTTTCATAAAATACCTCCAAAGGTTGGTGATAGTACGCAGTACAAAATTAAATACGGTTTAGCGCCGATAGCTGACGAGTGCTCCAGGTTACTCATACTCGGGTCTTTACCGGGTGAGATGTCGCTTAAAAAGCAGGAATACTATGGTCATCCACAGAACGCATTTTGGAGATTATTGAGCACCATATTATTAGAAGAAACTCCGACAGAATATGCCCAAAAGCGCGCCATGCTCTTGCGCCACGGTATAGCCCTATGGGATGTTATCCACTTTGCAGAACGCGAGGGCTCGCTCGATACAAACATCAAAAACCCCACGCCGAATGACTTTGACACGTTTTTCGCCGAACACCCGCTTATTAGCCGCGTATTCCTAAACGGCGGCAAAGCGGCAAGTTTATTCGCCAAAAACTACAAAGGGGATAAGCCTGTGTTTCAACTACCATCGTCTAGCCCCGCTCACGCGAACTTACGTTTTGAGCAGAAGTTAGAAATCTGGTCAGCCGCAATCAAACCATATTTGTAAAAGCCCCGGACAACCGGGGCTTTTCAGCAAAACCGCCCAAAGCGGTCAATTGAATCTATTACTTGCTTACATCAACTGTTTCACATTCCATAAGTTCGGGGTCATAGTGAACGCGCTCGTGGAAATGCGTATGCAGAAGCTCATGCGCCTTATGCGAATTGGGCTCGCCCAAAAATTCGCTGTAAAGCGTCTGAATAAACGGGTTCAAGTGGCTCTTTCTAATCGGAAGCGCCGCGTCCTCATCATAAATCGCCTTAGAGCGTTGCTCGAACACATTCACTTTCGCCTTTGTTCTCGCGGGAACAATCGGCTGACCGCCACCCGTAATGCAACCACCCGGGCAACCCATGATTTCTATGAAATGATATTCCACCTCGCCGGCTTTGATACGTTCAAGAAGCTTACGCGCATTACCCGTGCCGCTGACGACCGCGCCTTTAAGCGTGAGGTTAGGCATCTCGACAGTAAATTCCTTGCAACCTGTTTCGCCGCGTGTGGCTATGAAATCTATCTCTTCGTTCTCTTCGCCTTTAAGAATTTCGGCGACAGTACGGAGTGCGGCTTCCATAACGCCACCTGTCGAGCCGAAAATAGCACCCGCGCCCGAAGCGTTGCCCAATGGGTTATCGAAATCAGAATTGGGTAGGTTCACGAAGTCGATACCCGAAGTTTTAATCATTGTAGCCAGCTCACGTGTCGTAAGCACAGCGTCAACATTCATCATGCCGTCATTGACGTTTTCGGGGCGTGCAGCTTCGTATTTCTTTGCCGTACAAGGCATAACAGAAATGACGTAGAGCTTTTTCGGGTCAATGCCCATCTTCTCGGCATAGTAGGACTTCAAAATCGCTCCCAACATCATGTGTGGCGACTTGCAACTGGACAGATTCGGAATAAACTCGGGGAAGTAATGTTCACAGAACTTAATCCAACCGGGGGAACAAGACGTAATCATGGGCAGAACGCCATTGTTTTTCAAACGGCCAATCAGCTCCGTGCCTTCTTCCATAATTGTGAGGTCAGCGCCCGTGTTCGTGTCAAACACGCCGTCAAAGCCCATGCGTTTAAGCGCAGTGACCATCTTGCCCGTCACGCGGCTACCCATAGGCAGACCAAATTCTTCACCAATCGCGACACGAACGGCAGGGGCAGTCTGAATCAAAACAATTTTCTCGGGGTCAGCCATAGCATCCCAGACACGCTCGATATGGCTCTTTTCATGCAATGCGCCAACCGGGCAAGCCGTAATGCACTGACCGCACATGATGCACGAAATATCCTTCAAGCTCTTATCGAAAACGCAACCAACCGTCGTTCTAAAACCGCGATTCTTCGCTTCAATAACAGCCGTCGTCTGTACGTCGCGGCACATAGCCACACAGCGGCGGCAGAGAATACACTTGTTGTTGTCGCGTACAATACTCTCGCTCAACTCATCAATCGGGTGAATAATGTTATCGCCCGCAAATCTCTCCGCATCAACGTCCAATTCACGCGCCAAAGTCTGCAACTCGCAATTTGTGCTGCGGACACAGCTCAGGCACTTCCTGTCATGGTTCGACAGAATCAGCTCCAAGTTGGAGCGACGCGCCTGACGCACCTCGGGCGTGTTTGTATAAATCTCGAGCCCTTCTGTCACAGGGTAAACGCAACTTGCCTGAAGCGCGCGCGAACCCTTAACAGCAACCAAGCACATACGGCAGGCGCCAATGACGTTGATATTCTTTAGGTAGCAAAGGGTGGGTATGTTGATTTCAGCGTCCTGCGCCGCCTGTAAAATCGTATAGTTGGCGGGAACAGTCATTTTCTTGCCATCTATGGTAATATTGACAGTTTCCAATTAGTTTACCTCCTTAGTCCTATCTGAACTCAATCGCCTTAAACGGGCATTTCTCTACGCAAGCGCCGCATTTGATACACTTACTTTGGTCAACCACATGGACAACCTTGCGTTCGCCTTGAATAGCGTCAACCGGGCAAGCCTTCTTGCAGAGCGAGCAAGCCTTACATTTATCGGGGATAATCGTGACCTTCGTAAGCTCTTTACATGCGCCGGCCGGGCAGCGTTTGTCGCGCACATGCGCTTCATACTCATGGCGGAAGTAACGCAGAGTCGAAAGTACGGGGTTTGGCGCGGTTTGACCGAGGCCGCAGAGCGCAGATTGTTTAATCGAATGAGCCAGCTCTTCAAGACGCGCAATGTCTTCCTCTTCGCCGCGGCCGCTTGTTATCTTTTCAAGAATTTCTAGCATACGGCGCGTACCGATACGACAGGGCGGGCATTTGCCGCAAGATTCATCAACTGTAAACTCAAGGAAGAATTTCGCAATATCAACCATGCAGTTATCTTCGTCCATGACAATCAGACCGCCCGAGCCCATCATAGAGCCGATAGCCGTCAATGAGTCAAAGTCAATAGGTGTGTCAATCAATTCCATGGGGATACAGCCGCCGGATGGGCCGCCTGTCTGAGCCGCCTTGAATTTCTTACCTCCGGGGATACCGCCGCCAATGTCAAACACTACTTCGCGCAATGTCGTACCCATAGGTACTTCAACAAGGCCGGTATTGTTAATCTTGCCGCCGACAGCGAAAACCTTCGTGCCCGGGGATTTCTCCGTACCGATTGAGCGGAACCAGTCTGCTCCGTTAAGTATTATTTGCGGAATGTTAGCGTATGTTTCAACATTATTCAAAACCGTGGGTTTGCCGAAAATGCCCTTAGAAGCCGGGAACGGCGGGCGCGGACGTGGTTCGCCGCGAAGACCTTCGATTGAGCGCATAAGAGCCGTTTCTTCGCCGCAGACGAAAGCGCCCGCGCCAAGACGGATTTCCAAATCGAACTCGAAGCCTGTGCCGAAGATGTCTTTACCGAGAAGCCCATATTTACGCGCGTCTTCAATAGCAATTTGCAGGCGCTTGACGGCAATTGGGTATTCAGCGCGGACATAGACATAACCCATGTTTGCGCCCACAGCATAACCTGCGATTGCCATTGCTTCGATAATTACGTGCGGGTCGCCTTCAAGTACAGACCTGTCCATAAACGCGCCCGGGTCGCCCTCGTCCGCATTACAAGCCACATACTTCTGGTCGCCCGGCGACTGGTAAGTAAACTGCCACTTGAGCCCCGTCGGGAAGCCGCCGCCGCCGCGCCCGCGCAGACCGCTCTTTTTGACCTCGTCAATGACCTGTTCTTGTGTCATCTCGGTCAATGCCTTCGCAAGTGCCTGATAACCTTCGTTAGCGATATATTCTTCAATATTTTCCGGGTTAATTACGCCGCAATTATTAAGTGCAATACGTTTCTGTTTTTTATAGAAATCGACTTGACTAAGCGAAACGATTTCGTCCGTTTCTGTCTTTGTCGCATCATAAACAAGGCGGTGAACAATACGCCCTTTAAGCAAATGTTCTGAAACGATTTCGGGCACGTCTTCCTCTTTTACAAGGCTATAGAACACGCCCTCGGGATAGACAATAACAATGGGGCCCAAAGCGCAAAGACCGAAACAGCCGGTTTTTACGATTTTAATCTCTTTTTCAAGGCTGTTTTTCGCTATTTCTTCTTCTAACCGCGCCGCGATTTTGGCTGAGCCGGAAGACGAGCAGCCGGTTCCCGCGCAACACAGCACATGCGAACGGAAAAATTCCATGTTTACCCTCCTATGATAGCTATTGCAGGTTCAAGCGACTATTTGCCTTCTTCGGCGCCAATGGTATATTCAACAACGGGCTTGCCCATTACGATATGTTGGGCAATGATTTTCTCTGCCTTTTCGGCTGTCATTTTGACATATGTGAACTTCTCGCCGTTAGGCGCGAAGACTTCTACTACGGGTTCAAGGCGGCAGATACCGATACAGCCTGTTTGCGTTACCGTAACATTATCAAGGTTATCACGCGTAACTTTGGTGAGTAGCGCTTCCATAACGGGGCGTGCGCCGGCCGCTATGCCGCATGTTGCCATGCCAACAACGATTTTGTAGCCGTCCTTTTCTTTACGCAAGTCAACCTGCTGCTTTGCTCTATCGCGAATGGCCTTTAATTCGGCGATTGATTTCATGTTTTACCCCTTTCAAATTACTTATATTTTTCCATAATTGCGGCTACTTGACTGGGTACAAGTTTGCCGTACACGTCTTCGTTGATTGTAATAACAGGAGCTAGACCACATGCGCCGATACAACGCGTGGCTTCAACCGAGTAGAGCCCGTCAGCGCGCGTTTCACCGGCCTTAACGCCCACGGCCTTCTCGACCTCAGCTAAAACCTTGTCAGAGCCCTTAACGTAACAAGCCGTGCCAAGGCAAACGCCGATTTTATATTTGCCAACCGGGTTAATCGTAAAGCGCGAATAGAAAGTCACAACGCCGTAAATCTCGGTCACGGGTACATTCATCTGTTCAGCGATAAACACCTGAACCTCATAGGGGATATAGCCCAGATACTCCTGAACTTCATGCAAGACGCTCATAAGCGCGCCCTGTTTCGCGCTATTGTGTTGTATTATCTCGCTGATACGAGATTTCACGTCATCCGTCAAAATACTTGCCGGAACTCCCATGCGTTTCCCTCCTGAATTTCTTCTATTATAATGGTTGATTATCTATAGCCAAAGAATTATAACATAATAGGCATATAAAAGCAATCGTTTTGGGATAAAATTTACAAATCCATTACACGAAACAGCCGAAAAATGTTGTAGGAATTAACTAATGCCCAATAAAATCGGGACTCTGTGAATATATGCTTGACGCAAGATACGCCCTGTGTTAGAATAGAAACGTCGAGAGAAATTGAGCCTTCTCCCGACGTGGGTCGATATACTTAGGCCTACTGATTCATCACTTCAGTTGAGAAAACAGTCGCCCGTCCGTCTGCTAACGAACATCGGGGCGACTTTTTTTATTTTTCGCTTTTTTCTTGGAGGTGGCTTGTGCAATGACAATCACTACGGTTATAAAACTGATAGTCATTGTTATGGTACTGAAGAACACCATAACTATAAGCAGAGCCATATCAACACTTATGTATTCCATCCAATCACCTCCCACCGTTGTTTGACATAAGCTTCACAAACGGAAGGAAGAATCAGCAAAAACGCCCCTAGGCATATTGACCTGTGCGAATGTTAACACATTGTAGAGGTATTTGTCAACAATTCGCCAAAATCTTCGACAAAATTCTAAATTTCCAATTGCAAAAACCAGAATTTGTGTTATAATCTATAATCGATTGGTTTGGCAGCAGTGAGGCTGTTAGCGAAATGTCATTGGAGGTTTTGTATGAAACAAAAGAATCGCTTGATTATTCTGGGGATTGTGCTTATAGCCGTGGTTTTATCGGCTGTCTCCTACTTTGGTATTGGCACGAACAAACAGCTTTCGGCTTCTACCATCAAGCAAGGGCTTGATTTGCGCGGCGGTGTGGCTGTCGTTTATGAAGCCGACGGCGTGAACCCCACACCGGCAGAAATGGACTCTGCGATAAGTCTTATCCGCGGGCGTTTAGACAGACGCGGCTCAACGGAATCAACCGTGGCTCAACAAGGCTCCAGCCGCATACGCATAGAAATGCCGGGCGTTTCAGACCCGGAAGCGGCCGTCCGTGAAATCGGACAGACGGCGCAGCTTACGTTTGAAGATGAAAGCGGCAATGTTGTTCTGAAGGGCTTTGAGCACGTTAAAGACGCGTATAAGGGCGCCATGCAGACCACACAGGGAGGCGTCGTTGAATATGTCGTCCACCTCGAATTTACTGACGAGGGGCGCGAGTTATTCAAACAGGCGACAGAAGTTAACTTGGGTAAGCGTATCAATATCGTGTTGGACGGCAGAACCATCAGCAGTCCGACTGTTCAGACAGCTATAACGGACGGTAAGGCTTATATTTCAGGTGATTTCACGCCTGAAACCAGTGAAGAACTTGCGCAACTCATTAAGGCGGGTTCGTTGCCGTTCGCTCTTAAAGTTGTTAATGTGAATGTAGTAGGTGCGCGTTTGGGCGCCAACTCGCTTGAAAAGAGCTTATTGGGCGGCGCAATCGGCGCGATTCTCGTTCTTTTGTTTATGATTGCGATTTACAAATTCGCGGGGCTTGCGGCTGACTTGGCGCTTGTCATCTATGTCGCGCTGGACTTGCTTGTGCTGTCGCTTCTTGGTGTGACACTGACACTGCCCGGTATCGCCGGTATCATACTGTCAATAGGTATGGCGGTTGACGCGAATGTAATTATATTCGAGCGTTTGAAAGAAGAGATTCTGAATAATAAGAATAAGGCTATGAAATATGCGGTTGAGTCGGCGTTTAAGTCTGCGTTCTCGGCTATTTTGGACGGTAACGTGACAACGCTTATATCGGCTCTCGTGCTGTTCTGGCTGGGCACAGGGCCTGTCAAGGGCTTCGCGCAGACTCTGGCGATTGGTATTATCCTATCAATGTTCACGGCGCTGGTTGTCACACGTGTGATTATGCGTGCGTTCATTGGCGCGGGGCTTAATAAATCGAGTATGTACATGCCCTCGTTTGACTGGAAGTTCCTGAAAAAAGATGATGAGAAACAGGGTTTGCCGATTATCGAGAACCGCCGCAAATACTATGTCATCAGCGGTGTCGTGATTGTTGCGGGTTTAGCGTTCATGCTCATTAACGGAATATCAGGCGGCGGTGCGTTTAACTT
Organism: uncultured Defluviitaleaceae bacterium; assembly: GCA_964583165.1. GTDB lineage: Bacteria > Bacillota > Clostridia > Lachnospirales > WRAX01 > CAZOVK01. The sequence goes on along the minus strand of CAZOVK010000023.1, from coordinate 8,152 downwards.
CGATGTTGACTTCTCGGGCGGCACAAGCCTTCACTATGATTTGAAGCAGGACTTCAATAATACTGACATTGACGCGGTTGTTCAAGAGATAACAGGTCAAACAGGCGCACAGATTCATAAAATTGTTGGCACGAACGAAGTTAGTATTAAATTGAAAAACATTGATTCACAGACGCGTACGTCCTTGACAAACGCTCTTATTGAGAAATACGGCATCACAAACGCTGACTTACTAGACTCTGACGATGTCGCCCCGACAATCTCAACAGAAATGCAACGCACGGCATTCCTTGCGGTTTCAATCGCGTGTATCGCCATGTTGATTTATGTAAGTTTCCGTTTCAAGAATATCGTTACGGGTGGTTCTGCGATTCTCGCGCTCGTTCATGACGCGCTTGTGGTGCTGGCGGCCTATGCGATATTCCGCGTGCCGTTAAACTATACATTTATCGCCGCGATTTTGACAGTTGTGGGTTATTCGATTAACGCGACAATCGTTATATTTGACAGAATGCGTGCCGATAAGCAGATTTACCCGAACCGCGATAACAAAACACTTGTTAATTCGGTTATCATGCAGACATTGCCGCGTTCGGTTTATACGTCACTTACCACACTGATTGTCATTATTTTGCTCTATATTACGGGCGTGACCGCTGTTAAGGACTTCGCGATGCCGATTATTGTCGGTATAATAGCGGGTACGTATTCGTCCATCTTCTTGTCTGTATCTATTTGGTACACAATGACGAATAGGGCGGCCAAGAAGAAATGAAATGGCTTGAAGACCAGACAGAAGCGAATCTTGCGTTAATGCGACAAGTGCTGAATTTGTCAGAAACGGCATGTAAGGCACTTGCGAATCGTGGTGTGCGTTCAAAGAACGCCGCCACGATATATCTAAATCCAAAACCCCAATATCTGGGGAATTTTATGACTTGCGAGGGCGCTGATGAATGCGTCCTTGCTGTCGTAAAAGCAATAAATGAAAAAACGCCCGTTGTTGTCTATGGTGACTATGATGTGGATGGCGTTATGGGTACGGTCATTCTTGTGAAGGCACTTAGGGCGCTGGGTGCGGATACTTCTTATTATATACCCGCGCGGGAAGAAGAAGGCTATGGGCTGAATATAGCCGCCGTTGACCGTATTTATGAGCAGGGCGCGCGGCTTATTATTGCCGTGGATAATGGCATCGCGGCGCACGCAGAGATTGAGCACGCCAATAAGTTGGGCGTTGAAGTAATCGTTATTGACCACCACGAGCCGCAGTTTATTGAAGCCGAAGACGGTTCGCGTACGGACATAATTCCGCCCGCTAGGGCTGTGATTGACCCTAAGCGGCGTGATTGCCCATACCCGTTTAAGTTGATGTGCGCGGGGGCTTTGGCGTATCGTTTCGCGGAGATTATGCACTTACATATGGGTATACCGTTTGCGTTACGAGAAGAACTCATGATTTTCGGGGCAATCGCAACGGTTTGTGATATTGTAAGCTTAATTGGTGACAACCGCATAATTGTTGCGAATGGAATTGAACTCATCAACTCGCGCTCGAACACGAACAAGGGCTTGAACGCGTTGATACGACTACGAAATTACGCTGACAAACGTATTGGTTGTTTTGAAATCGGTTTTATTCTCGGGCCATGTATCAATGCGACAGGGCGGTTGACCCACGCGAAGATGTCGGTTGAACTGTTCTTAACGGACAATGAGATGGAAGCGGAGATTTATGCCGCTAAACTAATCGAACTCAATGACGAGCGCAAAGCTATGACGCAAACGGCTGTTGAGCAGACGCTTCAAATACTGGAGAAGTCTAAGAATTCGGGCGATATGGTTCAGGTTATTTTGGCTGAAAATGTGCATGAAAGCATTATTGGCATTGTCGCAGGACGTGTACGTGAAGTGTTGTCACGACCTGTTATCATGTTGACAAAAAGCGGAGAGTTTATCAAGGGTTCGGGGCGGAGTATTCCCGCTTATGACATGTTTGAGGGTTTACTGGCGCATAAAGAGTTGTTCGAGCGCTTTGGCGGTCACAGTATGGCGGCTGGGCTGACGATTTTACCCGAACGTGTGGATGAGTTACGCGAGAAATTGAACGAAACCTGCAAATTGACTGAATCGGACTGTGAAACCATTCTGCATTATGATGCGGAGTTATCACCCGAACAGATTACATACGAACTCGCCGCCGAACTTGCGCGTTTTTCGCCATTCGGCAAGGACAACCCGGAGCCTACATTTGCGACATACGGCGCGATAGTGACAGAAGCCGCCGTAATAGGCGCAACTAAAACGACACTGCGGCTGACAATAGAAAACCCGAGTGGTTCACCCCTTAAAGCCATTGCTTTCGGTAAGGCAGAACGCTTTTGCGCTGACATTGTAGAAACTTTGGGCGCAGACGCGGCGCAAACCCTCAAATCGGGCATACTAAGAAAGAAATTCTCAATAAATGTACTATACAATCTTAACATAAATAGGTATAATGGTAACGTATCTGTTGACCTAAAGCTACTCGACTGGAAATTTAACTAAGGGAGCGCATCCATGAATCTTGAAAAGCACGTTAGAACTGTTTATGACTTCCCGCACGCGGGCATTATTTATCGCGACATCACCCCGCTTTTGGAAGAGCCGAATTTACTGCACGAAACAATGGACGCAATGGCGGCCAAAATTCAGGATTTGGAGTTTGATTTGGTTGTCGGCCCCGAGTCGCGCGGCTTCATTTTTGGTGTACCATTGGCGCTCATGTTGGATAAGGGCTTTGTGGCAGTCAGAAAAGCGGGGAAGTTGCCGGGCAAAACGGTTTCTAAGACTTATGACCTAGAATACGGTAGTGCAACAATCGAAATCAATGAAGGCGCGATTAAACCCGGTCAAAAGGTCATTATTGTTGACGATTTGATAGCTACGGGCGGCACGACGAAGGCTGTTTGCGATTTGGTTGAGGAGATGGGCGGTGAGGTTGTGCGGACGCTCTTCCTCATTGAGCTTGTCGGGCTGAACGGCGCGGCAGTTTTGAAACCGCATGTGGTTGAGTCTGTCATTAAATACTAATTATGGCGTTTATCAGTTTAACGGATGTACGAAAGACGTATCGCATGGGTGAGGTCACTGTCAATGCCGTTGACGGTGTATCTTTTGATATAGAAAAAGGAGAACTCGCAATGATTGTGGGTTCTTCGGGTGCGGGCAAGAGTACGGTTTTGAATATCCTAGGCGGAATGGATACGTCGGACGGTGGTAGTCTGGTTGTTGATGGTAGCCACGTCGAGAAATATAATCGGTCACAGTTGATTTCATATCGGCGCGTGGATATTGGGTTTGTGTTTCAGTTCTATAATTTGATGCAAAATCTGACGGCGTTGGAGAATGTAGAACTTGCATCACAGATTTGCAAGAACAGTCTGGAGCCGCGCAAGGTCTTAGAGTCAGTGGGACTTGCGGCACGTATGAACAACTTCCCGTCACAACTGTCGGGTGGTGAGCAACAGCGCGTGTCGATTGCGCGTGCGCTAGCGAAGAACCCGAAACTGCTTCTTTGTGACGAACCGACAGGCGCATTGGACTATGTGACAGGCAAAGAGGTTTTGAAGTTATTGCAGGATTCTTGCCGCCAGAATGGCATGACGGTCATTGTCATCACGCATAACCTTGCGATTACACCTATGGCTGACCGCGTCATCCGCATGAAAAACGGTAAAATCCTTGACATAGTGACGAACCAAAACCCGACACCGATTGAACAAATAGAGTGGTAGAATGAGTGCGTTTTTTAAGGACATCTTTCGAGAGATAAGGAATGCCCCGGGGCGATTCTTTGGCATTTTGGCCATTGTTATGCTTGGGGTTGCTTTTTATGGTGGATTAGGTGCGACGGGTAATGATATGAGGTTGACTGGTGACACGTTTTGTGACAATCAGCGGCTTATGGATATACGCGTTGTATCGACAATGGGTCTGAATGAGGACGATATAACCGCGATAAAGGCTGTTGCGGGCGTTGAACAGGTGGTTGCTACATATACCCTTGACGCTATGGCGTTTAACACCGACAGGTCAACGATTGTGAAGATTCACGCGTTTGATATTGCGGCAATGGATGCTGAACGTGTGAACAACCCGCTATTACTGGAGGGGCGATTACCCCAGAAAAACAATGAAGCGCTGGTTGAGCGTTCCTTTTTGCGTTCTCTGGGTCTGCGCGTGGGCGACACTTTCACGTTGACCAGTGGTAAGAAAGCAGATATTCGCAATAAGTTGCGGTTTAATCGTTTTACGGTTGTGGGTGTGGTTGAATCGCCGTATTACGTATCACGTGACCGCGGAACGGGTTCTGTCGGCAACGGACTTGTGGATTGTTACATCTATGTGCCACAGGCGGCGTTTTTGATGCCCATTTATACTGAAGCATATGTGATTGTTGAGGGCGCCGCGCGACTCAATGCTTTTTCTGATGCGTATGATGATTTGATAGAAGAGGTTGTATCGAAGCTTGAAAACGTGGGAGATATTCGCGCACAGAAACGATTTGTTGAGCTGACGGCAGGGCGTTATGCGGCGATTACTGCGGCTGAATTTGAGTTGAACGACAGCGAAGCCACGGCAAGCATTATTTTCGAAGAAACAGAAAAAACGATAGCGGACGCGGAGAAGCAATTGAGCGCCGCGTTTGACGATTTGTTGAGGAATCAACGCGAACTCGATAACCAGACGGCAGAAATGTTGGCGCGCGAGGCTAAGTTGATTTCGGGCAAGAATGAATTGTTAGACGGTATCGCCGCGATTACGTCAACAGAGAATGATTTATTGAACGATCTGAACAGTATAAACCAGAACCGCTCCTATATGTCGAATGAAGAATACTATGCGAATCTGGACGGTTTGGAAAACGGATTGGCGCAAATCTCGGCGGCGCGTGACGGACTTTTGAATACGCAAGCAATTTTGAATGTATCGCAAGCTACGATTGAACGCGCGAAGAAACAGATAGTCGTTGCGCAAGCCCAACTGTCTGACGGTTTGCGTATTATAACACAAAAACGCTCTTCTTTGGCTGAACAAAACAACGATTTTCAAGCACAGAAACTAGAAAGTCAACAAAAAATCAACGCGGCGCGGATAACGCTTGCTGATTCGCGTTCGGCGCTCGATAAGCTCGACACGCCTAAATGGTATATCCTTGACCGTGGCACGAACCCCGGGTTTTCAAGCTACAGCGACGACAGCGACAAAATCACGGCTATAGGGCAGGTCTTCCCGCTTATTTTCTTCATTGTCGCGGCGCTTGTGAGCTTGACGAGTATCACGCGCCTGGTTGACGAACGCCGCACAGAGATTGGCACATTGAAATCCCTTGGCTACGGCAATTTCACGATAATGATGAAATATATCATCTACGCGGCGTTGCCCACGCTTATCGGCGGTTTTATTGGTGGCTTTGTCGGCATGAAGTTCTTCCCTGTGACGATAATGACGGCGTATAGCCTTTTGTATACAATTCCACAGCCACAAACGCCTATGGACTATGGGGTCTGGCTCACTGGCATATCTTTGGGTGTTGGTTGTACCTTGTTCGCGGCGATTTATTCATGCGCGAATGAGTTGCGCGAAACGCCGTCGAACCTCATGCGCCCTCGTGCGCCTAAGGCAGGCAAGAGAACCTTCCTAGAAAAGATACCGATTCTTTGGAATAACTTGAAATTCACGCATAAGGTCACGATTCGAAATCTCTTCCGCTATAAAAAACGCTTCTTCATGACCATCATTGGTATTGGTGGTTGTACCGCACTACTAATTACGGGCTTTGGCGTTCGCGATTCTGTTTCGGACATAGTAGGCAACCAGTTTTCAAAGGTATATATATACAACCAGATTATCGGGTTAACTGACACGTCAAAGTCAGGAGATTTGAAGAAAGTGCGAGATGAACTGCGGCAAAGTCCGATTGTTAATAACAGCATCTCCGCATATTCAAAGAGTATGGATGCGTATGGCGGCAACGGGCGTGTTATCAGTTGTAGCGTTATTGCGCCCGAGGATTTGGAGAAACTCCGCTATTTCATCAACTTTCAAGACAGGGTAACAGGTGATACCTTACCTTTGTCTGAGAGTGGCGTTGTCATTACCGAGAAGCTCTCGACCTTGCTGGACTTGAAGGTGGGTGATACGCTGACGCTCAAAGACTCTGACAGTAAATTCATAGATGTGCAGATAGAGGGCATTACCGAGCACTATTTTATGCACAATGTGTACATGTCTAAAACGCAATATGAATTTATCTATAACGAACCGCCCGAGTATAATATGATTTATAGTATCGTCAATCGTGACGAAATCAACCGTCTTAAGCTTGCGGAGAGCCTGCTTGACCTAAAAGGTGTTGCGGTTGTGCAATACATGGACGAAATGATAGACAGTTTTGACGATATGATAGCCAGTCTGAACTCCGTTATTATCGTACTCATTGTATCGGCTGGGGCGCTTGCATTTATTGTGCTACTCAACCTCACGAACATAAATATCACTGAACGCAAGCGCGAACTCGCAACAATCGCGGTTTTGGGCTTCTATGACAAGGAAATCAGCGCCTATATCTTCCGTGAAAACGCGCTGTTGACGTTGATTGGCAGTGTGGTGGGCATGGTTTTTGGCGTGTTTCTTCATTTATATGTAGTGCTGTCGGCAGAAACGGAAATGATAATGTTCGGGCGTGAGGTTAAGTTTATGAGTTACGTATACTCGATAGCCCTGACGATTCTGTTTTCACTGCTTGTTAACTGGGTGAGTGCGGGCAAACTCAAGAAAATCAACATGGTTGAGGCGCTCAAGAGCGTCGAATAGCGGGGGTGTAACATGGGGAAGATTGTGAAAGGTGTGATTGCCGTGGTTGTCGTGGCCGCGCTTGGTGTCGGTGGGTATTTATACTATCAGTATTCGAATCGCCCGGTTGACATCATGGCGACTTATAAAACAGAAACTGTGTCGCGCGGTGATGTTGAACGCGCCGTTGTCGCTTCGGGCAATTTGAGCGAGAAGGATAGCGTCACGCTCTATTTGCGCACGGCAGAAACTGTGGGTAATGTGGCGGTCAAAGAGGGCGATTCGGTTGAATCCGGTGATACGCTTATTACCTATGACATTGAAAAGGAACTCGCAACGCTTGAACGCAACTTGCAGGAGGCGCAAATTCTCGTTGCTAATGCGCGACTCAATCGTGACAATCTTGTTGCGCCCATTTCAGGCAATGAGGATTTGCAATATCAGTCTGACATTACGACTGCGTTGAAGAATATTTCTGATGCGGCGAATGATATTAAGAGTGTTGAAATCAAGATTGAGCAGTCCAATCTTCGTATCGCTGACTTACAGAATACACAGGCTAATAATGAAATTCTGTTGGACGCGGGGTTGATTACGCAATATGAGTATGACCAGATTAAGCTTGCGCTTGATAATGCGGAGTCTGGGATTTCGGATTTAAGGTTGCAGCTTGAAACGAAGCGTCAGGCGCTTGCATATCGTGAGGTTCAGCTCGAAGATGCGCAAAAACGCTATGAAAATGCGCTGGTTAAGTTGGAAGACGAATCTACACAGATACAATATACGTTGGCCGACAACTCGGTTAGGCTCAATATGCTGGAAGTAGAGCGCATTCAGGCGCAAATGGACGATTTGGTTGAGGAAACCGTATCGCCCGTGTCGGGCAGTGTCGTTGCCGTCTATGTCACAGCGGGGCAACAGGCCGCGAAGGGCGCCGCGCTTGTGAAATTGCTGGACTTATCGGAGCTTATTGTCCGTGCGGACATCTCGGAGTTTGAAAGCCCACAGATAAAAACAGGGCAACAGGTGCGTCTTACGGCGGGGGGGCTGCCCGATATGGCTTTCTATGGAGAGGTTACTAAGATTTCAACGCATGGCGTTAAGAAGGAAACGAACTCGGGCGACGAGGTCAACGTACCCGTTGAAATCACGGTCAAAAACGCTGATACGGCGCTGAAATCGGGTTATACCGTTGACCTTGAAATAATCTTGGATAGGCGTGAGAATGTTATCAAGCTGCCACTTCAAGCCATACTGTATGATAACGGCGCGCCTTATGTCTATGTTGTCGCAGACAATCAAATGGAAAAACGCG
>CAZOVK010000022.1:0-32724 GCA_964583165.1 uncultured Defluviitaleaceae bacterium | reverse complement strand
ATGATTGACAAAATGCCTTGGGCAGTGGTATTGACATTTGACGGCACAACATGCGTTAGAATTGAGAAAATAGACCTACTTTAATACAACTAACAAACACAAGGATAAACACCCCCACATATACTACAATGTATAGCTATGGGGGTGCAGCTATGTTTTCGGCTATTTTCAGCTGTTTTTTCGCATTCGCCTTTGCCTCAGGTCAATCGTTCAAACAGCCGCTCACTCAAGCCGAGGAACAGAAATACCTATCCGAAATGGCAGCGGGTAGCACCGAAGCCAAAAACATACTCATCGAGCGTAACCTGCGCCTTGTTGCTCACATCGCGCGGAAGTACGTCGCCAACCAGAACACTGACAAGGACGACTTAATCTCCGTCGGCACTATCGGCTTAATCAAAGCCGTGGCGACATTCAAGTCAGACAAGGGGATTAAGCTTGCCACTTATGCGTCACGGTGTATAGAGAATGAAATACTTATGCACCTACGCTCAATTAAAAAGTACCAAAACGAAACCTTCTTACACGATGCCGTACGCGAAGACAAAGAGGGGAACGAGATGGAGGTTATCGAGATGTTGCCGTCGGGTGACGACAGCGTTGAGGAACAAGTTGGGCTAAAGATGCAGATTAGGCGGCTTATCGAGGTGTTCAGCAAGGCGCTGAAAGGGCGAGAACGCGCGATAATTTCACTGCGTTATGGGTTGGGTGGTCAAACCGAGCTGACACAGCGCGAGATTGCGAAAAAACTCGGCATTTCAAGGAGTTACGTATCACGTCTGGAAAAGCGCGGGTTAGAGAAGCTCTATGAGGAGTTTGTAAAAAACGGATGATTGGGATTTTACTGTTGAATACAAAGCTAATGCACAAATGATGAAAATGAAACTGCCCGCGTGTCTAACACGTGGGCAGTATTTCGTAATCAGGGAAAACCCCGCGGTATGCGTTGACCCAAGCTACGGCAAAACCTGCGCGATGGGCGACGCGCTGTGACGCTATGTTACTGGTAGCAGTGGCATAGTAAGGTACAATACCACGCCCAAGAATCTCATGCGCGAGCCGATTCACGAGATACGCGGCAAGACCGTTGTTACGTGCTTGGGGTAAAACGTCCATACCGATTTGCCACATTGAAGAACAATCTAAGCTTGCACCGGCCATACCAACAACCGTATCATTATGTTTTGCAAGCGTCAGGAGTACATCGGGGCGTGGGTGGTCAACATTATATTGTATTGCATTTCTGAATCCCTCGAGCGAGTACTGAGCAGGTATGTCGGCGCGTTCGAGTATTACATATTGAAACCCGCCAGGGGCAGGCAAGTTAGGCATTTTGCCCAAATCGGGTAGATAATACAGGCCTTGACCATTCACGAACGGCGCGGAAAACACCTCGTCACGCGTTTTACCGTTTACATATTCTTTGATTGTCGGCAATAAAACCTCAGAAGCTGATATAACTATCGCCTTACCCATCGAAATCATCTGAAAATGATAATCTCCACGTGGGAAAGGCCGATGACCCGGGTTCTTCTTATCAAGTGTGAAAACTATGCTGTCTTTTTCGCCGTTAAAATCATCAACATTACAATTCATGTCGATTGCCAATTGTGTCTGTACAGTGCTTAACATTTCTTTGTTTGTCATAATCATCACCAATCAAATTATTTCATTCAAAACTTACCGTTGTAAGTTAAACGAGTTCTCATCTGAATTGTTGCAGAAGTTTCGCATAATCAATCTTAGCCCTGTGCCGACTGTCCATGGGAAGCTTTCGAATTGCAATAACCCGACTGATATGACAAGGCTTCAGCGCTTCAAGCACATCATCTGCTTTCACCGTGTTACGCTCAATAATTACAACACGTTCACCATCTAATGTGAGAATTGCCCCTCTGATACCGAAGCGACTGTCTAGGATACACTCTACACAAAAAGGATAGAGCGTGCCATATTGGTCATTGATGACTTGTGAAACCCTTCCCAACAGCCACAAGCGGGATTGCTCGTCGAAACGTCCCGCGTCACCTGTTCGATGCCAAATATTTCCGTTTTGCCGAATTTTGTTCTCGCTGTCGCCGATTCCATCAAGGTATCCGCTTAGTACCGTATCACCCGAAACCAGAATCTCGCCCGATTCACCAATGACACATTCAACTTCAGGTACCACATGCCCTACAAGCAAGCCTTTGCCTGAGCGAATATCGTTTTTGTCTTCCTCCGACATATCAGATGCGCGTATTGAAGCTATAGGCTCAGCTTCCGTTGAACCGTAAACAACCGTTACTTCGGTATGTTTCATAGCACGTGATAACACACTTGGGTAAACAGGCGCACCGCCCAGATATGCAAGCTTCAAAGCGGGTAGGGCGGTGTGAGAGAGAAGGGCAGAAAACAGCGCGGGCGAACAAACCATTCGCGTGACTTGTTCGTGTTCTGCTTGTTTGGCCAGTTTGGCGGTATTTATGTTTGAGAGAAGGCTCTTATCGGGTAATAACGTCGTCATGCCAGATGCCATGTTAGCTAGGGTAAACACGGGTAATGTACCCAAATCCACATGGTTTTCGTTAAAATCAAGGTGTTTGCTTAGAACATTGTATTGATTGATTAAAAAACCATGCGTTCGAACGGCGGCCTTAGGAAGCCCCGTTGAACCGCTCGTGAATGTGATAATCGCGGGGTGTTCGTTCGGAAGGTCAATAATTCCCGCCGATTTCCCCCCGCGCTTTTTGACATTTATCGGTCGAATCTTGCGAAAATTCGGGTTAAAGAACCGAATTAAACCCGTCATCCAATCACACACTATAACGCTCGGTTTTAGCCGCTCAATACTTCTACCGATAAACGCGGCGCCGTTTGATAAGTCAATAAAAGCGGGGACGGCTCCGATACTCCAGCACCCTGTCATGGCGATATACAGGTCAATCGATAAAGGCACGAATAACAGAATCGAATCGCCATTTTTAACACCCGTTTCAGATAACGCCGAACCGAATGCGCCGCCACTCTCCAGTAACTCGGCGAAGGTCACACGGTTGTTGCCTTGTATGAGCGCGATTTTATCAGAAGGTTTCAGTAGATTCAATATATTCATGCTATACCTCCAGTTGGTATAACGTATATTCACGAATAACGCGGCTTTCGTAATGGGACGACAACTTGCGCGAGTTATTGTCGTCAGACATGAGTGCGGCGATTGCGGTCGTTATACCTCGGCGGCGGGCATTAGCCAATGCCTGACTGAACAACCCATTACCTATGCCGTAACGTCTGAACTTAGGTAGGACGGCCATTGTTTTTAAGATTAGACGATTTTCAAAAACAAATGCGAACAAAAACCCTACGGCTTCACCGTCAACTTCGGCTAATAACGTGAACTCACTGTCCAGCAACGGAAGAATCGGCGTATACATTGAGAGAAACTCGCCCTGTGATATGGGCGAATACAGAAAATTGTCTTGAAAGCCATTAACAGACAATCTGTATATACGCATCAACTCACCATCGATGTCGCCCTTGTTAAACTCACGAATCCTTGCATCGGGTTTTGCCGTTATGCTGTCTGTTATCGTAAATATCTCTGAAACATAACGCTTTATCGGCTTGAATCCTACTGATTGATAGACATCATTATACCACAACGGGTTTTGTGGCTCCATGGGGAAGGGCTTTTCGCCCATGGTTTTACTGACAAGGCGGTATTTATGCCATGTGTCACCGTCTATTGGCGCAATTACGTGCTTATGCCCCGCAATACGTAATGTATTTACAGCTTCTGTAAGTCGCTTTTTCCCGTCGTCAGCATCAATCATTTCAAAACAGCCGATATACCCTTTATCTAAAAAGATATTCATAACACACCTCCGAAAGTATGATTATGGCAGTGAGTGAACCTACGGATATTTCCCATGCGAGGGCGTTTTTCGGACCGTCGGGGTCTTTTCCATAATGCCGGTTCAGCCAATCGGCAACAGGAACCGAAACAGCCAGCATAATGAAAAACGCGGCGGGCACAAACAAGGAGATATTACCAAAGTAGAGGAATTTAACGAGAACAGACGGCAAATATACGAACACAAGTGATTTCAACAATGCCGAAACGGCCGCGGCATATGGGCTTTTATCGTGGTAGTTTACAAGCCTGCAATATGTATCAATCATCAGCAAGCTAGCGAACGAAAACGCCGCGCCGGTGTAGAAGATACTGTCGAATGACGGAAAGATTGTTGACAGCCACAGGCAAAAGACACCCACCAGAGAGTTGCACTCTATGATGCGGTATGTCAGCTTAAACCCCTTTTCCGTTTCGTTCGCCAAGGGTAAGATACCGAATGTAATAAATAATGCCAATGCCGGCAAAGTCCACCAGATACCACCTTGAACCATTAAAATGTAGCCGATAAGTAAGGCATAAGCGACAGCTAATCGGCTCAATTCGGTCAGTTTATAGATTACGACACTGACGGCCAGAAAACATACCATAATCCCAAAATTCAAACAAAGCCGCTCAACCGATAAGCTCATGTTATATTTGACAAAGCTATACACCAACAACGGCAACAGCAAATTGTCAATCCCGTTAGCCGACACAGCCTCAATCATTGCGGCTAACAGCCCAATCAGAAAACTGATTAACAGTACCTCCATGCGCCCGACACTCGTCATTAGTTGTAGCGGTACGAGCGTGCAAATGAACGCCACGATAAAGAACATTATACTGCCTTCACCGCTTTTGGCGCTCTCGATACCACGGGCCATGTTGTGTTTGCCATAACTGGTGCCTACGAGCGCGGCGACACTGTCGGCGAATGTTAAGACGAGAATCGGTATAAGGTATTCGGCTATGTTATCGTGTAAGGCATAAACAGCGGCTATCGAAGCGGCGAAATAAATCTCACCATAGGACTTACGGTTAATCCCGAGTATCGGAGAGCCGAAGCCGCTTCTTAGGGTTTTGTTGACACGTAACGCCAAAAGCGCCACCGAAGCGAACACAGCCAACAATATGACAGACAGTTTGTTCTCGAATAGCCACGGAAACGTCAACGCAACAACGCCCATTGTTATGTGTACGATTTTGCGCGACAATTCTGGGTTCAGCCACTTTTCAAGCGTTTTAACAATGCCTATGGCGACAGCGAGAACGAACATTACGCCGAGCGCCGCGAATAAGTCCGTCATGGTGATACCACATCCAGATAGAATTTGCTGTAAAAGAAGGCCTTGTCGGCTAAAAGTAGGCGTTCATTGAGGGGGTTATCCGTTTCTATGCGGTATTTTTCGCGCAAAACATTCGATACGGCGCGTGGGGCGAGCATGTTCCAATAAGCAAAACGCGCACCAATAGCGGCTTTTTGTAGCATTGCGCCATAAAGCTCGTCCATGCCGCTCTGTGGCATGTATTCAAATATATCGCTCAAATTGAAGGCATCAATCACACCGTGATACCCGTCAACAAAAGATTCTATAGATTGCGCATGAAACTCGATTTTATCAAGATTTCTGCGTATTGAATCGTAATTCTCGGGTCTTAGCGCGTGCGGGTAACAGTTTTTATATCTGCCATCCAATATAAAGTGTAAATAGGGGTTTTCGCTCGAATCCATTTCGGTCAGCGCGTGCTTGCTGCGGGCAAGTATGCGATTTGCCACATCGCCCGCCACAAACTTAAAAAACTCTTTGTCGCGCCCCAATCGACCCATGATAAACCGTGAGAAGAACAGCTTAAACAAAAATTTGTATCGTGCATTCTCCCAAACATTCTCGTAATAGGCGATACGCTCACCTTTAGTTTTAGGCTGAATAAGCGCGTCAATCTCACGTTTTGTATGAACGAGCGGGAGGACAAAGTTTCGAAACAAGCTAAAATACCGCTCAAACTTGCCCACCGTCATAAACCCGCGCTTAATCACGGGCATATTAGCCGCCCAATAATCACGTGCGGCGGCGGGCAACATCGATTTGAGCCGCGAATGAAATAAGCCGATTCTATCCATGTCACCCTCAATAACCCCGCCAAAAAGCAAGTGCTCGTCCCACGAAAGCGCCCGATACATCGCCTTTCGCAACTCACAACAGGCGATTTGGGCGGGGCTTAAATCAATGGCATAAACCCTTTTCGGGTTTTTTGACAGCAGAGAAAACGAGTTGTCCCCCGCTGACGCTATCGAAAGAACAACTTGGTCAGAAACATCGCCAAGACCCTCAATCAGTATGTCGGCATCTTCCCAACATTGCGCGTATCGAATAATATCGAATCTAGCTCGGTTTTCTATAGCTTCATTCAATGATTCTCACCGTGCCTTTCTCGCCGTTAATCTCAATAATATCGCCTGTTTTTACTGCGTCGAGTAGGTTCTTAACCGATACTACAGACGGTATGCCCATTTCGCGCAAGACAATGGCGGCGTGCGAAAGTAAGCTACCATATTCCACCAAAACCCCCGCCGCCGCCGGAAATAGCATTATCCAGCCTGGGTCAGTTCGCCGCGCCACTAATATCTCACCCGGAAGGATTGTCGCGTTCTGGGGTTCGGTGATTACACGCGCCTTGCCCCTTACAACGCCGGGGCAACAGCCAAGCCCTTTAAGAGTGCCTTCTATTTCAGGCGTTTTATCGGTCTTTTCATGCCTAAGACTCAACCCAACACAACCAAAAGTTTCAAACCTATCGGGGCAGTCACCGCTATATCGACTGTATTCAGTTTTGCGAACATTTATTAGCCCTCGTAAGTTCGTCGTAGTACCCGCTCCCTCTATATAACCCAGAATCTCGTCCAGTTCAAGATAAAAAATATCCTCTTTGTCGTCGATAAGGTCAAAACTCGCCAATCTCATACCGATTTCACGGAATATCGCCCGAACAGTGCCGAAAACCCTTGTTCTTTCAAAGCGCAAATTCTCGCGGTGACGAACAGTCTTGCGGGCGTTCTTCAAAAGCCAATTATAGAGCGGTCGCCAAAACCCCGCCGCGCGGATAATGCCGTCAGCGTCGAAAGAATCCGTCTGAATGGTGTCAGTGTTCTGTCTGGCGGCGAACCCACCTATGGCTCGATAAAGTGTTAACGGGTTATCGCGTAAAGTTTCGCTCTCAAGTTTAAGCTCATCTATACATCTATCGCCGAATTTTTCTATGTATTCATCTTTCTTTGCGCGCAAATCGTTAGGTAGGTTTCTTTCAATAGTATATCTGTCATCATTTTGAAGACAAAACACAAGGTCGGCGTTCGGTCGCGCCATCTCTGCCATCTCGCGCACACGACGCGCGGGCTCCGCGCTAATGATATCCCCCGAACCACGCAAAAGCCCGTTAAAGGCGTTCTCGTCGTCTATGCCGCAGAATTTTCGTGTGGCGGCTTTCAGCAACCCATAGAAAATCATTGCGAAAAAATCATTCTCGACAGGGGGCGCCCAATGCTTCAACAATCGGCCTTCAAGTCGCCTGTAATACCCCGCTAGGTCATATAAATCCAAGTCGCTCAAATCCCTTGATTTAAGCGTATCATTCAACAGCGCGAAAAAACCGTCTACATTTCTGTCGTTTTGACCATACAACCACAGCAAGCGAATCGCCGCGCCCGTCAGCGAACCACCGCCAACTTTCGGAAGCAACTCACGAACATTATCCGGCAAGGCTTCTCTGACCCCCATCATTTGCTCCATAAAATGGGTGTTCTGCTTATATCCCGGTAAAATCGCCACCAGTTTATACCATGTAATCAAGTTGTAATAGACCTGACCGCCCGACAAACCCAGCATATGCTTGAATATGTAATCGTTTGACTCGATAAGCTTTTCCTTTACGCCAAACATGCGGCACATTTCACGATAAACGTGTTCGTACGCCAGCCTAATAAACGAGAATGTCAGCGGCGTTGTGACACCATTGTAACTCTCCGCGATATTACTGTTATCCCATATATTTATACCACTGTCACGTGCCGTACAAAATCGTAGCGACGTAATCGGGCGCGATTGAAGTAGATAGAGGGTGTCACCCTCGAAAGCCCATTCAATATCATTATACCGACCAAAAAACGCACTCGCCGATTTTACCAACGCGGCGACTTCGAGTACCTGTTTGTCAGTCAAAACCCGCCTATCCCCTGAAACATCAGAACGTGTCACAACGCCCTTTATGACAACATAATTATCGGCATTAACACTACCGTCAACTAACTTATCGCCAAGCCCCAATACAGCCGTGACAATACTCTGATTCGTATTGCCATTAACAGGGTTTGCCCCAAACGCAACACCCGCGCTATCGGCCTTGACCATGCGCTGTATAACCACAGCAGGAACGGAATCCGTGCGTAGCCCCTTTTCCTTTTTATAAGCCAGAACACGTTCCGAAATGGCCGAGTCCCAAACCTTAACGACATAGTCGAAAACCTCCGATTTGTTTACGTTAAGGAATGTTTCAAACTGTCCCGCAAATGAATGCTCAACCCCATCTTCGCCGACAATCGACGAACGCACAGCAAACAGAACGTCACCGAATTTATCCAATGCCGATTCAACGGATGCTTTTACATCTTCTACGCTACCTTTTCGCCAAGCGTGATAGGCATCAACAGTCAGAGCGAACCATTCTGGTATCAAGGCTCCCGAATGTGACAACAAAGCCAACGCCGCCGCCTTGCCGCCGATTTTTTCGGGCATGAAGTTATCGTTATCCATTATGAACATACGGCCGCCTCCTTACTTGAAAAAGGGTAGAACCCCAAGAATAAAATACATGATAAACATCCATATTCCCGGGAAATACTCAAACACTTTCGCGTTCTTCACCGTAGGCTTTCGTGCGAATCTGACAGAGATAAATATCGCGACAACATAAAGTGTAGATAGGCTAACCAACATTTCTAGCCCAACACGAACAAAAAACGCCGCTAAAACCGAGCTAACGCCCGATGTAGTGACGCAAAACAGCCAAACGGCCATCGCCTTTTTCGGCCCCCAAATCTGTGTATATGTATCAACGCCGTATGTTTCATTCTCTTTGGCGCGGAGCTTTCTCCCTACTTCTACCACGGTTCCATCAAAGAATGATGATAGCATATAAACAATTATGCCAAAACTGATGACCCCACCGCGTGGCAACCATTCGACAGACATTGCGTACAAATCAATAAGCGGCATGATAGCCATGTGACTCAGTAAATAAATCGTGGGGTGTGCTTTAAGCCATTTCGGGACAAAAAACTCAAACGACATCAGCGCGAACCAAAGATATACCAATGCAAGTACACCCAACAAACGCCAATCAATCAACACAGCCAGAGCCGCTTGAATAACACACAACCCAACACCGATATAACGCAGTTCACGTAGTGTAACAAGCCCGCGATGGACGGGGAGGTGAGGGCGATATTTGCTGTCATCTTCGAAATCCTTATGTTCATCAGCTATGCGTAACTGCATAAACCAGAACAGCGTTGATATTATAGCGGTTATATAAGTCGCGACCCCTATATCACTTAACCTGCTTTCGGGGTTTGCCAAGTGCGCCGAATAACTGACGGCTGAGAAGCCAAACACAGCCATCATCGGTATGTATTGTGCCAGTGGGAAACGTTCTTTTTGATAAATTAACCATTTATTCATCATGTTGCACCCCCATTACTGTAAATAATACCATAAAAATAGTAAAATACAAGTAATTAGGGAAAGGTTTTTTGCCAACAGAGCTCTTTTATCGCATAGGCGAGAGTAGGGGCGTAAGTTTGAGGATACGAAGGTTTTGACGGGATATAAGCTGACGGGTTTCATAGTGGGAGTTATGATTATATGCTTTTTGGAGATACATTTAACCGATAAAAAGCACCCCTCCTGCAAATACTTGTAACAGGAGGTGTATTTATGAATTTGAAAGACAGCCAGACACTTAAAAATCTCGTTAAGGCCTTCGCGGGCGAGAGTCAGGCGCATGTGCGCTATCAGTTTTTAGAGTATGGGGCGAAGCAGGAGAAATTGTTTGAACTAGCCAAGGCAATCAAGACAATTTCGGAGAACGAGTTTCACCACGCGCGAATGTTCTATACGGCTATTCAGTCATCAAGCGACACTACGATTGAAAACCTGGAACTAAACGCGGGTTACCCGTTTAAGGAAAAATGGGATTTTGTCAAGAACTTTGAATTTGCCGTAGCTAATGAAACCGAGGAGCATCAGAACGTCTACCCCGCTTTTGCAAAGACGGCGCAAGAAGAGGGTTTCGCTGACAGAGCAGCGTTGTTTACTAAGGTAGCAGCTGTGGAGAACTGCCATAGCATGTTACTGTCAGAGATTCACACGCATCTGAAGAATGGCACTCTATATAAAAGAAACCAACCCGTCAAATGGAAGTGCAGCCAATGCGGGTATGAAGCGACAGGTAATCAGGCGTGGCATACATGCCCACTTTGCAAAATGGAGCAAGGTTATGTCATGCTTCATCTGTCTGATAGCCAAAACTAAAGTATTATTAAAAAATGGGGCATTCCGCCCCATTTTTTAATGCCCTTTATGTTTTTCCTTACGTTTCTGCTGCCTTAACTCAAACAGCCGTTCTCTTTCAGCATCGCGCTTTTCTCGGTAGTTTGTTTTTCTTTCGAGTTTTAATCGCTCGTGTTGGAGTTTCAGCGCCTGTTGGGCTTTCGTGCCAGTCCCTACGTTGTATATCTGTTTACTTATATCCCGTTGCATACGTTTGGGACTTACACGTCTTACGATTCTTTGCTCTGCTTCAATAGACCAGGTAAAACACAACCTATGCCAGTTTTTGAGGATGTAATCGAATACCTCATAGTCTTTGGGTTCCGCTCCGAACGTAATCTTGCAAACCTCATATCGCCCATCATCCTGACGCTCATAAATAGCTACCCAAAACGGTTTCTCAAAAAACACTGTTAGTTTTGATATGGTTATATCCATATCCATTCCTCCTTAAATGTACTGACAAAGAACGGACAACCAAGGAGGCAGGTTACTGACAGTTGAACTGCGTCCGGACTACCAACCGGAACTGTGTTTTTATCTTTGTCTTATTAGTATATACTACATTCGCTACTAATTCAAGATGATTGCATCAACAAAACCCATAAAAAAGACGGGGCATGAGCCCCGTCTTAAATTTTGCTTATTGTTCAGCCAATTTCTTATATGTCTGGTAACGTCTTACCGCGTCAGCCTTAGCACGAGCGAACAAGTCGTCCGCAACTTCGGGGAACTCTCTCTGTAGCGAGGTGTAACGCGTTTCGCTGTTCAAGAATTCAAGGAAGTCGCCCGTAGGCTCCTTGGAGTCGAGCGTGAACGGGTTTTTGCCTTCAAGCTCAAGCATCGGGTTGTAGCGATACAGATGCCAGTAACCGCATTCAACGGCTTTCTTTGTCTGTAGCTGTGTGCAACCCATGCCGAGTTTCAAGCCGTGGTTGATACAGGGGGCGTAAGCGATGATAATCGAGGGGCCGTCGTAGTTTTCGGCTTCGACCATTGCCTTGATAGTCTGCGCTTGGTTTGCGCCCATGCCGATTTGAGCTACATAGACATAACCGTAACTCATAGCTATCATGCCGAGGTCTTTTTTGCGGATACGCTTACCAGCCGCAGCAAATTTCGCGATAGCCGCTGTCGGCGTTGCCTTCGAGGACTGACCGCCCGTGTTTGAGTAAACCTCTGTGTCGAATACAAGTATGTTTACGTTCTCGCCCGAAGCGATAACTTGGTCAAGACCACCGAAGCCGATGTCATAAGCCCAGCCGTCGCCACCGAAAATCCACTGCGATTTCTTAACGAGCACGTCATAGTTTTCAGCAACAACCGCGTAGAGAGCGTCGCATTCACAACCGCATGTGCCGCATTCAGCAATAGCCTTTTCGTTAGCCGCTTTGACCTTCTCGGCCGCCGCAATACTACCCTTTGTGTCGTTCATGTTGGCTATCCACTCGTTAGCGGCTTCTGTATAGCCCCATTCAGCGGGTAGACCATATGCGGCAAGCTTGCCAAGGACTTCTTGGAGGCGTTCGCGGCGTTGTTTGACGGCGAAGTACATACCAAGACCGTATTCGGCGTTGTCTTCAAACAAGGAGTTCGCCCATGCGGGGCCGTGACCTTTGTGGTTCGTTGTATAAGGCGTAGAAGGCGCGGAACCACCCCAGATTGACGAGCAACCTGTTGCGTTCGCGATATACATTCTGTCGCCAAAGAGCTGTGTTACGAGTTTAGCATACGGTGTTTCGCCGCAACCCGAGCAAGCGCCCGAGAATTCAAGGAGCGGAAGCTCAAACTGGCTACCCTTGACTGTTTCGGGGTTCGTTGGGTTAGCCTTCGGGGCTAAATCAACCGAATAATACCAGTTTTCCATCTGGCACATCTGTGTGTCAATCGGCTTCATAACGAGAGCCTTTGTCTTAGCGGGGCAAACCTGAGCGCAGTTGCCGCAACCCGCGCAGTCGAGCGTGTCAACCTGCATACGGTATTGGTAGCCTTCAAAGCCCTTGCCGTTAGCTTTAACTGTGCAGAAACCTTCAGGCGCGTTCGCCTTCTCTTCGTCTGTTACGAGCACAGGGCGAATAGCCGCGTGTGGGCAAACATACGAGCACTGGTTACATTGGATGCAGTTTTCGGGGTTCCATTCGGGAACGTCAATCGCGATACCGCGCTTTTCATAAGCGGCCGTACCTTGCGGGAACGTGCCGTCCTCGCGCCCTACGAATGTAGAAACAGGTAGCAAATCGCCCTTTTGAGCGTTAATCGGATGAACGACATTCTTGATAAAGTCTGGTTCTGTACGTGTAAACGCGGCTTCTGTAGCTACGTCAGACGCATTAGCCCAAGCTTCGGGGATGGCAACTTCGCGAAGACCCTGATAACCTTGGTCAACAGCGGCGTTGTTCATGTTTATAATCTTCTCGCCCTTCTTACCATAGGACTTGACGATTGCGTCTTTCATATATTTAAGCGCGGCTTCAAACGGGATGATGCTGGGGTTGAGGTAGAAGAACGCGGATTGAAGCACAGTATTTATGCGGTTGCCAAGACCCAGTTCTTTCGCAATACCCACAGCGTCAAGCGTGTAGAAGCGAACCTTTTTTAGAGCAAGCTGGCGCTTCATTTCAGCGGGCAGATGTGCTTCAAGCTCAGCGTCCGTCCATGCGCAGTTAAGTAGGAAGGTGCCGCCTTCTTTAAGGTCAGTCAGCATGTCATACTTATCGACATAAGATGGGTTGTGGCAGGCTACGAAGTCGGCCGTCGAAACGAGGTAGGACGAGCGAATCGGCTTCTTACCAAAGCGCAAATGGCTTGTCGTGATACCGCCCGACTTCTTCGAGTCATAGGAGAAGTAGGCTTGCGCGTACATATCCGTATGGTCGCCGATAATCTTGATGGAGTTCTTGTTAGCGCCAACTGTACCGTCAGAGCCAAGACCCCAGAATTTGCAACTGGTTGTACCGGCGGGCGTAACGTCCATTTCTTTGCCAACAGGCAATGAAAGGTGTGTTACGTCGTCAACGATACCAACTGTGAAGTTGTTCTTAGGGCATTCTTCGGCGAGGTTAGCATAAACAGCCATAACCTGCGCGGGTGTGAAGTCCTTAGAACCTAAGCCGTAGCGGCCGCCAACAATCTTAGCTTGACGACCCGCGCCATAGAACGCTGTGCAGACATCAAGGTAAAGGGGTTCGGCAATCGCGCCGGGTTCTTTCGAGCGGTCAAGAACCGCAATCGTCTTAGCTGTCGCGGGAATAGCTTCAAGGAATCTCTCAACAGAGAACGGACGATATAGGTGAACCTTTACAAGACCAACCTTTTCGCCCTTTTCAAGCATATAATCAATCGTTTCTTCAATAATATCACAGCCGCTGCCCATAGCGATAATAACGCGTTCAGCGTCAGGCGCACCGTAGTAGTTGAAGAGCTGGTAATTTCTGCCCGTAAGTTTGTTAATCTCGCCCATGTACTTCTCAACTACGCCGGGGATAGCCGTATAGAACGGGTTAGCCGCTTCTGTAGCTTGGAAGAAGATGTCCGGGTTTTGAGCCGTGCCGCGAAGTACGGGATGCTCGGGGTTAAGGGCGTTGGCGCGGAACTTCTTTATAGCCTCGTGGTCAACGATTTTCGCCAAATCGTCATAATCAAGGCATTCAATCTTTTGAATCTCGTGTGATGTGCGGAAGCCGTCAAAGAAGTGTAAGAACGGTACGCGACCTGCTATTGCGGATAAGTGCGCGACCGCGCCTAAGTCCATAACTTCTTGTACGTTGTCGGAAGCAAGCATAGCAAAGCCCGTCTGCCTGCAAGCCATAACGTCAGAGTGGTCACCGAAAATCGACAGCGCGTGAGCCGCAAGCGCACGAGCAGATACATGAATAACGCCCGGCAATAATTCGCCCGCGATTTTATACATGTTCGGTATCATAAGCAGTAAGCCCTGTGACGCCGTATATGTAGTAGTGAGTGCGCCCGCTGCGAGTGAACCATGAACCGTACCGGCCGCGCCGCCCTCTGATTGCATTTCAACCAATTTTACAGGCTGACCAAAGATATTCTTCTTGCCCTTGGCGGCCCACTCGTCTGTGTGCTCAGCCATTGGCGACGATGGTGTAATGGGATAGATGCCGGCGACTTCCGTAAACGCATAAGAAACATATGCGGCGGATTCGTTACCGTCCATTGTCTTGACAATTTTTGCCATATAGCCCTCCTCATTTCTTGAATCACTTATCTTTGTCATTATAACAGCAATTTTCGTTTTCGTAAACAGGAAAAATTGAGTTTGTCTAAGTAAAAAGTTTATGGTATTATCCATAGTAGGAAGTGATTAAGTTGGATGAAATTTTCATGAGCCGCGCCCTAGAGTTGGCACGTTTGAGTTTTGATTTGAACGAGGTGCCCGTGGGTTGCGTAATCGTTCACGACGGCAAAATCATAGGCGAGGGTTACAACACGCGCAATACGGCAAAAAACGCGCTCTCCCACGCCGAAATAAACGCTATAAACATGGCATGTTCCGCTCTGGGCGATTGGCGGTTAGAAGAATGTACATTATATGTAACTGTCGAACCATGCCCCATGTGCGCGGGGGCTATCATTCAGGCGCGCATACCAGAAGTTGTCTACGGAACGCCAAACCCTAAAGCGGGTTGCGGCGGGTCAATACTGAATATCTTGCAAGAACCGCGCTTTAATCACCAAACAGAAGTACGCGTGGGCATACTCGGCGACGAATGTGCGGGGTTGATGAAGGAGTTTTTCAAGAATATGAGAAAGTAGGTAATAACGAATGAAGCTAGAAACCGCCCGCCTGTTATTACGGGAATACATACTGTCTGATGCCGATAACTATTTCAAACTCAAATCATGCCCCGAAGTCTGGAAGTACTCAACCAACTCGGTTATAACCGACAAAGAAGCATCAACACGCGATTTAGCCGTGATTTCTTCGTATTCAAAATCGGGGTCGGGCTTCTGTGCGCTCATCTTGAAAGAAACAGGCGAATATATAGGCGAGGCAGGGGTTTTGTCAATCAACCAGAACGTCAACCGCTGTGTTATCGGTTATAACCTATTACCCGCGTTCTGGGGAAGAGGCCTTGCGACGGAGATTTCAAAAGCACTGGTTGCCTACGCGTTCGACAACCTAGAAATGGAGCGCGTGGAAGCCCTTGCTTTGAAAGACAACCGCGGGTCATGCCGCGTTCTTGAAAAAAGTGGCTTGCTTATGGAGGGCGTTTTAAGGCACTTCACGCGAATAAACGGCGTTTACGCCGATGTTTGTTATTATGGCATGACACGCGGCGACTATGAGGAGAGCAAAAAATGAGAATCGGCGCATATCAGTTCGCAAGCAGCTTCGATATTGAGAAAAACTTCGAATGTATCATAGAAGGCATCGAAACCGCCGCCACAAATGGTGTAAGGCTTCTTGTTTTTCATGAATGCGCTTTGACGGGTTACCCCCCTATTGAAACGCCCCACATTAAGATGCTGGACTTTAAAAAGATTACCGCATATGAGCGCGAAATAGAAAATTTGGCGCGGGTTCATAATATGTTCATAGCGCTTGGTACCATACGAGAAGATGACGGCAAGCGGTTTAATTCAATCAAGCTATACGGTGAAGGCGGTTTTGTCGGTCATTATGACAAACGCGCCCTCTGGGGTTGGGATTTGGATAACTTCACACCCGGCAGTGAACGGGGTGTTTTCGTAATAGACGGCGTAACCGTGGGCTTTCGGATATGCTTTGAAGTCCGCTTCCCTGAATATTTCAGAGAATTGTACCGCGCGGGCGTTGAGTTGTGTTTTGTGTCTTTTTCTGATGTATCAGAGAATGAAAACCCAGTGAGATATGGCATTATTAGGTCACATCTGATTACGCGGGCCGTTGAAAACGTAATGACTATTGTGTCGGCTAACAGTATTTCGAAATCTCAGACAGCACCCACGGCCGTTATCTTACATAGTGGGCATGTCGTTTCAGAAGCGCCCGAAAACCAAGCTTTTCTGATTGTATATGACTATACGCGCCCTGAAACAAGCTTTGGTATGCGTGGCATACATGAAGTAGCGCGTAATCTGATTAAATAAGCCGAATAACAGCATTTAGTTATTCGGCTGTATAATCCCAGTCCATCTCGAAGAGTTTCAGCTCACCATTGCCCGCGCCGACAAGCAGATAACGCCCGCCGCCCGCGAATTTTACGCTGAAAATACGATTTTTTAGCGGGCTGAATGAGTAGCAGATGTTTTCTTCGTCTAAATTCCATATATTCACGATATTGTCGTGACCCCCTGTTGCGACGAATCGGCCGCGTGGGTGAATGTCCAAACAGGTCATTGCGCCTTTGTGACCGCGTTTATAGAATATCATGTTGCCCTTGGGGTCAGTATACATAAGGCCGCCGTTTGAATCACCCGCGACTATATAATCAGATTGAGGCAAGAAAGACACACATGTATAATCAACAGGTTCTTCTATTGACCTATAGCGCCCAAGCACCAGCCCCGCATTACAGTCACAGAGTTCAAGGCTGTTTTGCCTTCCGCCCACAACCGCGATAAGCCCCGTGTGATGGATGGAAAGGCATGTTTTAATATTTTCTTCGTCACAAATGTAACTCATCTGTGTTCTTGATAAATCGGGCACATTATAACCTATAATTCGGCTGTTGTTGGTACAAACATAAACGGTTTTATTGTCCGGCGAGAAAGCACAGTAGAGGTAGCCATCAAAGAATTTTATAGGATTGGAAATCTCCGTCACAAGTTTTAGTGTATGCAAATCCCAAAGTTGTAGTTTGTCGCCGCTAAATAATAACATGGCGTATCTGCCGTCGGGAGAAATAGCGGAATAAACGCCCGTTTGGATGTGATGCTCACTGGTATGAAGCAGTGAACCGCTGTTCAAATCCCAGAAGCATGTATTGTCGTATTGTGAGATGGACACAGCGATTGAAGCGTCTTCATCCATTGAGGCGCTGAATATGTCATACTCATGACCGATTAAGTCATATTTCAAGTATTCGCCGCGCAAGCCCACGATTTTACAACGCTCGCCGATTAACTCATTCATCTCAATACAGCTTTGAGCTAACCCCGAAAACTGTCGGGCTGTTGATAAGTACCCTAAAGCCTGTGTGGTATCGCCATTACTGTAGGCTATTTGCGCTTGGCGTAGGAATCTTTCCAGCGTGTCGGCGCGTTTTGCCAGCCCTGAAAGCCCTTCGATACGTGCCGTTTCAAGCGGAGCCATGTATTGGGGAGGTGTAACTATCCAGTGGGTTAAGTGATTCGATTGTAAGAGCATAACCAAACGGTCACCGCGAGAATCTGATTGAACCTTGGACGCGTGAAAGGAGTCGCTGTATGTACGCATACAACGAAAACTGTCGACATGAAAAACCCTCACGCTGCCATTCACAAACGCCGCTACTAACAGTGTTTCATTACAGACAAGCGTAAGACTCTCGATACCGAAATTGCATTGCAGTGATTTTATCTGCCTTAACCCCGAAACGATAACTTTCGTAATCAAACCGTCCGAATCGCCTAAGAATGCATAAACCCCGTCAGCAGTGAAACAACAATCTGTCACATGGTCACAAGGTATACCTTCTATTATAACGCCGCTTGAAACAGAAATTTTCTGTATTTTGGTTTTTATTACGGCATGGTCTCTTCGTTGAAGAGCTAAAAAGCTCTGTTCGTCGGGTAAAAGTGCGAGAAAATGTGAGAAATACTCCTTATCAAGTGTCATATTCGTTTCGTTTTTAATATCCCAGATGCGTATTTTCCTGTCAGTACCCACAGTAACCAGTGTTTTCCCGTCGCTTGTTAAAAGCAGTTTTTCTTCTGCGCCATCATCTCGCCAGAGGTCACGAATTAACTCACGCGTGTCTACATTCCAGATTTTTATAAGCTCGTCTGTATTAGCCGCCGCAAAGCGCCCGTTGGGGGAAGTGGTCGCCGCGTGAATATTACCCCATATAATCCCTAATTGAACCAATTCATCGATGAGCGGATACCACAACGAAACGCGCCCGTCTGATTGAGCGACTATACATACGCTTAAATCACGCGCGGCATCAAGTGCTTTTATCGGCTTATAGGTTTGTTGTAATGCCTTTTTCGTAAGCAATTCATCGCCCGATATTTCGGAGTTTCCGCGTTCACGGTCTATCTGTACGCGTAGGCGTTCAATCAATTTCTCATCACCTACAGCGTTATTGAGGGATTCAATCGCTACAATATCGTCAATAATCGCCATGCGCCATTTTAAGAGGGCGGCATTATAGAGCGCGTAGGGGTTATGTATGTCAATGCGCAAGGCTTCGTCGAATCGCGCCAGAGCTATATCACTGACGCCCATTTCAAGATAAGATAACGCGATATTATTGGCAGTAAATGCGCTATCGACCTTCACTTGAACCAACGGGCGCGTGTATTCTCCTCGCGCGTGTGTTTTATATATCCCCATGAGTTCATGCTCAATTACGGCAAAGTCCCGCGGACGTTTTCCTTCTTCAAGCTCCAAACAGGCTTTAAGTAACTTCACTAACCCCTTAGGTGCTTTCACTCGCGCCTTTTTGAGATAATCTTTAAGCCCCTCTGACGCAACCAAACCCAACTTCCATGTACGTTCGCCCAGAATCATTTCGAGAAGTGTAACACCGAACGCGAACACGTCTACGCGGCGTGTGAGTTTTGAGCCGTTCGACTGCTCAGGTGCGGCGTATTCTCTGGTGTAACCGCCAGATTCAGCCATTATTGACATGCCACCGATACGAGAATCCATCACAGTTGAGGCGGAACGCGCCCGAACCAGCCCGAAGTCCGTGATTTTTGCCGTGCCGTCGGATGTCAACATGATGTTGGCGGGTTTAATGTCTTGATGTATGAGATTATAACTATGCGCGTAGTCTAAACCGCGCGAAATTTGTATCGCTATATCGATTATGCGCGTTAAGGCGGCGTCTTCACCGCCTGCGTACAGGTTCCCGTTTTCTATCGCGTCCGCGACACTGCCGCCGTCCATCCATTCAGAGAAAATCGATAACACACCATCAATATCGCGCACATAGTAACACTCAACAATATGTTCGTGAAGCCCAAGCCCTATCCACGCGTCACATTCGGCTATGAAGTTCGATTTGCTTTGCGCGTCCTCAAAGAAGCCCGCTTGTGGTTGTTTAAGCGCAAGCTCTGTGTTCCATTGCCTATCAAATACACGAAAAACCTGCCCCATGCCGCCAAAAAGGGGCTCTGACAAAACGTCAATCGTGCCGAGTATACAATCGCCGCGCCTTATCATCTAAACACCCCTTAGCGGAATAAGCGTACTAACGAAATGATTGACATTATAACAAAGAACAACCCATATACCCCGAATAACACAAGCCCCCAGAAAGGCAACGGAAGCCAACCGAAGTACCATACCACAAAAGCGGCCAATTCGGGAATGAGTAACAGATAATGAACGTAAAGCAAGAAACGCGAAATCTTAATCTTAGCTGTTGAGCCATAATGGGTTTTGAAAACCGAAACGCTCTTCACTATACAAATGAACATGGCACGCAGAATCACCCACACAAGTAGGAAACCCCCAATCGCAAATATAGCCCTAAATACGGTGTTGGGTTTGAGAGTCCAAATCCAGACTATGCTCGCGACAACGTAGGGCAAAGCAAGAAGGTTTAACGTGTAGTTAAAGAATTGAACATGCGCCGGGCCTTTTAACCCAATACTTATATCAGAAAATACGGGCGGTGTGCCGAGTGACGCGCCGACTTCTTCCAATTTGTTCAACTGCCAGCCGATTATAAGGAAACCGATTATGCAAACAATGAGCCTGCCCCAGAACGGCACATCAGGCGCATTAGTAGCTATAACGAAACAGATGGGTATGCTGAATGCCATAAACAATAGCGCGAATGTTGACAAGAAAACGCCGAGCCCCGGCAGTTTACGTCCTAAAAGTGATGTTATGCCGTTAGATATAAAGAATACCCCAAAGCAAAAGACCAGTGGCGAGAACCCCGCCACAAACTCATTGGGGGGAGCCGAGAGCCAGCCCAGCATCTCCATTACAAGCAGATAGACAAACGGAACGAATAGCCCAATCGAAAAATATTGCAAGGACGCGAGAGCAACACCTCCGCGCAATCTCATAAAGCCGATGCGCGTTGTACCTTTGACCTCTTTCACAAGTGCGGGGTTATACGGCTGTTGAACCAACTCACGCTCTCTTTTCTCTTCCTCTATCACTACAGGAACGGGGGAGGGCGGTGTTATCATTACCGTGGGGGCTTCTGAGGGCGTGGGAGCCGGCTTTGGTGTAAGTATGGGAGCGGGCTTTGGCGTAGGTATGGGAGCAGGTTTTGGTGTGGGTATAGGCGTTGGTTTTGGCGTAGGTATGGGGGCGGGTTTCGGCGTAGGCGTTGAAGTAGGCTTTGGCTTTACTACCTCTTTAGGCAAAATGACCTCTTTCGGTTTTGCCTGAACCTCACCGATTTTCACCGTCCACTTATCGAGTTGTTTCCCGCGTCTATTGAGAATGGCGTGCATGATAGAAACAGCCGTGATTTCTGTGTTTCGCGACAATTCGGAAAGAAATTTGGCATTCTTTATGTATGCGTTTACATCATAATCCAAATCTGACGCATTACGCAACCCATTTTCGAGTTTCGCAATCGTAGCCTGTATATCGGTTTCTCTCATTTTGAGTATCGCCTTAATTTCGGCTTGTTCGTTTTGCACAGACTTCATTTTGGCGGCATCACTCGTGATTACCCCTGCTTCGGCTATCGACAGGCGCAATAACCCCAGAAAAACATGCTCTATCGAAACCCTATCTAAGCCTCTCTGTACCGGCATCATATACCTTGCCGCAACGCTGAGTTCCATAAAATCCCCCCGAAAGCCAATCGCGCAACTATTCGCCAATTTCGACGACAACACAGCTTATATTGTCTAGCCCACCGTTATTGTTGGCGGCTTCTGTCAGTTTTTCGCAGATATTTTTACCGCGCATGATACGCGCTATCTCGTCTTCCTTTAACATACCATAAAGTCCGTCACTGCACAACAATAACATGTCGCCTTCGTCTAACTTTTCTACAAAGATGTCAAACTGACAGGGCTCGGGCATACCCATGAACCGTGTCAGCCTACTTGATGAAGGGTGTGTGCGGGCTTCTTCACGTGTGAGTTGCCCCGCTTCTACCAATAGAGCGGCTAGGTTATGGTCGGTTGTGACGGGTTTTAGTTTGGTTCCGCTTTTTTTGAGTATATAACCTCGTGAATCGCCTATGTTTAGGAACAATGCGCAATCGGATATGAGTAAAGCCACACAAAGTGTCGCGCCCGCCGCGATGTATTCGTTTGTATTATAGGCAGAGAAGATTTCGAAGTTAATGCTGTGAATCAACGCCTTGAGCTTATCGCCCGCGCGCTCTATCATCTCATCATATTCGGTCAGTTCGAGTGTGTCGCGTATTGACGCGGCGTTCAACTCTCTCGCAATCAATTCAGAAGCCATACCGCCCGCATCTAAACCACCCATGCCGTCAGACACGCCGAAAAGCCCTGATTCGGCGCATTCAATCACTCTGTCTTGATTCGCTTTGCGCCGTCTTCCTATATCCAAGCGCGCGCTTGACTTAAACGTGTAGTCAAAACCTACTATCTTCATAATGCCCCCACTATGCGCCGTTTGAGTTCGGCCGCACTTCGTATGCCTATTTCCGGTTCTTCGCGCAGGGCGTAGTCAATCACATCAGCCAATCGCGACGGAATCCTTGGGTTGCGCTTGCGTATCGGCACAACGGGTGCCGTCAGAGCGGTATATAATGGGTCAACATTGAACTTGAAATCCTTGGGTGTATCGCCCGTGAGCATGTAATAGAGCGTTGCCGCCGCCGCCCAACAATCCACGTCGGGTTGAGAGTGTTTGAAATCCAGAACCTGTTGTTTGGGCATAAATTGGCATGTACCAGCCTTCGCGCCCGTTCTTGTATGCCCAGACAGCCCACTTGTTTCAAACGCCTTTGCTAAACCGAAGTCCGCGAGTTTGGCGATTGGTCTCTTAGGGTCACCCGCCAGGAATATATTTTCGGGCTTAATGTCGCGGTGAACAATGCCGCGTGTAGCGCGTGGAGAATTGTATTCAAGGTCAACCATAATCTCAACTCCATGTGCATAAATAAGCGCGTCAAGAATCTGTAAGATTATCTCCACGGCGTAATTTACATCAAAATGCCCGCCGCTCTTAATCAGCGCGTCTTTAACGGTGCCCCCGTCGCAATACTCCATCAGAATATAACACGCGTCATCCTGTTCGCCAGATGTTATCTGTTTCACGATATTTTTGTGGTCAAGCTGGCTGTGGACATCTGCTTCGCGAGTGAAACGCGCCCGCATTTGCTGGTTGGCGGCCATTTTTGGCAGAATCAGCTTTATGGCAAGTTCTCGCCCACTCGCCGTTTCGCGCACGAGCCAAACCTCGCCCATGCCACCTGCGCCCAGTTTGCAGATACTCTCATAACCCGCGATAATCTCATTCGTGCCCTGTTTTGCGTTAATGTGACCTTGCAGTTTGGCGAGCAAAAAACTATCACTCACAAAGCCATCACGCGCCTGAGTTTCTACCTTAACATGTATTTCACAATCAGCGCCCAAACTGAGAATATCGCCGTCTTTCAGCGGGAAGTCGGGGTAAGTTTGGGCGCGCCCAACTTCGGCACTCATGCCGATTTCACGGCTCCCGATTTTTCGCCCGTTCAGTATCGTGCCGTTTGCGCTGCCGAAATCTCTTATTACAACTCCCAGAGGTGCACAGTCTATAATGCAGTGATAGCGCGACACCGTAGCCTCTGAAACAACAAAGCGGCAGTCACGCGAACGCCCGATTACTATGGCGTCGGTGTTATCGATTGTGTAACACATACCCTTTGGTTCTCCTTTTATAACCTCAAGGGTTACCATCAAATCACCTCCAAAATCTCACTCGCTTCATTCGCGGTCAACAAACCATCCTCAATCAGTAGTCCTATTAAATCCTTTATGTATTCCAAAACACCGCCGCCCGAATAGTCTGTATAAAGTGTTTCAAACACCACTTCTGCTTCGCTTTTCTTCGCGTTGTCTTGGTATTCACAGCGTTTTTGCGCCGCGTCTAGCTTTTGTTTGAAAAATTTATACAAGCCGTTTGCGTTCGGGTTGAGCTGTTTTAACACGGTACTTGATGTATTAAACTCATAATAAGCGTTCCGCATATGGGCACATGGCAACGCCGCCAGCAAACACGCGTCTAAGCGCGACTTCGGGTCAGACAACCCGCGCTGTTTCGCCAGTTCCAACATCAAATCTATCTCGTCTTCTGTCATGTTCTTATACAGCCCAAACACTATAAGTTTCATACGTAAGCCGCGGTATGTTATCTCTTTGTCAGAAGTAAGCGGATACAAGAGATTCCGCAAAGCTACGGGTAAGTCCTCTGATACGAATAGGTCGTTTATATTTCTGCCGCCTAGATACAAGGTCACAAAACGCGCGAGCTCAGCATTAGGCAACAGTGTTTTTGCCGCCGCACCGAAATAACGACTGTTCGCCGCCGTC
Source organism: uncultured Defluviitaleaceae bacterium (assembly GCA_964583165.1). Taxonomy (GTDB): domain Bacteria; phylum Bacillota; class Clostridia; order Lachnospirales; family WRAX01; genus CAZOVK01. The sequence continues at coordinate 8,625 of CAZOVK010000022.1, read as the reverse complement.
CATGCCGCGAGTTCAGCGGGTGACATCACATTAGCGAAGTCAAGACTGAGAGCATCCGTATTTTGTTCGTGTGAGTCTGGCGACGGCTTGTATGAGTAGAGTTTTTGTATATCTATAAGTTCGCGGTAAATCCTCACGGAGTCCTCCGCACGTGGCATATTCCTTATTACGAACCTACAAGCGGTATCAAGAGGGTTTTTCGCATACAGCTTGGGGTAACAATTCGCGTATAGAAAGTCATTTAACTCGTTTTCGTCCATTTGAAGCGCCAAACCCAGCTCTTTCATGCGCTCCTTGCCGTGTGGCTTTGAACCCGCCAACCACTTACCCACAGCCGCGTGAGTGATGAAGAGCCTACCGGCTAAACCCGTCTGTGTAAGCCCGAGCCGCTTCATACGCGTTCTAATATCTGCCGCGAAATCATATGATGAAAACTCCGCAAGCTGTTCTTTTATAATCTCGATATCATCATTAAGCGCAAGCCTTTTCAGATTTACCATACCGCCGCCCCCTGTCATTTAACTTATGATAACATACATAAAGAAATGGTTTCTGAGAGAAGTTGCAGAGTTGCAAAATTCGGCGGTTTATGATATAATTTCTATACATGTTTGGGGAGTGATTATTATGGGACGTAAAAAGATTTTCGGTATGGATGCCGCACTGTTTGTATTCTTCGTGTTCATTTCTGTATACGGAATTGCAAACGGTTTGGCTGATGGCGTTTTAAGCAACTATTTCAAAGAGGTTTACTCTGTTGACGCGCTTCAACGTGGCATTATAGAGTTCCCGCGCGAGTTGCCCGGCGTACTCTGTGTGTTCGTTCTGTCGGCGCTTTCTTTTTTGGGCGACGTTCGGACGGCTATTGCGGCCATGTTTTTCTTTCTAGTGGGTACAATCTGCTTGGGTCTGTTCACTCCCGCTTTCGGGATTATGTTAGTCTTTGTTTTCCTTAACTCATTGGGTACACACATGCTCATGCCGCTTAACGATGGCATTGGAATAAGCCTTATAACGGACGAAAAGAGCGCGGGTAAGCGCATAGGGCAATACACGGGTACTAAAACGGCGTTTCAGATGCTTGCGGCGATTCTCGTGTTCTTGGGTTTCGGCTTCGGCGTGTTCTCTTTCCAGACAGAGATTAAATGGATTTTTGTAGCGGGTTTCACGGTCGGGTTGGCGGCGCTCGGGCTTATCATATACCTTTCGCGCCTTCTAAAAGAGCATACGTCCAATCAAAAGCCGTTCAAGCTCATTCTTAAAAAGGAATACCGTTTCTACTACGCGCTTTGTATACTCGCGGGGGCACAGAAACAGATAATGATAGTCTATGGCCCATGGGTTATTATAGAAATTCTTGGTAAGAAGACAGACACAATGGCGCTTCTGACAATACTGGGTTCGTTTATCGGCATATTCTTTATCCAGTCAATCGGGCGCTGGATTGACCGTTTCGGGCTTAGAAAGATGCTCTACGCCGACGCGTTCTCATTCATTTTAGTCTATCTGCTCTATGGTTTGATTACACAAGGGTTCAATTCGGGCGCCATTTCAACTACAGGGGTTTTCGCCGTGCTCACTATGGGTTTGTTCATACTCGACAGAATGTCAATGCAATTCAGTATTGTCAGAACGGCATACCTCAGAAATATAGCGCTCGAACCGTCACATATCACAGCCACTATCTCGGCGGGTATCAGTATGGACCATATCGTCAGCATCATCTTCGCCTACATATGCGGTATAGTTTGGACGACATTCGGGGCGCAATATGTCTTCTTTTTCCTTGCCGCGCTGTCAGTCTGTAATGTCTTGATAGCGGGCAAGGTCAAATTGGTTAATCGCAGTGAAGAAACTTTGGAGGTTGCGGCGAAATAGAAGATTTCGCCCTCCGACTAGTCAAAGTTGTTAGACTGAATGACCTCCAGTTTCTTTTGTATGTCGAATATATTGATTTTGGAGAATATGTTCAGAATTTCCGGGTCGAAATGGGTTCCGGCGCTAGAGTTCATGATTTCTACGGCACGTTCGTGTGAGAGCGCGGGTTTGTATGACCGTACCATGACAAGTGCCGAATAGGCGTCAGCGACTGCAATAATACGTGACGCAAGAGGGATTGCGTCACCGCTTAACTTATAATAACCATTGCCGTCCATGCGCTCGTGGTGATAGAGAATCCAGTCTAAAATATTACTTAACCCTTTCACGCCCGACAGGATTTTCACGCCAATGCGTGGGTGTTCTCTCATTAAAGCCCATTCGCTTTCGTCAAGCTTACCGGGCTTGTTCAAGACGTTCTCGGGTATGCCCAGTTTTCCTATATCGTGTAGAAGGCTGGCGTATTCGAGATGTTTTTGTGTTATATGCTTAACGGATGATTTGGGCATGTGGCTGTATATCAAAAGTGACACAGCGCACACATGCAGGGAATGTCCCTTTAGGTTATTGTCGCGCGCTTCAACGGCATTGACCATTGTGCGAATGAGTTGAATATTACCGCTGTAGATGCGGTTAGTCAACCGTATCTGTACGGTTATGCCTATCAGCACGAACAAACTGCCGAAGAAGAAAATGAGAGCGACAACGAGCATGTTGGCATATTTCAAGCCCATAAGCAGTGATGCATCGATAAATCCATACCCAATTGCGAATAATACAAGTAAGACCATATACGTGCCGAACAGGTTGCTTGTGAGTTTGTCGAGGTCAGACTTTATGACCAATACACTACGGCGTAGTTGAACATTCAGACTTATTGCAAAGACAATAATCAAAAATCCAACACTTACCAAGAATATATCCAACAGGATTTCAGGTTCCATTTAACACTCCGAGTTACTGTTATTTTATGCACATTCTACTTACCCAAACAAAATTCGGCGAATATGCGGTCGATTAAATCGTCAGATACCGTTTCGCCCGTGATTTTCCCGAGGGCGGCGTAACTCTCGGCAAGGTCAAGCGCGATGAACTCCTCTGACATGGAGTTATTGAGCGCGCTTGTAACAGCCATAAGCGCTGTCTGTGCGGCTTTCAGGCTCTCATAATGGCGTAAACTCGCGATATATAACTGTTCGGTGTCATCTATCGTGCCGAGGTTCAAAACGGCTTTAATCGTATCAATTAGCCCGTCCTTACCGCTGTCATTATGCACGGAGATTAGGACTATGCGCTCTTTTGGTATATATTTTTCTATGGCGTTCAGGTCACAAACAAGCCCTAAATCGGTTTTGTTGACGACCGCTATGGCCGTTTTGTTCTCGCAGAGCGTAAGTATTTCTAGGTCTAATTCGCCTAGTTCAGCCGCGCCGTCAAAGACCGCTATGAGCAACTCCGCTTCGTCAGCCGCCGCCTTCGTGCGCGAAACACCGATAGCTTCGACAGGGTCAGCCGTTTCGCGTATGCCCGCCGTGTCCGTAAGGATTAACGGTATGCCGTCAATGTTTAGGCTCTCAGTAATAATATCGCGCGTTGTGCCGGGTATATGCGTCACAATAGCGCGTTCGGCACAAAGAAGCCAGTTCAACAGTGACGACTTGCCTACATTTGGCTTACCGCATATGACGGTTTTAATGCCGTCTTGCGTTATGCGCCCTTGTTTGAACGTAAACATGAGCTTTTCAACGCTCATTTGAGCCGCGCGGACATTTTGAGCTATTTCATCCAGCGTGAGTCTTTCTACGTCATATTCGGGGTAGTCAATCGCTACTTCCATATGCGCCATACACCCAAGCAGTGTTTCGCGTATGTTTTGAATTTCTTGCGACAGCTTGCCCGATAGGCGCGACAGCGCCATTTGTTGAGCCTTTTCTGTGCGGGAGTTGATTAAGTCCATGACGGCTTCTGCTGCCGCCAAATCTACACGCCCGTTTAGGAACGCGCGTTTAGTGAACTCGCCGGGTTCTGCCATAATCGCGCCCAAATTGAGGGTTGCCGCTATGACACGTTCCATTGTGACGCGCCCGCCGTGACAATGGATTTCTACAACGTCCTCTTTCGTGTATGTGCGCGGGCTTTGCATGAAAACCGCCATACACTCGTCCAAAATCTGACCGCCATGCCCGATTTTACCGTAGCGCATTAAATGGCTCGGAAAGATTTTACTCTTCCCAAGCCAAAGTTTTTGAAGTATCCTAAGGCTATCGTCGCCCGATAGCCTTACTATGCCGATACCTCCCACGCCTGTTGTGGCGGGCGCGACGATGGTATTATTCTTCGTCATTGGTTTCTACCGCTTCGCCGTCAATTATTTCGGCTGTTTCGTCCGATTCGGCTTCGCTTTCTTGTTCGATAAAGGCCTTATCTATCTTTGCCATGCCCTTGACTGTTACGTTCTCGTCAAGATTGATGAGCTTCACGCCCATTGCCACACGCCCAGTTGTAGAAATATCGGCGATACGAATGCGGATAATTACGCCTGCGGAGTTGATTATCATAAACTCCTCGTCGTCATGCACAACCGCGATACCGACCAAATCGCCTGTTTTCGCCGTGACATTGTGGAAAAGCACGCCCATACCGCCACGATTCTGTACACGGCTTTCAATCTCGGTTATGTCAGTACACTTACCAAATCCACCTTCGGATACAGTCAGTAGCTTCGCGCCCATTTCTAGTTTTTCAGCGCCGATAACCGCGTCACCGTCGCCCAGTCTTATACCGCGCACGCCCGCCGCTGTTCTGCCCATTGGCCGCACGTCGTCTTCGTTAAAGCAAATAGCCTTACCCTTTTGTGTGACGATAATCACCTTATCGTCGCCATAAGTGTGCATGACCTTCACAAGCTCGTCATTCTCGCGAATCGAGAGCGCGATAAGCCCCGCCTTTTTGAGGTTCGCAAACATTGACACGGGCGTTTTCTTGACAACGCCATCTCGCGTAACCATCATTATATAGCCGTCTTTACTCGTTTCAAGCGGTAAAACAGCGGCTATACGCTCGCCCGGTTCAAGATTTAAGAGATTCACAATCGGCGTGCCCTTAGCCGTTCTGCCCGCTTCGGGGATTTCGTAGCCGTTCAGGCGGAAAACCTTACCGTGGTCGGTGAAACAAAGAATCTCGTCATGAGTACTCGCTATAAAGAGCTGTTTTACCATGTCTTCATCACGTGTAGCCATGCCCATGATGCCCTTACCACCGCGATTCTGACTGCGGTAGGTGTCAAGGCTCAGACGCTTGATGTAGTTCATGCTCGTCATTGTGATGACCATAACTTCGTCGTCGATTAAGTCCTTGATACAGATTTCGTCCTCATAAGGTACAATCTGTGTGCGGCGTGGGTCGCCGTATTTTTCTTTAATGAGTGTGAGCTCGTCACGTATGACTGTCAAAAGCTTCTTTTCGTCCGCGATTATAGCTTCGAGTTCTTTGATGAGTGCCAAAAGGTCGGCGTATTCCTGCTCCAGTTTCTCGCGTTCTAGCCCTGACATACTACGAAGGCGCAACTCCACAATCGCGTCAGCCTGTTCAACAGAGAAGCCGAAACGCTCGCGGATAATCTCCTTCGATTTTGCGATTTCACGATTTGCGCGGATAATACTGATGATTTCGTCGATAAAATCGAGCGCTTTGATGAAGCCTTCGACAATATGGGCGCGTTTCTTTGCCTTCGCGAGCCTAAAGATTGAACGGCGACGTATTACATCTTGTTGATGTTTGATATACTCTTCAAGTAGTTGTTGAATATTCAAAATACGCGGTTCGCCGTTAACCAGCGCAATCATAATCGCGCTGAATGTTTCTTGCAGTTGCGAATGTTTGTAGAGGTTGTTCAGCATGACATTCGCGTTGACATCTTTTTTAAGTTCAATAACTATGCGGATGCCGTTTCTATCCGTTTCGTCACGCAAGTCAGAAATGCCCTCTAACTTCTTCTCCTTGACCAGTTCGCCTATGCGCTCGCACATACGCGCCTTGTTGACCATATACGGAATTTCTGTAACGATTATCTGTTCTCGCCCATTCGGCATGGGCTCAATATTGCAGACTGAACGCACGGTGATTTTGCCCTTGCCTGTCAGGTAGGTGCTTTTGATGCCGGAAATACCCAAAATCGTTGCGCCTGTGGGGAAGTCGGGGCCTTTAATATAGTCCAGAATATCGTTGATGTCCGTTTCTTTGTCTTCAAGGCGGTTGGCGATAATAAAGTTAATCGCGTCTACAACCTCCGTGATATTATGCGGCGGGATGTTTGTTGCCATGCCAACGGCGATACCGACAGAGCCGTTGACCAGCAGGTTCGGGAAGCGCGCGGGCAGAACCGTTGGCTCTTTGAGTTCCTCATCATAGTTCGGGACAAAATCCACGGTGTCCATGTCTATATCAGCGAGCATTTCTGTTGATATGAAGCTTAAACGCGCTTCTGTGTAACGTTGCGCGGCGGCCATATCACCGTCAATTGAGCCGAAGTTACCATGCCCATCAACAAGCATATAGCGCATAGAGAAGTCCTGTGCCATGCGTACAAGGGCGTCATAGATACTAGACTCACCGTGCGGGTGATATTTACCCATAGTATCACCGACGATACGCGACGATTTCTTGTAGGGCTTCGTCGGTTCAAGGTTCAACTCGTTCATTGAAAACAGAATGCGCCTGTGCACGGGTTTCAAACCGTCACGCACGTCGGGCAGGGCACGCGCGACAATAACGCTCATTGCGTAGTCAATAAACGATTTATGCATCTCGTTTTCGATATTGACTACCTCTATTTTGTCCATTATATCGCCGTGTTCGTTATATTCGTCGCTCATATCTACCTCTTATACGTCCAGATTCTTTACATACTTAGCGTTGCGGTGAATGAAGTCGCGGCGCGGCTCGACGCGGTCGCCCATTAGCATCGAGAAGATGTTGTCGGCCGCGATTGCGTCAGCCATTTCAACGCGTAGAAGTATGCGCTTGGCGGGGTTCATGGTCGTTTCCCAGAGCTGGTCTTTGTCCATCTCGCCCAAGCCCTTGTAACGCTGTATCGGCTTTATGCCGTCACGCCCTATGCGCGTCAACAGTTCGTCGAGTTCCGCATCTGTATATACGTAATATTCTTGTTTATTCTTCTCAACACGGTATAACGGCGGTTGCGCGATATATACCTTTTCGGCCTCAATAAGCGGTTGCATAAAACGGAAAATGAATGTCAGCAGCAAAGTCCGAATGTGCGAGCCGTCAACGTCCGCGTCTGTCATTATAATAATCTTGTGGTAGCGCAGTTTAGAGATGTCGAAATCCTCGTGAATACCCGCGCCGAAAGCCGTAATCATTGCCTTGATTTCCTCGTTGCCGAGGATTTTGTCAAGCCGTGCCTTTTCGACATTCAAAATCTTACCGCGAAGTGGCAGAATCGCTTGGTTGCGTGGGTTTCGCGCGAGTTTAGCCGAACCGCCGGCGGAGTTACCCTCAACGATATAGATTTCAGACAGCGCGGGGTCTTTTTCTGAGCAGTCAGCGAGTTTGCCGGGCAAGCGCCCGTTGTCTAAGCCAGTCTTGCGCCGTACAAGCTCACGTGCCTTTCTTGCCGCGTCACGCGCTCGCCCCGCCAGCAATGCCTTCTCGATAATCGTCTTAGCGACAGTGGGGTTCTCTTCAAGGAAATACGCGAAATATTCGGAGAGAACGCCGTCAACGGCTGTTTTGGCCTCTGAGTTGCCCAGTTTCGCCTTCGTCTGACCCTCAAACTGTGGGTCAGAGATTCTGACACTGATAATCGCCGTTAAGCCCTCGCGGCAATCTTCGCCCGAAAGGTTCTTGTCAGATTCTTTCAAAAAGCCGTACTTCCGCGCGTACTCGTTCATCGTCTTCGTAAGCCCTGTTCTAAAGCCCGCAAGGTGAGTGCCGCCGTCTGTTGTGTTGATGTTATTAACAAACGCATAAGTCGATTCAAGGAAGCCGTCGTTATACTGAAGCGCGATTTCAACAACAACGCCGTCGCGCTCGCCCTCAGCGTAAAAGACGTTCTCATGAATCGGTGTTTTATTATCATTGATGTGCTCTACAAATTCGCTAATGCCGCCCTCGTGGTGGAAGACGGCGCTTTGTTCCTTGCCAGTGCGTTCGTCTGTGAGGGTGATAGTTAACCCTTTTGTGAGGAAAGCCATTTCTTGCAGGCGTTGTTTCAATATATCAAAATCAAAAATGAGTTCTTCAAAGATTTGTGGGTCGGGCTTGAAGCGCACGAAGGTGCCGTGGTCGGCCGTTTCGCCAATCACGCTCAAACGCTCTGTTATATCACCACGCGACATGCGCATAGCGTGAATTTTGCCGTCCGTGTATACCTCGACATACGTTTCCTCAGAAAGCGCGTTGACAACAGATGCGCCAACGCCATGCAGACCGCCCGAAACTTTATAAAGGGTGTTATTGAACTTACCGCCCGCGTGTAGAACCGTGAACACAACTTCAACAGCCGGTACGCCACGCTGGGATTGAATCCCTACGGGGATGCCGCCTCCGTTGTCGCGCACGCTCACTATATCGCCTTCGTGTATGATTATGTCTATCTTGTCACAACGCCCCGCGAGCGCCTCGTCAACGGCGTTGTCCACAACCTCGTAGACCATGTGGTGCAAGCCGCGTGACGACACACTACCGATGTACATACCCGGGCGACGGCGAACGCCCTCCAACCCC
>CAZOVK010000021.1:0-32770 GCA_964583165.1 uncultured Defluviitaleaceae bacterium | reverse complement strand
GGCGAGGACGTATGAGAAAAGCGATTTTGTATATCGGAATGAGCCTTGACGGGTTTATCGCAGACGAGAACGGCGGCGTGGCATGGATGAGGGGGCAGGATGCGGATAGCCATGACGAGGGCAGTTATGCGGGTTTTATTGAGAATATCGACACTGTGATTTTAGGTCATAATACGTACAACCAGATAGTCAACGAATTATCACCCGGGAAATGGCCGTACAGCGGCATGAAAAGTTATGTTCTCACGCACAAGGCCGAAAAGCCCACAGACGACATCATTTTCACATCAGACAACGCAAAGGGTTTAGTCGCGCGGTTGAAACAAGAAAACGGCAGAAACATTTGGATATGCGGTGGCGCGAATATAGCGAACCAACTTATCGATACGATAGACGTGTTCCACATAACCGTTATACCGACAATTTTGGGCGATGGCGTGCGCCTATTTCAAGGGTTTGGGGCCGAATTGAAGCTGAAACTACTGTCAACGGCTGTCTATAACGGCATGGTTGATTTGGTTTATGAGCGCAGATAGATAAAACAAGGGGTGGGGGATATGGTAGACACAATTAAATTGGAAGAATTGCTGTTGGTGTGGTGTCAGAAACTTCGCATTACGCCCGATTGGGATGTAAGGCTAGAGTTTGTGACGGACGAGAATTGGCGCAAAACGGGCGACATCAAAATAGACTGCATGGACAAAAAGGCAATCGTGCTTCTGAACGCCGTCAGCCCTAAGCAGGAGAATCTTGAGGAGGTTCTTGTACACGAGTTGTTCCATTTGAAATTATACCCACTTGACCAAGTGACAGAGTCGCTCATTTCAAGTCACTTTGAAGAGGGCACGGCGGCGCACGAGTTCGCTATGACTCAGTTTATGTCATCACTTGAAACAACGGTTGAGGAGCTTACAAAGTGCTTCTTGTTGGAGTTTGGGGAGAACCGCGAATTGTCCTTCGGGCGCTGTAAGCGTTTGAAGTCATTCAACGAGCTGTTTGAAGGCTTGAAGGATTTAGAATAGAAAACGCCCGTTTTATCAGGCGTTTTCTTCGCATATTAACAGAGTTTCTTCTGCCAGACTATCGGGTACTTTCGCGCCCGTGAATAACTCAAAACTCAACGCGGCTTGATACACGAGATGCGCAAGCCCATTTTGTGTCTTCAGCCCGCGTTTTTCTGCTTCTTTCAAGAGGTTCGTTTGGCTCGGGGCGTAGATGAGGTCGTAGACCAGCGCATGTTTCGGCATGTTTGTTAGGAAAGAGAAATCCGCGTAGTCAACGTCTTTGCCCGCCATGCCTAGTGGCGACGCGTTCACAAACAGGTCTGCGTTAGCGCAAGCTTCCGCGATACCATCAAGCGCAATCACCCTGTCTGCACCGATTTGCGTGGCATTCGACGGATTTCTTACAGCAACCGTGACAGAAGCCCCCGCGGCTTTCAATGCGCAAACGAGCGTTTTCGCCGCACCTCCGCCACCATTTATGAGTACACGAGAGGGTATGCCACCTTTGAGCGAACGCAAGAAGCCGTTCCCGTCTGTATTGTACCCGAAAGCCTCACTGTTTTCTCGAACTACAACCGTATTCACAGCCCCGGCTTCCGAGGCTTCGGGGCTGTTTTTGCATATCAACTGAAAAATCTCTTCTTTTAGCGGCATAGTCACGTTAAACCCACAAATCGGAAGCGTCAGCGCGGAAGCCAGAAAATCTGCACATCCACCCTTTTGAACCCGAAATGCCAGATACGCATAATCAAGACCAAGCTCCCGCGCGAAATGGTTCTGAATGAGCGGCGAAAGGCTGTGCTCTATCGGGTCACCTATAACCGCCAACAGCTTGGTCTTCCCGGAAAGCTTCATCTGACACGCCCCACCAGAAATTCTATAGCCGCAACATAACCAAACGCGCCCAGCCCCGCGATACTCCCAACACAGGCCGAAGCCGTTACGCTTCGTTGTCGAAACTCTTCACGTGCCGCGATGTTCGTTAAATGAACCTCGACAGCGGGTACACTGCAAGCTTTAAGCGCATCATGAATCGCATAGCTATAATGTGTGTAAGCGGCGGGGTTTATGATAATTCCGTCATACATATCGGCGGTTTGTATCGTGTCAATAATAGCGCCCTCGCTGTTCGACTGAAAAAAGGCACATCCCACGCCCAAAAGTCGCGCGTGTTTTGCAATATAGGCCGTCAAATCATCGTAGGTCATCTGCCCGTAGATGTCGGGCTCGCGTTTGCCCAGTGTGTTTATGTTCGGGCCGTTAATTACTAAAATGTTCATGTAATATCCCCATTATATCATCTACGGCGCGTTTGGGCGTTGCGGTGTTCCATACGCCGAAATGCCGATAACGTGTGTAAAGTGGCTCACGTTCTACGAAGTTTTGAAGGGCGGTGTCGCGGTTGCCATTCCAAAGCGGGCGAGATAAGATGTCACAAGATTCAAGTATCGCGTCATGTGGGCGTTGAATATGCACAATAACGCCGTTTTGCGCCAGATTCTTCATATTGCCATCATTAAGAACCACTCCACCGCCCGTGGCAATGACGAGCCGCCGCGTTTTGCTTAACCCCAAAATGACCTCGCGCTCAAACCCACGGAAAGTCGCTTCGCCCTGATTCGCGAAAATCTCGGGTATGCTCATACCCGCCATGAATTCGATAATCCTGTCAGAATCCGCGAAACACACGCGCAAACGTGCGGCAAGCAAGCTTCCGACTGTCGTCTTGCCACTCCCGGGCAAACCGATTAGTACAACGCTCTTATCCATTCGTTTTTATATACTCCAAGGCGTGGTCGATAATCCCCTCGCCCTCAAACTCGACGTCGGGTTTAATACCGATTCTGTGTATCGTGTTGCCTTGCGGCGTTTTAATCTGTAAAACCGTTGCCTTCACGGCATAACCTGACTTCAAGGGTATAGTTATCTGCCCGATACCCTTGCCGAAACTGGTCGTGCCCATGACTGTTACATTGTCAAGGTTTTCGCGCAAGGCGTTTATGAAGCCCTCGGCCGCAGAAGCCGTGTTCTCATTCTGCAAACACACAATATGATTGTACGTAAGCGTCTGTTTCGCCCCCGCCTTTATAGCCTTGTCGGCAAAACGTGTCGTTTCATACCCGATTATAGCACCCTTGGGCAAGAACAAATCTACAATCTTATAGAGCGAGTTCAACTCACCGCCGTAATTCTGACGCAAGTCCACAACCAAGTCAGTAAATTCGCCCAGCTTTGCCTTATTGTCATACACAAACTGTTCGGTGTACGTCGATACATTTGGTATGCGCAAATACCCCACACCGCCGCCCAAATCCTTAATCTCGGCTTCGAGCGCGTCCGTTTTCGTATACTCGTTCTGGAGAGCCAACAGCGGCGGTGTATAGAGGTACGTATAGCGGTCGTTATTGGTGTTGCGTATCTTCTCGGTCACGGCGGCTATCACAAAGTCGTCAAAACCCATGTAAAGGTTCGGCTTCTTCATTTCAAGCTCTGATTCATAGATTCCGTTCAGTGTGTCTGTGTAGCTGTAGCCGAATGTCATTAGTATCTTAAACACAAAATAGTCATAGTTGAAAAACACCATGAGCGCCACAACAACAATGAGTGTGAAAAACCCTGCCGTGAACAGCTTATAGCGTAGCGGCAGCTTATTTTCGCGGTAGTTTCTGAGATACTTAGACATGGCCTTGCCACCTCTCTATTGCGCTGCCTTCGCGAGCGCCTCCATGATACGGTTAGATTGTTCTATGAAGTTCATCATCTGGTTCTGGTCAAGAGGCTTATGCGCGAGTTGTGCCAGTTCGAGAATATGGCGGCGCAATAAGTCTACGGTTTCGGCGCAATTGCCACGCTTGTCCAGCTCAATGAGTTTCTGTACCAGCGTGTTGTTCTCGTTTATCACAAGCGTCTGTTCAGTCGGGAACATACCAAGCCCCATCGCCCCAAACTGCTTGCTCATTTCTTCCATGCGGCGTGATTGTTCAGACAGCAATATCATAGCCGATACGCGGTCGTTTTTTAGGTTTTGCGCCGAGATTTTGAGGTTTGTTCCCTCAATTACGGGCGCGAACAAGCCCTCAATGGCCGTCGTGGCTTCAACCTGAGTTTCTGCGCCGGATTTTAGCGTTTCTGCTATCTCGCTGTCAACACGGGCGAAATGAACATCAGTGTTATAGCTCTCAACATACGACATGTAGGGGTTATCAATGCGTTGTGTCAGCAAAACGGCGGGGATACCTTGTTCGCGCAGTAGCGATATATATTGCGCCTGTTGTTGTTCATCAGTCACGTAAATAATCGTGCTGTTTGTTTTACCCTCACAAGCCGCCAAATACTCGGTAGTCGTCAGATACGCGCCGTCAATCGTCTTAAACAACAGAATATCCTTAATTCTGTCATAGAAATCTCGCTCACGTATAACGCCATACTTCACAAACGGCGCCAAATCGTCCCAATAGCTGTTGAATTTCTCGCGGTCATCAGTGAACAGTTCAACCAGCTTTTCCGCGACCTTGCGCGTGACATAACCCGACATCTTGCGCACATTCGCGTCATTCTGTAAGAAACTGCGTGACACATTGAGCGGCAGGTCGGGGCAGTCAATCATGCCCTTTAGCGTGAGTAGAAACTCGGGGATAACTTCTTTAATATTATCCGCCACGAACACCTGATTATTAAACAGCTTGACTTGCCCTTCGACATACTCCAACTCGTGGTTGAGTTTCGGGAAGTACAGAATGCCTTTAAGCCTGAATGGATAGTCAATGTTAAGGTGAATCCAGAAAAGCGGCTCGTTGTAGTCAGTGAATACCTTATGATAGAACGCGCGGTATTCCTCGTCGGTTATGCTCTTGGGTTCACGCGCCCAGAGTGGGTTTGTGTCGTTTATGGGCGTTTCTTTAACGTCGGGGGTTTCTTCTTCGGGTATGTCAGATGCTTCTTCGGTCTCGATTTCTGCGCCAGCTTCTTCAACGGGCTTGTCTGCGTCAGAAACATAAATCTCAACGGGCATAAACGCGCAATACTTCCGAATTATCCCGCGTAGGGTGTATTCTTCTAAATACTGCTTGCAATCTTCTGTCACAAATAACGTAATGGTCGTGCCAATCGTTTCACGCGTGCCGTCTGTTAGTTCAAATGAGTTGGTGCCGTCAGACTCCCAACGCACAGGGGTTGCATTTTCTTGATACGACAGCGAATCAATACTTACGCGCTCTGCCACCATGAATGACGAGTAGAAACCCAAGCCGAAATGCCCGATGATTTCGTCCTTGTCCATCTTGTCGCTATACTTCGCCGCGAATTCAGAAGCGCCCGAAAACGCAATCTGGTTGATATACTTCTTTATCTCATCAGCTGTCATACCAATACCGTTATCACAAACGCGAATCGTCCCGTCCGAAGCCGAAACAATCACGTCAACGCGGTAAGGCTCATCTGTGTTCGGCGCGTCACCGAACGCGCGAAGTTTTTGAAGCTTTCTGATAGCGTCAACCGCGTTAGAAATCAGCTCACGTAAGAAGATGTCCTCATCAGAATAGAGCCATTTCTTAATAATCGGCATGATGTTTTCTGAATTGATTGATAGCGTACCCTTTTCGTTAATCATTTTTGCCTCCTAGCTGAATTATTCGTTTTCATTCGTATAAACAATACCGTGAGCGTTCAAAAATTGAATTACATAGTTGTCCCACTCCGCGTCACGGCTTTTGTCGAGCGAAAATGTCTTAAACGCCGTGCCCGTTGTTATCATTATGCCCTTGACATCATACATAATGTTTATGTAAAGCCCCGTAGAATCGGGTATGAGCTTATCGCGCAAATCTTGCGCCCCGCCAAACACCAGTTTCAATGCGGTGGGTCGCCCGCCCTTCATAATAATGCTGTGCATTATCGGCTTGATGTTCTTCCAAGCGCAAACCACAATCTGCATCTTGCCTTCAGCATCAGCCGCCTTGTCTTCCTTTATATCAAAACGCAAAAACGACTGAACAGAAGCGCTCTTTAACTCCAATTCGTCGAACATCTCGTCTTTGAGCAGTTTCGCCATGAACGGCTTTACAAACTCGTCCTTTATCGATAACGCCAGCATAACTTCCTCCGAGCAACAAAAAATCCTCTAATTTATACGTCACTATACGTCCAAACTAGAGGATAATATATTACGCGGGAAATGTCAAGATATTAGAATCGTGATATTCGCCTGAACAGGCGTACTCCCAAGAATAATACCGCTTGCGCCTGTATTAACGAGCGCTATTTTGGTTGGGCTGGTGTGGCGTGACACATTAACGAGAGAGGTTCCGCTAAGTTGCCCCGTTTCTGCCGACGATTCAGAGATAACAGCCCCGTTCGCCGTAATCCCAAACGTCGCAATAACTGACGGAATCATTGAAATCCACCACGAGATACTGTAGAGAGCCGGGTGTTTCAAAATGATACTGCCGTCAGATTCTAAGCGCACGTCATCATTTTCAAATAGGATTGAGTTAAACCCGATTTGAGCGTTGGGCGCGATTGTGCCGCCGGCCGAACCGATAAATTGAGCCGCGAAGCCGTCAAACTCGTGCTCATCACAATCGTCACATTCCTCATAACAGCAGTCGCAGCCGCCACAGTGCCTACAATATTCGTGTAGGCGGCTCTCTCTAAGTATCTCTCCCCATTCCGAATCAGCGCGTGAAGCCGCTCTTTGGCGTGATTTTTCTTCATATTCGCGCTCTCGCCGTCGTTCTACATAGTCGTCCCAAATCCGGCTGTCTATACTTTCTAGCATAAAACATGACCCCCTTTGTAAATATATATTAGGAAAAGCATGTGTTAGTTACAGGCTATTGCTGAAATAGCTAAGCAGTTACATAAAGAAGGGGTGAGCGTATGGTGAAGATTCGTGTTGCCGAGCCGATTGTCAGTCCGGGTTTTGGCGAAACACTGGCTATCATTACGGGTAGCGCGTGTTCTGTCGCGGAGGATGGGCTTATATGGCTGAATATGCTGAATCATGATTTAAGGATTTTGATTGTTAATTCTTTTAATGTAGAGAGTCTACTATCCGCATACCCGCCGCCCTATGATTATATTCTCGTTAATTGTGACTTGCGCGGTATAATCGGCAAACTTCGCGCCGCAATCAATCGCCGTGCACTCATTATAAGTTATGGGCTCAGTAAACGCGCCTGTGTTACGGCTTCAAGCATCGCGGATGACAAAATCACGGCTTGTGTTCAGCGCGCCTTCCCGAATGTCAACGGTCAGAGTATCGAACAACAAGAATTTGCCGTAAACGGCGTGTTCGGCGAACGTAACGTTTCTGACGCATTATCAGCCGTGACCCTAAGCCTAATACTCTCAAAGCTCCCCTAGATGTTTTTCATAATCAAGCCCCTTTGCGAATACATTCTATAAAGCGAAATTCACGAGGGGGTAAACATGCAGAACAACCCAAGCATAAACAACAGCATATCAATTGTAGGGAGGGTGGTATCGAAAGCGGAGTTCAGCCATGAGGTCTTTGGGGAGGCCTTTTATTCGTTGTATATGTCAGTGGCGCGGCTTTCGGCGGCAACAGATATTTTGCCCGTGACGGTATCAGAAAGGCTTATCGCGCCTGATGACTTCTCGATAGGTCAATTCCTCAATATCCGCGGTCAAATCCGCTCCTATAATAACTACATTGAGGCAGAGAACCGCAATCGGCTGATTCTCACGATTTTCGCGCGTGATTATTGCGCGATTGAAGAGGACAGCCCACAAAACCCCAATGAGGTTTTCCTTAACGGCTATATCTGCAAGCCGCCGGTGTATCGAACGACGCCATTTGGGCGCGAGATAGCGGACTTGCTTCTGGCCGTGAACCGCTCGTATAATAAGAGCGACTACATACCCTGTATCTGCTGGGGCAGGAATGCCCGTTTTGCGTCCGGCTTCACTGTCGGTGATAACATCCGCGTGTTTGGCAGAATGCAGAGCCGCAATTACCAGAAAAAGCTCGAAGGCGGCGACGTACTCGAAAAAATCGCCTATGAAATCAGCGTGTCGCGCCTTGAATACGACGGCAAAGAGGGCTTCGTTACGCCTGACGAGGACGACGGGGAGATTTAAGAAAATCTTCGAATTTAGTATTTTGAAGCTAGATAACAGGGTGCGCAATTTGCGCCCTGTTTTGTCGTTTTTTGAACCATTGGCGTTATCTTTGACAGTTGACAGATACGGAATTTCGGTTTATGATTATAAAAGAGGGGAGGGGTAATGATGAGAACAGATACATACATCGAACATCACGGGAAACAGGTAAATGTTGACATCTTGCGCAGTGCGGTACTTCAAACATGGGAATCGGAGGGGCGCACCGCCAGAGAAATCGAGCACATGGAGTTGTACTTCAAGCCCGAAGAGAACATTTGTTATTACGTGATTAACGGCATTGAGCAGGGGCATTTCGTACTGTAATATACTTTAACAGACGTGGGGGATTTAACGGTGTTTAATTGGGGACACTACTTGAATCCCCCGCATTGATATAACCCCGGCAAAGAAAAGTTGTTCTTTTCGTTGACAGGGTTAGAATACGAAGGGTGAAATATGGAATTGAACCAACAGATTTATCGCAGATTCACTAAAGAGTTGCTTCACAGCGACAAGACAGTTTACGACTTATTTGACTGGAAGCGCGTTGACGTTATACTAACTAACTACAAAACAGGCAAAATCATTACAGAAATGCGCGATTTGGAGTTCCCGGCGCATTATTCGGCGAGCGCATGTGACATTATCGCATCGACATACTTCCGTAAAAAGGGAGTGCCGAATGAGCGCGGTCATGAATACTCTATGAAACAGCTTGTGCATAGGCTTGTGGGCTTCTGGGTTGAGGCGCTCTATGACGAGGTGCTTATCACCGAGGAACAGAAGTCTATCGTCTATGACGAGCTCGCGTATATTCTACTGAATCAGATGTGTGCGCCCAATTCTCCGCAGTTCTTCAACACGGGGCTCAAGTACGCCTATGGCATTACGGGAGGCACTCAGGGTCATTACTATTATAATGAAGAAACGGCGCAAGTTGTGCAGTCTGAGGATTCATACACGAGGACTCAGGGTTCGGCTTGTTTCATTATCAGTGTCACCGACTCGCTTCTGGGCGCAAAGTCTTTGACAGACCAGCTCACGACAGAAACGCTGTTGTTTAAGTACGGTTCGGGCGTCGGTACAAACTGGTCATCTATACGCGCCAAAGACGAATACCTATCGGGCGGCGGAAAATCGAGTGGCCTCATCAGCTTCTTAAAGGTATCTGACCGCAACGCCGGCGCAATAAAGTCCGGCGGGACAACTCGCCGCGCCGCAAAGATGAACATCTTAAATCTCGACCACCCCGAGATTATGGAGTACATCAGTTGGAAAGCGCGTGAAGAGGACAAAGTGCTCGCACTCAAAAAGATGGGTTATGATGCGTCGATTGAGGGCGAATGTTACGAAACGGTGAGTGGGCAGAACGCGAATAACTCCGTGCGCATACCCAATACGTTCATGGAGATGTTAAACGAATCGTCAGCTATGTGGAACACGCGTGGGCGTATTGACAAGACGCGTGATAGCCAAATACCTGTCGCGTCTATTTGGCAGAATATCGCCTACAGCGCGTGGCGTTGTGGTGACCCCGGCGTTCAGTTTGACGACATTATAAACGCGTGGCATACATGCCCATACGGTGAGGACGGTGACTTCAACGCGCCCCATAACCGCATAAACGCGTCAAATCCGTGCTCGGAATATATGTTCCTTGACGACACGGCATGTAATCTCGCCAGCATTAACATTATAAAATTCTATGACCCCGAAGCCGACACGTTCGACATTGACGGTTATTTGCATACAATCAAGATGACACAACTCGCGCTCGAGGCCACGATTCACTACGGGCAATTCCCGACGGCAGACATTGCGCGAAAGTCCAACAAATTCCGTACTACGGGTTTAGGGCTGACAAATTTGGGTAATCTATTCATGAGCATGGCCATTCCCTATGACTCTGACGAGGCGCGTACTATCGCCTCCGCGCTCATGAGTCTGTGTACGGGTTATTCATATTACACATCAGCGCTCATGGCGGAGAGAATTGGGCCTTTTGAGTGTTATGAACTGAACAAAACCGCCATGCAGAACGTCATACGCAATCACGCAATCGCGGCTGATGCGCATAACGGAGACTATACGAATATGCCATACAAGCCTGTCAAGATTGACCGTCGTGTGCTTGCGTCTATGGGCTTTGAGGACATTGGAGCGGCGCTTAAATCGGTCTGGCATGACGCAATGGCAACGGGCGCGAAACATGGCTACAGAAACGCCCAAGTATCAGTGCTTGCGCCGACAGGCACAATCGCGTTCGCTATGGATTGCGCAACCACGAGCAGTGAACCGTTCTTCAGCCATATCGCCTTCAAAAAGCTTATCGGCGGCGGCTTTATGGAGATTGTGAACCCAACAATCGCGCTTGCACTCAAGAAACTCGGTTACCGCCCGAACGAGATTGACGCAATTGTAGCCTATGTCATGAGAAAAGAAGAGCGCGACGGCTATGAAGCGCTCGTTGATGGGAAGATTGAAGGCGCACCATACCTAAAGCCACAGCATTACGCCATTTTCGACACAGCTAATAAATGCGGCTCGGGCGAACGCTATATCGCCGCGGCCGGTCACGTCAAGATGATGGGCGCACTAGCGCCGCATGTCACGGGCGCTATCAGTAAGACGGTTAACCTACCGAATGACGCGACAATCGAGGACGTAAAGGACATTTACTTCATGAGTTGGGAGATGGGCGTTAAGGCCATCGCGCTATATCGCGACGGTTGTAAGGTCAGCCAGCCCCTTAACACAACCAAAGATGGCATCAGCGAGAAACCGCTTACGGACTATACGTATGATGAACTTATCGAGTATATCAAGACTAATAACCGCGAATGCAAGCCTATTCGCGTGAAGCCATCTGGCATACGTTCGGCGCGTGTTCATGAGGCCCAGATAAACGGTTTGAAGCTCTACATCACCACATCATTCTACGAAGACGGGCGTTTGGGCGAGGTCTATGTATCGAGCGGGCGACAGGGTTCGTTGACAAAGGGGTTACTTGACAGTATCTCCACAACGATTTCTGAAATGCTTCAATACGGTGTGCCGGCTGAAAACGTGAGTCGCATGTATCGCGGGCATAGATTCGAACCAAGCGGATTGGTTCAAGGTCACCCGTACATCAAATTCGTAGATTCAATATCAGACCTAATCAGCAAGATTATTGATATAGAGTTAGGCAATTACGATTACTGTCAGGTGAAGCCGGAGAACTACACGGACAAGCCAAAGCAGGTAACCAAACAGCAATTCACGGCGGCGGACATCCTCCACGGCGAGGTATGCTCAAACTGCCAGAGTACGAAATTAGTCAAAAACGGCACATGCAAGGTCTGCACTGTCTGCGGCACAACAACAGGTTGTTCATAACATAAAAATAAAAAAGTTGGGGTGTATGTATGTCCAAGATTGTAGTAGTAGGCGCGAATCATGCCGGCACAGCCGCCATTAACACGATTCTCGGCACAAACGCGGGTCACGAAGTCGTGGTTTTCGACAAGAACTCAAACATCAGCTTCTTAGGTTGCGGCATGGCATTATGGATTGGCAACCAGATTGACGGCCCCGAGCAGTTGTTCTATTCGAGCAAAGAGATTCTCGAGTCGAAGGGCGCACAGGTAAACATGGAAGCAGAGGTCAAGAGTATTGACTATGCCGCCAAAATCGTCCATGTGAAGATGAAAGACGGCACGGAACGCGCCGAAAGTTATGACAAGCTCATTCTCGCGACGGGTTCACTGCCCATTATCCCGAACATACCGGGTAAGGACCTGACGAATGTTCAACAGGTCAAGCTTTACCAGAACGCACAAGAAGTTATAGAGAAGCTCAATAACCCCGAACTCAAAAACATTATTGTCGTTGGCGCGGGTTATATCGGCGTTGAATTAGCCGAAGCATTCGAGCGTTGCGGCAAGCATGTTACTATGATTGACGTTGCGCCGACACTCCTTGCGAGTTATTATGACGAGCCGTTCACTGACGCAATGAAGAAGCATATGGAAGAACATGGCGTGAACATGGCGTTTGGCGAAACAGTCAAAGAAATCGTGGGCACGGATAAGGTTGAGAAGGTTGTTACAGACAAGAACGAATACGCGGCTGACATGGTCATCCTTGCTATCGGCTTCCGCCCGAACAACATTTTGGGCAAGGACGCGCTTGAACTGTTCAGAAACGGCGCGTACCTAGTGAACCTTCACCAGCAGACCAGCAACCCCGATGTTTACGCTGTTGGTGATTGCGCGACTGTTTATGACAACACGCTTCAAGCCACAAACTATATCGCCCTCGCGACAAACGCTGTCAGAAGCGGTATCGTAGCGGGCTACAACGCGGCGGGTGTTGATTTGGCGGGTATCGGTGTTCAAGGCTCGAATGGTATCTGCATCTACGGTTACAAGATGGTTTCAACGGGTATCACGGCGAACCGCGCGAAAATGCTCGGCATTGAAGCTGAGTTCACCGACTATGAGGATTTCCAAAAGCCCGCGTTCATCAAACACGACAACTTTAAGGTCAAAATCCGTATTGTCTATGACAAGAACACGCGCGTCATTCTCGGCGCACAGATGGCTTCGGAAGCTGACATCTCAATGGCGATACACATGTTCTCGCTGGCCATTCAAGAACGTGTCACGATTGATAAGTTGAAACTGCTCGACATCTTCTTCCTGCCACACTTCAACCAACCATACAACTACATCACAATGGCGGCTCTGTCCGCAAAATAAAGAGCGGGGGTTATCCCCGCTCTCTTTTTTTAACCATTTGTTTAGTGAACTAGCCAATAGAATGACAAGCCGCGAAATGCCCCGGTTCAATCTCGCGCAACTCAGGCGCTTTTTCAGCGCAAGCGTTGCAGGCCTCGGGGCAACGCGTTCTGAACTTGCAACCGGAAGGCGGGTTAATCGGGCTGGGTATCTCGCCCTCTAGTTTCTCGCGTTGACGAGTCTTTTCAAAATCGGGGTCAGCCGTCGGAATCGCCGAAATCAACGCGCGTGTGTACGGGTGAAGAGGTTTCTCGAATAACACAAGGCTGTCAGCCATTTCAACGAGATTGCCCAGATACATAACACCAACGCGGTCGGAGATATGTTTAATCATGCTCAAGTCATGCGATATGAACAGATAAGTCAGATTGTAGTTTTTCTGTAAGTTAATCAGCAAATTCACAATCTGAGCCTGAATCGAAACGTCGAGAGCCGAAATCGGTTCGTCACAGACAATAAATTCAGGTTCAACAGCCAGTGCCCGCGCAATGCCCACGCGCTGACGCTGGCCGCCCGATAATTCGTGCGGGAAGCGTGACGCATAATCGTCCGTCAGTCCGATTTCCGCAAGGAGCTTGCTAATACGGTCTTTCCTCTCTTGCGGACTGGGCTTGATGAACACATCCATGCCCTCGGTGATGATTTCGGCAATCGTCATACGCGGGTCAAGCGCCGAATAGGGGTCTTGGAAAATCATCTGGGCACTCTTCTTGAAGTTCTTTAGCGTGCCCGCGCTGATTCTGCCGCTGATTTGCTGACCGTTAAACGTAATCTTGCCGCTTGTTTCGTCATAGAGTTTCAGAATCGTGCGCCCGCAAGTCGTCTTGCCGCAACCCGATTCACCGACAAGCCCGAGTGTTTCGCCGCGTTTTATTGAGAAACTCACGTTATCGACAGCTTTAAGCGTCCGTTTGCGGCCGAGTTGGAAGTATTTACAGAGGTTTTCGACATTCAAGATATAGTCATCCACAGCCGCCACCTACCTTTCATAGAAGGATTGAACCTTCGGAGCGTTCGGGTTCATGAGCCAGCACGAAATGCCGTGCGTGTCAGAGTCCATTGTTTCGGGCGGCTGTTGCTCATGGCAAATTTGCATACAGTATTCACAACGCGCCGCAAACGCGCAATGGTCAAGCGGCAGGAGCAAGTCGGGCGGCGTGCCTTTGAGCGAATAAAGCTCTTGTTTGCGGAATTTCGCAAGCTTAGGCACAGAGCTAAGGAGCGCCCATGTATAAGGATGTTTCGCGCTGTAGAAGATTTCGCGCGCGGTGCCGCGCTCAACGACCTTGCCCGCATACATAACAAGGATTCTGTCAGCAAAATTCGCGACAACGCCTAGGTCATGCGTTACTAGAATGACGGCGGAGTTGAGTTTTGACTTAATGTCTTTCAGAAGGTCAATAATCTGTGCCTGTATTGTAACGTCCAGAGCCGTTGTGGGTTCGTCGGCTATCAAAACGGCAGGTTCATTCGACAGCGCAATAGCCGTCATCACACGTTGGCGCATACCGCCAGACAATTCATGAGGGTAGGCGTCTACGCGTTTCTCCGCGTCAGGTATCTGAACGAGTTGAAGCATACGAATAGCTTCTGCACGGGCTTCGGTTTTCGAAAGCTTCCTGTGAAGAATAATACTCTCCATAATCTGCTTGCCGACAGTCATTGTCGGGTTCAAGCTCGTCATGGGGTCTTGGAAAATCATGCTCACGTCAGAACCGCGGTATTCAGTCAGACGTTTCTTTGAAAACGACAGCACATCCTCGCCGTTAAACAGAATTTGTGAACCCTCTTTTATGACAGCGAACGGGAAGGGCAATAAGCGCATTATCGATTTAGCCGTGACTGTCTTACCGCAACCCGACTCGCCAACAAACGCAAGGCTTTCACCCCTGTCGAGTGTGAACGATACACCGCGTACAGCGCGAACCTCACCCGCGTAAGTGTTAAATGAAACCTGTAAATTATCAACATCTAATATTCTATCCATTTTACACCTACTTTCTTAGTTTCGGGTCAAGCGCGTCGCGAAGCCCGTCGCCGAACAGCGTGAAACTAAGCATCGTGAGCGCAATCATGAGGGCAGGGAAGAAGAGCTGTTCGGGGTAGAATTGAATGTTTTGTTGAGCCATTGACGCGAGAGCGCCCCAGCTTGTTTCGGGCGGCTGAACGCCAAGACCGATATAGCTAAGGAAGGCCTCGGAGAAAATGTAGCCGGGTATATCGAAGGTGATAGCAACAATGATAACGCCGAGCATATTCGGTATCATGTGGCGCACAATTATTTTGAGTGGAGCAACGCCGAGAGCTTGAGCGGCCATAACGAACTCTTGGCTACGGAGTTGGAGCATCTGACCGCGCACAAGGCGCGCGATACCACACCAGCCCGTTAACGTGAGCGCGAGTAGCAAGGTAAATATCGATTTTGACTCAAATAGTATAGACATGAGAATTACGACAATCAGATATGGCACACTCATGATTATCTCGACAATACGCATCATTATATCGTCAACAATGCCACCGAAATAAGCCGACGCGCCGCCATACAGACAGCCGACAATACTGGATACGAGAGCGCCAGTAAGACCTATGAGCATAGAAATGCGGCCGCCTTGCGCCACGCGCGCGAATGTATCGCGCCCAAGTTTATCAGTACCGAACCAGTGGGTTGCCGACGGGGCTTCGTTTCGTGCTTTTCTGTCGATTTCTTCGAACTGGTAACCGCTAATCGCTGGGCCAAACACCACAAACAGGGACACCAGAACCAGCATAATCAGCGCCGCGACAGCGATTTTGTTCTTTCTAAGCCGCCTCCACGCGTCTTTAAGATAGCTTACGGAGGGGCGCCCGATTCTCTCGGCGTCTTCAGTTTTCGCGCCGATTATGACGAATTTGTCAGCCGGGATTTCAGATTGCATAAATTCACCTACTTCGCAAGTTTTATACGCGGG
This sequence comes from uncultured Defluviitaleaceae bacterium, assembly GCA_964583165.1. Taxonomy (GTDB): domain Bacteria; phylum Bacillota; class Clostridia; order Lachnospirales; family WRAX01; genus CAZOVK01. Next base: position 16,909 of record CAZOVK010000021.1, on the reverse strand, counting down.
TCAACAAGCCCATAGATAATGTCAACGAGAAGCTGAACGACGACGAAGAGCACCGCATAGAAAATGGTCGTGCCGAGCGTCATGGAGTAGTCGTTGTTGTTGATAGAGCTGATGTAATAGAAGCCGATACCGGGTATTGAGAAGATACGTTCAACAACGAACGCGCCTGTGAAGATACCAACGACACGTGCGCCGAGGATGGTAATGGCCGGTAGTAAAGAGTTGCGCAATACATGCCTAAAGATAATCTTAGACTCACTAAGCCCCTTAGAACGCGCCGTAAGAATATAATCTTGGCTAAGTGTTTCCAGCATACTGCTCTTTATGTAACGAGCGTATGTCGCAATTGTACCGAAGCTAAGGACGATAACGGGTATGACCATATTCTTCCATTCGCCCCAGCCAGATGTCGGTAAAATTTGCAGTTTGACAGAGAAGAAGTATTGAAGCAGTGATGCCATAACGAAAACGGGTATGGTGATACCCAAGATGGCCAGAAACATGACTATATAGTCAGGCCACGAATTTTTATAGAGTGACGCGATAATGCCCAGCCCAATACCGATGAAAAGACCGAAGAACAGCGCGATTGCGCCGACTTGAGCTGATACGGGCGAGGTCTTCGCGATTGTTTCCGATACGCTTCTGCCCGGATAGACGACACTTTCGCCTAAATCGAGCTTAGTTATGAGGTTCTTCATATAAAGGAAGTACTGCTCATGTAATGGCTTATCCAGCCCATATTTCGCCATGAAATTGACGCGTGTCTGTTCGGGTAATGAACGCGCCATGAACGCGAGCGGGTCGCCGGGGATGCTTCTCATCATGAAAAACGTTATCGTTATGATGAAGAATAACGTAACGAACATGTAGGCAACGCGCCTTAAAATGTATTTTATCACCCAATCACCTCCACAAGACAAGGGGAAGGGGCAAACGCCCTTCCCCCGTTAGGTATACGTTAACTGAAACTGTTATTATCTGCCTTGCGTATAAGCGTACTTAAAGCCCTTTGTCGAGAATGTCATTCTCGTGTAGTCGTTTAAGTAGTTGTAAACGAACTGATTGATAGTTGACGTAGCAAGTGGGTTCGCAACAGCTTGGTCACGGATAAGAATATCTTCTGCCTGCTTGTAAAGCTCGAAACGAGCCTTGTCGTCAAGCGTTGTAGAAGCTTCTTTCATAAGTGCGTCATACTGTTCATCAGCCCAACCCGTCATGATGGCGTTGTTTGTGGACATGAACAGGCTCAACACGTCGAAAGGCTCATTGAAGAACGCGCCCCAGCCCATGAAACCAATCTGGAAGTTGCCCTTCTGGACGTTGTCATAGAAGATGCCCCATTCGTTGAAGCTGATTTCAAGATTGATGCCGAGGGTTTCTTTGTAAGCTTGTTGGAGGTATTCACCCAGTGTACGGAACCAGTCGTCTGTGCCGGCCAGAGAGAACGTAATCTTTAATGTAGACGGGTCAGAACCTAGGTTAAGCTCTTCCATACCTTTAAGAAGAAGCTCTTTCGGGTCAATGCCTGAATCAAGCATTTCGATAATCGGGTCGCCCGCTAATTCACGGAAGTTGTTATCGCCGATAGAGATAGACGGGCAAACCCAACCGTATGTCGGGATACGGAGTCCCCCGAAGCACATTTCGTTAAGGTCTTCACGGTCGATACCGAGCATGAACGCCTTTCTGATGTTAGCGTTCTGGAAAATCGGGTCTTTCGCGTTGAAGAACGAATATGTCAGTGTAGCAGTCGGGTAGGAGTTGTAGGTAGTTTCCGCAACGCCCTTAAATCTATCGAGCCATTCTTGTTTGCCTGTTGTTACAAGGTCGATTTCGCCGGCAAGGAACGCGTTGTAATACGTGCTCTCGTCAGTCATAATCGCATAGTTGACGTTGCTTAATTGAACAACTTCTTTGTCCCAATAATGTTCGTTCTTAGCAAGAATAATTTTCGAGTTGTGTTCCCAAGTGTCAACAATGAACGGACCACAGCTCATGGTGTACTGAGCTTCTGAGCCGTATTTGTCGCCAAACTGCTCAACGATGTCTTGACGTTGGGGCGCGAAAACTTGGCTGTACGTAAGGTCAAGGAAGTACGGAATCGGCGCTGTAAGTTTGATTACAAGCGTCTTGTCGTCTGGTGTTTCTACGCCGAACTCATCAACCGGCTTTTCGCCTGTGTTGCAAGCTTCGAAGTTCAGAATCGAATCAAGCATGTAGGAAAGCGGTGCGCCTGTGGCGGGGTCAACGATACGGCGAAGTGCGTATGCGTAGTCCGCTGATGTAACGGGCTTGCCGTCTTGCCAGAAGTTTTCATTCAAAACGAATGTCCACTCGTCGCCCGCTTCATTGGATGTCCAAGAAGCCGCGCCGGCCGGGGAAAGAATAAGCTGGCCATCATGGTCTTCAAGGCGTGTAAGGCTTTCCATTGTGTTAATCAGAATCGCACTACCATATGTGTCGGCCGCAAGACCCGGGTCAAGTGTTTTGGGTTCGGCTGTGAGGTAGGTGTTAATGTACTGATTAGCATCAACGCCTGCTTCGGGCTGTGTTGACGGTGATGGAGCGGGTGTTGCGCTGTTAGTTGGTTGTGAAGCTGATGGTGTTGGTGTAGCCGTTTCGCTTGGGCTAGGAGATGTAGAAGAACAGCCTGCAAGCATGAATACAGCTAACAGAATAGCTAAGATGCGTTTCATTTGTTGCCCCCTTGTTGTAATTTGTTCATAACTATTATATCCTAAGAAGCTGTACATAGTCAATATGGTTACCTAAAAGTAACAGAGAGTTGCATGGAAATCACAATTATATTACAATTTTGTTGAGACAAATTATGGAAAAAGCACTACATGGGTAATCAGAATTTAACACATCTTTATATATGATGCATAATCTGTGGCATGAAGTTTTGACGACACTTACAGAACACGACTTTATGCACAAATGAAAAAATTCGATACATACCAGGTATTTATCGAATAAGGAGTGGGGGGAGAAGGATTCGAACCTTCGAAAGCGTCAGCTAACAGAGTTACAGTCTGCTCCCTTTGGCCACTCGGGAATCCCCCCGTTTGAGTTGCCGTTTGTTTCAACAGGTGTTATAATACCAAAAAATTTTTCATTTGTCAAGCTTTATTTTTAAATTTTTTTATGTTACAATGGTATATCAAAGAAATGGGGTTTCTGTATGAAGGTTGGTATCGGTTATGACGCGCATAGGCTCACGGAGGGTAGACAACTCATATTGGGCGGCGTTTCTATAGACTATTCAAAGGGTTTACTCGCACATTCAGACGGGGATGTGCTCATTCACGCGATTATTGACGCGCTCTTGGGTGCGGCCGGCTTGGGTGACATAGGGCGGCACTTTCCGGATTCTGACGAGCGGTTTTGCGGTATCTCCAGCGTGCTGTTATTAGAGGAAACAGCGCGGCGCATATCTGAGGCGGGTTATACAATCGGGAATATTGACGCGACAATCATTGCCCAAAAGCCGCGCTTATCAGAGTATGTGCCCCAAATGGAGAGTAATATTTGCGCGGCGTTAAGAATCGGCGGCGGCGTTAATGTTAAAGCGACGACAGAAGAGGGCATGGGCTTTACAGGTTCAGGCGAGGGCATTTCTGCGCAAGCCATCTGTTTACTCTTAAACAGAGAAGTAAAGCCGCTTGACGCCACAAGGAGGTATATATGAGATTATTCAACACGCTAACCGGCACGAAAGAAGAGTTTTTGCCCGTTGAAGAGGGTAAGGTGAAGTTTTACCTATGCGGCCCCACGGTCTATAACTCCATACACATAGGCAACGCGCGGAACTTGATTATTTTTGACGCGGCGCGCAAGTTTTTGGAGTATATCGGTTATGACGTGATGTTCGTACTGAACTTTACGGACATTGACGACAAAATCATACGCCGTGCTAACGAAGAGGGCGTTGAAAGTCGCGTGATTTCTGAACGGTATATCGAGGACTTTCGCAATGAGCTTAAAAATTTGGGTATAGCAGAAGCTACCATGAATCCGCGCGTCACACAAGAAATCCCCGGGATTATTGAGATGATTCAAGAGTTAATGGTTTTAGGTCATGCGTATGAAGTGAATGGTACGGTCTATTTTGCTGCGGGTGAATATGAGCCATACGGGAAGTTGAGCAAGAAGAAGCTCAAAGAACTCATAGCAGGCGCACGTGTTGAGGTTGACGAAGAAAAGCACAGCCCGACAGACTTTGTACTCTGGAAACCCGCCAAACCCAACGAGCCGTTCTGGGCTTCGCCATGGGGCAACGGTCGCCCCGGCTGGCATATCGAGTGCTCGGTGATGTCGCGCAAGTATTTGGGCAAAACCATAGACATACACGCGGGCGGGGAGGACTTGATTTTCCCGCATCATGAGAACGAGCTTGCGCAAAGCGAAGCCGCCAACGGCGTTCCGTTCGTGAAATATTGGCTTCACAACGGCATGATTAACGTAGACAACCAGAAGATGTCGAAATCAAAGGGGAATTTCTTCCTACTCCGTGAGATAGCCGAGAAATTCCCGTATGATGTGATAAGATTTTTCGTTCTTTCAGCTCACTACAGAATGCCGATAAATTTCAGCGAAGAGTTACTTGAAGCCGCGCAAAGCGGTCTGACACGAATCAAGAACGGTATGCGTAAGGTAAAGGAGCAGGTAGAAAAGGGTAGGGCAGACGTGCTTGAAGTCGAACAGCCACTGATGAATGCCGCGAACGATTACCTTGAACAGTTTAAGGCCGCCATGTCTGATGACTTCAATACAGCGAACGCGATAACGGCTATGTATGAGATAGTTAAATTCGCTAACACGAATATGAACGAGAACAGCTCGAAACCGTTAGCACAAGTGATTTACGACGTAATGGCGGTCATGGGCAATATCTTAGGCGTGAAAGCGGACGAAGATAACGACATAGACGCAGACCTAGCCGAAAAGGTGAACGCACTCATAGCCGAACGCGCCGAAGCCAGAAAAGCCAAGGACTTTGCCAAATCAGATGCCATTCGTGACGCTTTATTGGCTATGGGCGTAGAAATCAAGGACACACGCGCCGGCACAACATGGACAAAACTTTAAGGAGATAATATGAATAACGAACAAAAGGACGGCTTTATCGAAAACATACAGGTCGAGGGCAGAAATGCCGTTTTAGAAGCCGTGAACAACGACAGCCCGATTGACAAGATTATGTTCAAAAAGGGTGAGATTGAGGGTTCGCTCAAACTCATTCTCGCCAAAGCGAAACAAAAGGGTATTGTAACGCAAGAGGTCACGAAGCAGAAGCTTGACGAGATTTCACAGACACATAAACATCAAGGCGTTATCGCGATTTGCCCCATGCATGAGTATGCCGAGGTGTCTGACATTCTTGAAGCCGCCCGCGCAAAGGGTGAGGACGCGCTTGTTATCGTGCTTGACGGCGTAACTGACCCGCATAACCTCGGAGCGATACTTCGTTCGGCTGAAGCGGCGGGCGCACATGGCGTAATAGTCCCTAAGCGTCGCGCCGCGAGTCTGACGGCTGTTGTCGCGAAAACAAGCGCAGGGGCGATTGAGTACGTGCCGGTTGCGCGTGTGACGAACCTCACGGCTACCCTCAAAGAGCTTAAAAAGGCAGGATTATGGATTGCGGCTGCAGACGCGAGCGGGACGTCCATGTACAAATCGAACCTCTCAGGCCCTCTCGCGATTGTTGTAGGCTCGGAAGGCAAGGGTGTTTCACGCCTAGTCCTTTCAGAATGCGATTTCGCCGTGAGTATACCCATGAAAGGCAAAATCACGTCACTGAACGCGTCCGTTGCGGCGGCAGTGGTACTGTACGAAGCCGTCCGCAGAAGGGAAACCGGCGCGAAATGAAACCAAAGCGCGGGGATTTCCTGCTTGTAGACGGATACAACATCATATTCGCGTGGGATGAACTGAATGAGCTGTCGAAAACGAACCTTGCAGAGGCGCGTGACAGGCTCATTCACATTCTTGCCGACTATAAGGGTTATTCCAAAACAGAGGTTATCCTCGTTTTTGACGCGCACAAAACCAAGGGTTTCGGTTATGCAGAAAAGGTCATGGGTATAGATGTTGTATACACCATGACCGCCGAAACGGCAGACGCGTACATAGAGCGCACGGCGGCGAATTTGACCCGCGAATATCGGGTGGCTGTTGCCACAAGTGATAGGCTCGAACAGATAATAATATTGGGGCTTGGCGCGCTTAGAATGTCGGCGCGTGAGTTTATAAAGCTTATGCAATCATCAGAAAAGAGCGTCACTACCCATGTTGAGTCGATGGCACCAATTAAGAAGAATTTGTTTTCTGATAATCTCGACCCAGAAACGGCGGCGTTCTTAGACAAGTTGAGAAAATCCTAATACATTTGTAAGGTACACTTGACATATATGTTCTCATCTGCTAAAATGTGTAAGGTAAACATTACACATCTACAGAGGTGAGAACATGCGCAATCGGGTTAAAGAATTACGAGAAACCCGTGGTCTGACACAAAAAGAACTCGGAGAATTATTGCGCGTATCACGCCAAGCCATAAACGCCATTGAAACGGGGAAGTTTGACCCGTCTATTTGGCTTGCATACGACTTGGCAAAACTCTTTGATGTGAGCATTGAATATCTGTTCATTTTCAGGGAGGAAGACAGAGGATGAAAAGAATCTTGAAATCCCCGGGCTTTAACGCCGTTTGTATCAGTCTGTTCAGCGCTTTCTACGCGGTTACTTTCATGTTAAACTACGGCAACACAGACTTTGAATGGTTCTCAAAGTACACGGGTGAATCGGTCTTCTGGTCAGCGTGGCGCGATTTTCTCGTGGGCGGTCACCACATCACAATGGCGTGGGTTTTGGTGATTGTCACGGCCATTGTCGTTGCGCTTTTGTTAAGCAGACGCCGACCGCATGATGAGTATCACTCGACGATTTTGGCGAACTGTCTGGTTGTGGCTTCTATCACGACTTTGATAGCAATTGGTGGCTTTTTTCTGATTGTCTTGAGTGAACCCATCTGGATAGCGGGGAAATTCGCGCTGTTCATATTTGTGCATTGGGTGACTGTAGTGTTCGCGAATCTATCGTACATACTGCTGTGTCGCTGGAGGTAAGTATGAGAGTTCTACTTATCCAGCCCAAGATGACAAAACGCCCAATGGATACAGACCTGAAAATCCGCATGTCACCCTCAATGGCGTTACTCACACTCGCCAATTTGACACCCGCCGAGCATGAAGTGACGATTATAAACGAAAATGTTGAGAGAATTCACTACGATGCTGACGTCGACTTAATAGGCATAACGATTACGCTCGATGTTATGCCGCGAGCCATTCAGATTGCCGCGGAGTTTCAGAAGCGCGGCATACCCGTCATTGCCGGCGGGATACATGTTACATGTTGCCCCGAAGACTGTTTGGGCTATTTCGACGCAATCTGTGTAGGCCCGGCAGAGCGTGTTTGGGCGAGGATAATCCATGACGTGCAAGTGAAGGAATTACAAAAAGAATATTGTGATATGGAGAATTTTAGTGGGGATGAAATCGTTCCCCCGCGCTATAACCATGCTGACAGTAACAACTACCTTTATACAAACATAGTGTTGACCAGCCGTGGTTGCCCAAACCGTTGCTCATTTTGTTACAACAGTTGTAAAAACCGCATGTACATACAACGACCTATTCTTGACGTATTAAACGACATCAAATCGCTTGAAACAAGGCATATTTTCTTCATTGACGACAACTTCATCGGTAACCCCGATTACACGAGGGCACTACTAAATGAGTTTATCGGTATGAACCTCATTTGGAACGCCGCCGTGACGACAAAAATCCTCGACTACCCCGACATACTTGACCTTATGGCAAAAACGGGTTGTCGCAGCCTATTTATAGGCCTTGAATCTATAAACACCTCGTCATTGGCGAGTGTGAACAAAGACAATATTGTCAAAAGCTACGAAAATCTCGTTGAAGCCATACACAGCCGGGGCATTATGATAAACGCTAGTATGGTTTTCGGCCTGGATGGCGACGACAAAAACACGTTTGACCGAACGCTTGAATGGCTTGTCAAAATGCGCATAGAAACCCTGACTTCACATATTCTCACGCCTTATCCCGGCACAGAAACCCATAAAAAAATGACCGCCGCCGGGCGTATTACCGACAACAACCTAGGGCATTACAACACAGCGCATGTAGTATTTAAGCCGACGGGCATGACAGCGGAAGAGCTATACAAAGGATATCGTCGCATATATCGTGAATTCTACTCGTTCAAAAACATCATCAGGCGCTTCCCAAAGAGCAAAATTCAGCGCAAGCCTTATTTGCTGTTCAACCTATTTTACCGCAAGTTCGGGGTTCTTACCTCCGCGATTGCGCGACTAATACCAATGGGAGTTCTAGGTAAGCTAGCGGCGAAAATCGCATATTCGACGAGCAACAGTAAAAAACGGGCATAAGAATGCCCGTTTTTTACGCTAAACTTAATCAATATCGGGTGACTCATTAAGCATCGTCAATTTAAACCCAACACTAATCCCGCCGTTTTCGTCCTTATTGGATAGCGAAAGACGGGTGATACGTAGTGATTCCATGCCTTCGACCTTAGTTATCAGAGTTTTCACGGAGTTATAACTGCCGTTTAGAGTCATTGTAGCCTCTGTTGCCGAAAACGCGGCTATTACTTCTGAACCTGCTTGTTTATCATTGGTTATAGGCGTAAGAGGTTTAGAGTCGGAGATACCCAGTGTCATGGGGGATAACCCGCTCTCTAAGCATAAACCTGTCAACAGATGGTCCATATCCTCGTTTGCCAATGCCGTCTTATAGATTAACTTGATATCTTCATAATCTTTAAGTGCGGTTTCGTGTTTTGCTCTGGCTGTGGCTTCGTTCGCCAGTTTGTTGTCTAACATCTCTTTTTCGGTGCGTAACTCACTCAGTTCGTTAGTTTTCGCGATAAAGTTGTTATAAAGCGGAGCAATCACAAACTGTAGACCTACAAACAGGATAAGTATAACCGCAACTATCAGTATCAATAGTTTCTCTCTCTTGCTAAGTCCAGATTTCATTGGTTTTCCTCCTCAACACTAAGCTTTACGTCAATAGAGAAAATGAATTGTCCTTCGTTGCCGTGGTTGTAACCTTTATAACTTACGCTGTCAATCAGCTTGCTTTTCTTTATCTCTTCAACATATGCCGCCGAATCGCGCTCTGTGGCGCTGTAAGCACTGACGCGGATTATACCCGTTTTCTCATCGAACGCCAGCGTAGTAACCGTTGTCTTTTCAGTGAGAGTTGTTGTTATCAAATCCAAGACTTGATTAGTAATATCAGGTAGCCTGTTGTCCGCCTTGTTGTTTAGTTCCCTTTGTGTTGCAATATCCGTAATATGTGCGGTTTCTGCTATGATTTTGTCTATTGCTTCTGACTTCGCGACAATATCTGGGTTCTGCATATAGTCGTTGATTTCGGCTATCTCCTTGTAAATCTGGCTTGACGCGTAAAACAAATAAGCCGATGGGATAGCCAATAACACAACAGTACCTATTATGACAGGAATCCAGTAACGCTTGGGGCGCTCACGTTTTTTGAGCTTTTCGAGTTGCTTGATACTGTTGATAAAATCGATACTGCTGTCGGGCAACATCGCCCCCAGAACCGACAGATGTGTCTTGTTCGACAATTCAATATTCGAATTGATACTGCCCGCAAGGTTCAGTTTTTCTATTCTGACATCTGAATGTGGGTTTATCTCGTTTAACAGCGCCACATCCTCGTTAGAAAGCCCCAGATAATAGCTGCACGCTATATCGCCGAACTTCTGGGAACGGTTAAACTGAACAAGACCCGACAAATTCTCCTGCAATCTCTGTACAAACTCTTCATAATCTTCGGTGTAGAGTCTTGTTCTCGAAACAAAGACATTCGTCCCGTTGTCAAAAATCATCGAAAGCATGGTAACGCCGTCCACTATGTTAATGACAACACATTTTTTATGAAAATCAGCCCTGCTAGCAACGTAGTTTATAACCGATTGAACACCCACGCGAATAGCTTTTATTCTGACGCCGGCTTCCTTGAATACAGAAACGTAACTCTCTACATTCTCTTTGGCTGTAGCGCAAGCCAATATCGCCGTTTGCGATGAGTCAAGGCTATCGACCTCTTGATATCCGCAAACCAGCTCGTCAATGTTATCAGCGGTATCGGCGAAATCATCATGAATCAGCCGTTGATACTGCTTCTTACTAAGCTTAGGGACCGCTATACGTTTTGAAACAATACTGCTTCCGTCTACAATGAGAGTAGGGGATATAAAAAACTCGGGCTTATGGGCGCGTAAATACCTAATAACTTCAAGCAGTTGACCCGCATCGGTAATCTTACCGTTAATGATAACACCTTCGGGCAACTCGCGTGAGAGAACTTCTTTGACAACAATACCTCTGCCCTTACCGATATACCCGATTATTTCTATTTGTTCAGGCGATATGTAAATAGATGATTTCAATGTCCAACCCTCCGCTTCTATAGTTCCTACATATTAGCGACGTTCTGGTAAAGTGACAACATGGGCAACATTACGGCAATCATGATGCTACCGATTATGAGAGCCATAACGACCAGCATAACCGGCTCGACGAGAGCGACAAGCTTAGTCGTCGCCTGCTCTGCCTCATAGTCAAAAGATTCAGACACAGACTCAAGCATTGTGTCTAACCGCCCCGATTCTTCGCCGATAAGAATGGTGGTTGAGAGTTTTTTATCGAAACCATGAACCGCCTCAATTGAATTCGATAAAGGCTCACCGTTTCTTATATTTTTAATGACATTTGCAAACTGACCTTCAATGAACTTGTTACCCACAATCGATGATGTTATCTCAAGCGCGCTAATCATCGAAAGACCGCTGGAATACAAAGATGACAATGTACGCGCGAATCTTGCCGTGGCGATAATCCTTAAAAGCTTGCCGATAACGGGGAAACGCAGTTTCATTCTGTCAAAAATAAGTCGAACTTTATAAATACTTACGAAATATCTGAATAGCGCAATCAAAATCAGTATGGCTATAATCACCCAATACCAATAGCTTTGCAGAAACTTACTAATGCCCATAACCGCCTGTGTAATCATCGGAAGGTCCATACCCTCAAACAAATCGAAGAACTTAGGCAGAATTTGTGTAAAGATAATCATGACCACGGCGATAGTTAACACAAACAGTATCGTCGGGTATGTCATTGCCTGTTGTACCTTGCCGTTGAGCTTGTGCTCTTTCTCATAATGAACCGCCATTTTTATAGCGACACGTTCAAGCTGACCACTCGCCTCACCCGATGCATACATATTAACCAAAAGTTCCGGGAACGCCCTCGGTTGACGAGCCATAGCCTCTGACAACGTATGACCCTGCATAACGTCTGCGTATAGCTTGCCATAAATGAGTTTTAGCTGTGGCTTCATGTCGCGGTCTTTCACAATCTCCATCGAACGCGCCAATGTAATACCACTGCCGAGCATACTTGCAAGCTGGCGCGAAAACTCGGCTACCTCATTCGCTTTTAGACGATAGCCAGTTTGCTTGCCCTCTAAAACCCTGTATTGTATAGGAACCAACTCTTGATTCCTTAATATTCTCCTTAAATCGGCGTCATCTCTCGCATCAACCGTGCCGCGCGTTTTCTTGTTGCGCAAGTCGAGAGCCGTGTAAGCATATTTTGGCATGTTCCCCACCAACCCATCAAATAAAAAGACTCAAGTAAGCACTTATAATTTCGTTTCCAAAGAACAAGGCCAGAGCAAGACCTACGCACAGATACGGGCCAAAAGCCATATGAGCGCCCGCTCTGCTTTTCTTGCTGATAAGCAGATAGACTGCAACACCGCCACCGAGAATCAGCGACACGACAAACGCCAACAACGTAAACTTCCAACCCAACAAGAAGCCACAAACGGCCATAAGCTTGATATCGCCGCCTCCAAAGGCATCTTTAATTATAACAGTAATTACTGTCAGTGGCAAGCTTATTACAAAAAAACCAATTATACGCTCCAATAACGAAATATCGCGATAGCACCAAATACCCGCCAAAGCTAATGGTATTAAGGCAATCACGAGCGAATCGGGTATCTCCATAGTATCAAAATCGATTAACGTAACAGCAACTAAAATCATCAAAACGGCAAAAACCAGAGGAGTTTTCCAGTCAAAACCAAAGCGCATAAAACAGAACACAGCCAAAAAACCGCAAAACGCCTCAACCAGCGGATAACGCACCGATATACGCCCGCCGCAATATCTGCATTTACCTTTCAAGAGAACATAACTTACTACGGGTAACAAATCCATCCATCTAAGTGTCGTACCACACGCGGGGCAGAACGAACGTGATTGGCTGAAAAACTTGCCCTCGGGAAGCCTATAAACCACGACATTCATAAAACTGCCGATACACAGCCCAAACACAGCCAGCCAAACATAAATGGGCATCAATACAATGTCAATCATTCAATTCTTCCCGTTCAAAAGATTATCCGGCGCCCCGATTACTCAAAAACGAGGAGCCGGATTATGCCCTATGGCAGATTTGAGTATTTGAGCTCTGCTTGCCCACTACCCTTATTTATCGTGACAGTAAACAACTTGCCATAGGATATGGTTTCGTAAACCATGCTTTCGATACGCCCGTTCTTCACGGTGAAGCTTACTGTCGCCGCATCTTCCTGTGGCTTTTCTGAGAAGGTCAAATCGGGTGCATTCAACTCAACCAATTTCTCAGAAACCATAGTAGCTGAAGGGTTCGCCGCGTCATTCACAACGCCTGTTAGCCCCAGCATATAGTCTTCATCAGTGATTTTCACCGACCATGCCTGACTGTATATCATAACAGATTCGGCGGAGACAAACACCACGCGCGCCTTAGAGACCTGAACTGTACCCTGTGCCTTATAGATATTCTCCATAATAGGTGGCACAAGCAACAGAATCACGAAGGCTAATACCGCTATGACTATCAGTAACTCAGTTAGTGAAAACCCTTTTTGGTTACGCATGGTGTTAGTCCTCAAATAATATTATACTACTCACTAGCTATTAAGAATAGGCAATAGTAGATCTACCAGTGGTTGGATTATAATCGATTGTCACTACCACATTATCCGGTGCTGTGTATACAACCTGTGTAACTACATTATTTGTTACAGTTATGGTTGTTATTGATAGAGGTAACCCAAGTGTTAAATCATTCCAGTTTGTTAGCGCAGCTGCGTTAGCAGTACCTCCAACCGTCCAAGCAGTAACAGCACCAGCATTGATAGTAGCTGCTACTGCACCGTCTGCGCTATACTTCGTCACTACAGACGTAGCCGCTACATAATAAGCACGGGCTGTCGCTGTATACGCTGTTCTTCTAGCATCGTTCACATACCCCATCATTGTCGGGATAAGCGCCGCCGCCAAGATAGCGATGATTACCATAACGATAATCAATTCAACAAGCGTGAAACCTTTGCGGTTTTTAACGCTGTTTTTCATTGCTACTAATTTGTTCATAGAACAGTCATCTCCTTAAGATGTTATTTGGTTTCAATGCGTATTAAGGATTGACGCGCTTGATTGAGATAACGCGGCTCTCCTTAAAAAGCATTTTATAGTAGAAGCCCATGCACCAAGGCTTATACACAGATTGAGTTTCCGAGCCTACATTCTGCCGATTGATGATAGGAACTCATTCTTGTTTGTCGCCTTTTCTAGGGCGGCTTCTCTTGTGATAGCGCCTTGATTTACGAGTTTGGCTAGGTATGCGTCGAGCAGAATCATGCCCTGTCGCGAACCTGTTTGAATCGTTGAATTGAGCTGGTGACATTTGTTTTCGCGTATTAGGTTCAGAACCGCGTCTGTGCCGAGCATGATTTCGAACGCGGCGACGCGCCCTTTGCCCGTGGCTTTCGGTATCAGTGTCTGCGTAATAACGCCTTTTAAGACGCTCGCTAACTGTGTGCGAATCTGCTGTTGGTTATGTGGCGGGAAAACGTCTATGATACGGTCAATCGTCATAGCTGCGCCCGTTGTGTGTAGGGTTGATAATACCAAATGCCCCGTTTCAGCTGCTGTGACAGCCGCCGATATGGTTTCATAATCGCGCATCTCGCCGACGAGAATTACGTCGGGGTCTTCACGCATGGCACTTCTTAACGCGCCCGCGAAACTGCCTACGTCTGTGCCGACATCACGTTGGTGAATGAGGGCCTTTTTTTGTTTGTAGACATATTCTACAGGGTCTTCGACAGTCAAAATATGACATGCTTTGTTTTGGTTTATGTAATCAATCATCGCCGCCAAGGTCGTTGACTTGCCGCTACCCGTTGGCCCTGTCACGAGAATAAGCCCGCGGGGTTCGTTCGCCAAGGTTCTCAGCACTTCGGGTAGGTTCAGCTCTTCAAAGGTCGGCGTATTGTCGTTAATGATACGTATGGTAGCCGCGAGTTTCTTTTGTTGGTGGAACACGTTGACACGGTGACGGAGATTACCCTCTAAAGCGTAACACATATCTACGTCGCCGCCGTTATCTAGGTGTTTCTTCTGCTCATCATCCAAAAGTTCGCGAATGAGCGCGATTTTTTCTGATACCGTGAGCTGAAACTCTGTATCGACAAGTGAGCCATCCATGCGAAAGACAGGGTTTCTGTCCATCGTTAGGTGAATGTCGCTGGCGCGTCTATTTCTTGCTGTTAGAAGCAGTTCCTTGATATTCAAGCGTTACCTCCATTTTTCGGTTTATAAAAGTGCTTATTCCACGAAGTAGGTCAGTTTGAGGAGCTCTTCAATCGTGGTCTTTCCTTCTACTACAAGCTTTAACAGGCTCTGTTGTAGGCCTTTGAGCTTGTTACTCTCTTTAACATAGGCATAGATTTCTTCTGTGGGTGACTTTCTTGCTATCATATTGCGGATTCTCGTATCCACAGCTAAAATCTCGTGAACGGCCACTCTGCCCTTATAACCTGTGTTGTTGCAGTTATGACAGCCCTTGCCGTGTCTGAGTTTTGTTATTTCTACCCCGCCCAGTGCTTCCATCTCGCTGTCTGTCGGCGTGTATTCTTCTTCGCAATAGGGGCAGATTTTCTTGACCAGACGTTGGGCGACAACACCCGTCAGCGAGTTCGCAAGCAAATAATCTTCAACGCCCATATCAAGCAAACGCACAATAGCCGATACAGAATCGTTTGTATGCAGTGACGAAAGCACCAAATGCCCTGTGAGCGCGGCGCGTACCGATATACTGGCCGTTTCGGCGTCACGCGTTTCACCAATCATGATGATATCAGGGTCTTGACGCAATATCGAACGAAGCCCCGAGTCAAACGTAAGCCCCGCCAATGGGTTTATCTGTGTTTGGTTGATTTTAGCTAGGTTCTTTTCTACAGGGTCTTCGATAGTCGAAATATTGACGTGTCGTTTGGCGAGCATCTCCATAATCATATAGAGGGTTGTGGTTTTGCCGCTACCTGTTGGGCCTGTTATGTAAATCAACCCGTTGGGTACGCGCAATATCCTCAACATAAGCTCATAATCGTCTTTTTCCATGCCGAAGGTTGAGGCGTTATCTAAAACGCTGCTTTGGCTCATGAAACGTAAGACGATTTTTTCACCGTATACTGTCGGCAATGTTGAAACACGCACATTGATTTCAATGTCTTGCAACTTAGCGCGGAAGTGACCGTCTTGGGGCACACGTTTTTCGGCTATGTCAAGACCTGACAGAATCTTTATACGCGCTACAATCGAATTATGCAGAGAGCCCGACAGCGATAAATAATCAACAATCTGACCGTCAACACGGATTCTCACACTTGTGTTACTTTCAAACGGTTCTATATGTATGTCACTTGCGCCCGCGCTATGAGCCTTATATAATGTAGAGTTAATGAGCGTAACGACTGGTGTGTCGTCTGCGCCTTCAGATATGTCAACATATGCTAACGCACTGGTTTGAGTTGCTGTTTCGTTAGCGCCATGCGCCGCTTTTTGGGTTTCGATTTCGGAGTAGTGTTCGCTGATGGCCTTTAATATTTCGGACTTCTTGCAGATTTGAACTTCAAGCTGCATACCCGTTATGAGCTTTATGTCCTCAATCGCGTAGTAATCAAGCGGGTCGTTGATGTTTATGCGCAAAACAAAACGCTCAATGCTGACGGCGATGAGGCAATATTTGTTTGCCACATTCTTAGGTATCTTCGCCACTGCTTGCAAATCAACAGGAGCGTCACTCATAGACACATATTTGATGTTAAGACGCTTAGCCAGCGCCGTAAGCAGTCTGTCTTCGGTTATGATATTGTTTTCTATCAGCACTTCGCCCAGACGCTTTTTGCCTGTTTGAGATTTTTGAAGCCCGAGCGCGAAATTTAACTGTTCCTCAGTTATGTACCCCGCCTCAATTAGCACCTCGCCAAGCCGTAACTTAGATGCCGCTGTTACCGTCGCAGCCATGGGCAGCCCCTCCATACTATTAATGCGTTATTCAGTCAATACGCCGATGTGATGTTTATGTTCAGTGATTCAGTTTAATACGCCGCAATCTTTCCATGTGTCTGCTGTCATCTTATAAGTATAGTATACGAAGTACACCAAATTTACCCATAAAAGTCTAAACCGCAAAAAATACTTATAAGCCTAAATGTATAAAACCTCTGTAACGTAAATGGGTCACTTGTCTACAGTTATATGAAAACAATAACACAGATAATCTCATTTGTCAACCTGTTAAGCTTGGTTAACGGAGCGATTGTGAATATTTAATCTTTATAAATAATTCTGAATTATAGCGGGTGATTTGATATTGTGAATGATTCACAAACGCCTAATGAGCCTT
>CAZOVK010000020.1:3828-32946 GCA_964583165.1 uncultured Defluviitaleaceae bacterium | reverse complement strand
ACACTATCCGTTACTTTTGGGGCAATATGCCCCTTTTTGTTTGTAATTTGGTGTTGATTTTTTGGCGCGTTTGTGTCACAATGTACTGTACCATTGAATTTGTCAATTTATTCTTGTTTATACATACGGTTGGTGTTTTTATGGGTGATACTGCTGTCAGCAACAGACCGAAACGACGTGCGCTCGGGTTTGTAACGGTTCTGCAACTGCTGTCGCTGTTTATGATTATCGGGCTGTTTTCTGTTCTGCTTCTGCAATCCGTTGGGCGTGCGCAGATAATCGAAGAACAAAAGGCACAAGTTCAGGCAGAGATTGACCGATATAATAATCAGGCGGCAGAGTTGCAACGAGAGATTGAGTTAAAGGACACAGACGCGTATATGGAGAAGGTCGCGCGGGAGTCCTTAGGGTTCATCAAGGATAACGAGATTATCTTCATTTTTGAGTGAAAGGGGGTTGTTCATGCACACTATTCGTATCGGCACGCTCGTGAACGCTTCGGATGCTGTTCAGATGATACCGAAGCTGTTACCACATGGCTTTGAATCGTTTTCTGTCACGTTCGGCGAAAGCGCATTGAGTTATGATTTACCAGAATACGCGAAGATTGTACGCGGTTTGGCTGAAGAAAAGGGCGCGGTCATTTCATCTGTCGGCATTTACGGAAATCCGCTCACCAATGAGGGCAGATTCGCAGACTCTTTGGAGAGTTGGCAACGTCTTATTGATAACGCCCACCTATTCGGAACGGATATTGTCGCGGGTTTTACGGGGCGAATACCCGGGTGCGCGATTGATAAGAGCATACCACAGTTTAAGGCAGTGTTCGGCGAGTTATCTAAACGCGCGGAGGACAAAAAGGTGCGTATTGCGTTTGAAAATTGTGACATGGGCGGCACGTGGGCAAATGGCGATTTCAACATAGCGCATAACCCAACGGCTTGGGCTATGATGTTTGAAGCCGTTCCGTCTGAAAGCCTAGGCTTACAATGGGAGCCCTGCCACCAAATGGTCAGTCTGATTGACCCTATACCACAATTGCGCAAGTGGGCTAAAAAGGTCTATCACGTCCACGGCAAAGACGCGACAATCGCGTGGGATATTGTCCGCGAATACGGTATTCACGGCCCCAAAGAGTTTGTTTGGCATAGAACGCCCGGCTTTGGTGACTCTAACTGGAATGATATAATAACGATTTTGCGCCAAAACGGCTTTGTCGGCTCTATAGATATCGAAGGCTGGCACGACCCCGTATATCGCGGTGAGCTGGAATATAGCGGGCAGGTGCGCGGTCTGAAATACCTAAAAGAATGCCGCGGCGGGGATTTCATTAAACTGGAAGGATAAAGGGGGATTAGCATGGATATAGCAGCATTAAGTATTCAAAACAGTATGGCAAACGTCCAGACACAAGTCGGTGTGGCTATGCTCAAAAAGGTTATGAACACAGAAGCAGACGCCGTTATGTCGCTTATAGACTCCATGCCTAAACTGTCGCAACAAATGGCGGCGGCGGTAACAGGTTTAGGCGCAAGGGTTGACATCAAGGCATAAACTAAGAGGTGTTTTTTGGTCACTAAAACGCAAGGGCTTTTAATTGCGCTGATGTTATTGATATGGGGGAGCTACTCTACTACCTCCAGAATAATTATGAACAGCCTGGACAGCTTCCAGACGCTGTTCTTTATGATGCTCGGGGCTACGCTCTGCTCGGGCGTTATTTTAGCGATTAAGCGGAAAACGGTTGTTTTCGTGAAATCCGACATAGGTCTGTTGACGCTTCAATCGACCATGTACTTCGGGTATTACATATTCTTCGACATAGCGCTTATGATTGCGCCGACGCTTGAAGTGTCGATGATAGATTATCTTTACCCGATTTTCGTCGTCCTGTTCTCCGCGTTGATAATGCGACAAAGGGTCAAATTGGGCGTTGTCATATCACTTTTAATCGGCTTTTTCGGCGTTTATGTGATTATGACAAACGGGAACCTGCTTAACTTCACACTGACAAACCCCGTGGGCGATATGCTCGCTGTATTGAGCGCTATATCGTGGGGGCTTTACTCGGGTATCGGCAACAAGATTAAATCGGATATGAACATCACAGTAGCGTTGAATAACGGCATTTCGCTGATACTGGCGTTAGTTTGTCTTCTTCTGTTCTCGAACTTCAACAACCTAGATATAAAATCAGTACTTCTCGCCCTGTTTCTGGGATGTACGAATCTTACGCTCGCCGTCACGATATGGGTTTTCCTCATGAAATCCGTGCCTGTGGGTTTCCTCGCGAATTGCTCGTTTATTACGCTGTTTATTTCTATAACAATGATTTCCATATTCATTGGTGATAGATTAGGACCGGCCCAAATCGTCGGCGCTCTCATCATAGTTGTGGCTATGATTATCAGCAACCGCGTACAGCGCAAAACGGCTTGAAGCGCGGAATTTGCGGTTTGACATACACCTGATTCTATGCTATGATGAACGTAATGCGCTATGACAACTGAATATGGCAATGGCCCTGAAATGATGCAAACAGGAGGGCACTCATGGTAATTACCTTGACATCAAAGGATTTGAAAATTCCCAATAACTTACGAACAGCAGTTTTTGTTGACTATGAAGCATGGTTTTACGGCGCTAAAGACCAATACGGCGCACATATCAAGAATGGCGACATTTATGAATGGTTTGAAGACGTTAAGACAAAGGGCAACATAGCAGAAGTCGCTTTCTTCGCGGATTTAAGCTCCGAAGATATGAAAAAGGAAGCCGTTAAATTAAGAACCATTACTAACAACATTATTGACTGTCAGAAAGACGAACGCGGCAAAGACTATACGGACTTCATTTTGGTTACCCGCATTTACGAAACACTGATTAGGGACCCAAATATTGAACAACTGGTGCTGTTTTCGGGCGACGGGCATTTTCAAAGCGTCATGGCATTTTGGAGAAACTTTCAAAATAAACGCGTAGGTGTATACGCTATACTGGGAACATTAAGCACACAGCTCAAAAATGTAGCTAATTGGTATGTAGAGATTTCATACGACCACGGCGGTGACAAAGACATCACAGACCTGATTTTCCAGCAATTACGTTGGGTACAGACACAGGAGAACCTAGTGCCCACTTACAAAAAGACTGTTGAAATAATCTCTTCCAGAAACCCGAGCATTGACAAAACGCGCGTATCAGACGCGCTCAGCTCGCTCATAAAAGGCGGCTATATCTCACAAACACTAACAAGCCTACCCGACGGTCAGCCCATTCGCGGGTTGGTTATTGACTGGGCTAAAGTAGAAGCTGATTTCAAAAACGATAAATAGAGAATTTAACCATTGCCGTATTCAGCTAATATAACCCTCCCCGGAAACCCCGGGGATTTTTTGTGCCCTCATACCAAAAAATACATGTGTTCATAAAAAGTTTACACCATATTCAACTGAAAGACACAAAGCCGGTACCCACATATGGTATAATGCAACTCATATTGAATTGATTGGGGCGGTATATTGTTAAACATTGCGCTAAATTATGGGTTCGCGTGGCTCTCCGTATTGGTCGGAATTATCTTGGCCATAAAATTTCTTGCAAGAATATTCTCCAACAGAAATAAAGTTGCACTGCAACTGAATCGATATTTGCGGAAAGTACATATCCCACTCGGCATTTTTCTGGTTGTAGTGGGTTTTGTTCATGGCATGAACTCATCTGAATCGGTTCTAAGTATTAACTTAGGCACTGTTGTTTGGTTACTATCGATTTTGCTGGGCATTAACTATCTTGTCAGAGCGTTTCTCACAAATAAGGGACTGTGGATAAGAATACACCGCGCTTTAACCGTGATGTTTTTATGCGGTATTATTTTTCATGTCATTGATGTGGGCGGCATTCAATTGTTCAATGTTATAAGTACAGAATTAAATAGCCACACGGTTATCTATGAAATCCACGAAGGCGATAAAGTGTCTGACATCGATACTTCTGATTCCGATGTAGTTCATGATACCGAGCCCGACACAACTCTCGAAGAATTCAACGACGGTATGCAAGGCGTAGAGCTTTCAGACGGAACATATACAGGCATAGCGGACGGTTTCGGGAAGAATCTTACCGTTTCTGTGACTATAGAGGCGAATAGGATTACTGACATAGTAATAACCTCTCACAACGAAAGGCAAGCGCGGTTTTACGAACGCCCAATGAAAGAAATCCCAACAGCTATTATAGATACCCAAAGCCTTGATGTGGACGTTATATCGGGCGCAACATATACATCAGTCGGTATAATCAACGCCGTAAACGATGCGTTGAAACAAGCGCTTGTATCAGGTGAATTACCAGCCATGAAGGAATTGCCACGCGTGAGGAGATAGAAGAAGCACCGGACATGTTTCAAGAGTGGGTAATAGTCCATAACATAAACTATAATGTAGCATTAAGGAGGGCTGTCAATGTTTGACGAAAACGGCTACCCCACTCAACAGAACCACAGAAAACATATGGAAGAAAGCCCGGCAGAACCAATGCCTGTATTGGCGCGTGCCTACGTACCCTATCAGCGCACGGCCAAGATGTTCCCCCTGAACCAAGCCCTTAAAAACGGCACGGTTTTCCCCTGTCTTTATCAACCCTACCACCCACAGCACCCCGGGATTATGGGAGAAACGGAGGAAAGCATATGAGCCGCGAGAACTACCTCAAAAAAATCATGACACTCGATTTCGTTGCGCTAGACTTAGGCCTTTACCTAAACACCCACCCCGAAGACATGGAAACACTCCACCGCTACAACTGCATAATCCAACAATCCGACCAACTAAAGGCCGCATTCGAGGCAGAATTCGGCCCGCTTGACTCATTCCGTTCAAAGAACATCCCTGACTGGAGATGGAAAGACAATCCTTGGCCCTGGGAAGCAAGCGACAATTTTTCGATCTAGGGAGGCCCGCGCATGTGGATTTATGAAAAGAAACTCGAATACCCGATAAAGATTAAAAGACAGAACCCGCGGCTTGCGGCTATTATCATAGCGCAGTACGGCGGGCGGTAGTGCTGTAGGGGTTGATATTTTGGATGATGTAAATTAGTGATACCTAACAGCCTACAAACCCCTGCATGTCCTCATAGAATCGCCCAAAACTTATCGGACACATTCTCCGAAGTGTATCAATATTGATACCCTCTGCAATCTCGGCGAATGTTGTTGCGTTAGCTTCCATATCGAATTGTGCAAGAACTCGTTCTATGTACTTTTTGGGGTGATTCGGGCTATCTTCATTTTTACTTAAATTCTCAGGGTTCTTTGGTAACCTTGGGTCGTCAGGTTCATTCGGAAAAGCCTCTGGGCTAGCCAGAAGCCAACTCTCCGTCATGTGTTGCGGAATGATGGTAATACACCTTAAGCCTTCTTTTTTGCCAATCTCTCTTGCTATCTTCAGAAAATCCTCTACCTGCGCATACATAGCATCAAAACCCTTATGGTCTTCGTCGCGGTGATAGGCGATATGGTCACACTTTTTATCCTTCGCCATTTGAGCTAAGGCTCGTGCTTTTAAGGTATCTCTACTGACAGCCACGCGTTGTCCAAATACTGCGGTGTGTTTCATTATTTGGGAACTAGGAATTATAATAAAATCAAACTCATCGTCAACTGCAAAATCCCTAGCACATCTTTGTATCAATATCTGCAACACACCTGCCCGCTGCGAGTAGCTCTCTCCGTCATAGACCTTATGACCGTGTTCGGTAACGCCTTCGCTGCATAACAACACTCTAATCATTTGCGCCCCCCTTGCTCGTCAGCAAGACGCTCAATGATGTCTTCTTTGGAATAGTGAAACCACGCCTCGCCTGGGTTTAGATAATCAAGTGTTTCTAACATCTGTTCTGTACTAAACAGTGGCTTGGCTTTTATTGTTCCGTCAGCTTCGCGCCACATGTAAACTATGTTGTCCTTGTCCACATAGTTTACCATGATAGGGCTGTGGCTGGTGACGATAATCTGACGTTTTGATTCACAAGCGACATTTTGAAAGCTCTGTATCAACTTTTCTGCTAATTCTGGATTTATGCCGTCCTCAATCTCATCTAGCAAAGTAAACCCGTAAAATGGAAATTTATTATACCTTGTTTGACTCATGAGGATTGTGCATAACCCAATAATACGCAACATGCCATCACTGATGTATCTACTCCCTACTAAAACATCACTATCCTGCCATGATTCTATAATGAGTAGCTCTACAGAATCTTGCCGCGAGTCATCGCGAGTCAAAATATTTATTTGGTTACCTGCAAATGCTGATACCATTTCGTCTAATCTTTTTCTTTCGTCTTCTTCCATGCAATTGATAAAGGCAGCTATCTTCTCCCCTCCAATACCAATATTGCTGACACTCTCACCTCTTCGGCTGCCCTTACGCATAATTGAGGGCGATAGTAATTCAAAGTTTTCAGAAGCAATCATGTTCAATCTCATTGTTTCGAGCACCGAGGGCTTACTGACAGTAGTGATACTAGCTATTTTCAATATTTTTAGTGTTGACGACTTAATCTCAAACTTAGAAAAGTCTTCCGGCGTATCAGCCCTGTCCCAAATGCCAAACGAAAGGTATACTTCGCCTGTATCGGCATCAGTAATACTTTCTTCAATTTGCCATGTCCACCCGTCATATTCAATGGAAATTTCCCAAATGACTTTAACTTTGTTTAACTTCATTATCACAACAAAAGAGATGGGCTCGTCTTCTGGCGCAAACTGTGACTGAATGTCGTTAAAAGACCAACCGCGCTCCCTCAAATATTCGTCAATATCACGAAGGGTGATAGCGCGCAAAAAGTCCAACGCCTGCAAGACAGTACTCTTCCCGCAAGAGTTTTCGCCTATCAGTATGGTGAATGGTGTAAGTTTCAGCGTCAAATCCTTTATCGCCTTAAAGTTTCTAATGGTTATCTCTTTAATCATTACTGCCTCCCAAAATCTACCACTGCTATTTATTATATCCATATTTTGTAATAAATCTATAGAGAAATCAAAATCTTATGGCTGTATACTACCCCTTTGGGGCAAGCAACGCCTCAAGCCGTATCTCCAACAGTATATTAGCGTCTATTAAGCTAACACCCTTATTCAGACAAAACAGTAGTATCGCATCCCGCTCAACACGCGGGCAGAGTTCGCCATGCCCCGCAAGTTTCAATAATCTGTTCGCTTCATTCACTTTAAGGCCTAGCCCAAACGCCAGCTTTATGACAGTATCGCGGCTGGGTCTTTTTGCGCTGTTTAGGACATTGTTCACGTATCCGTGGCTGAGCATAGAGCGTTCGGCTAAAGCTTCTTGCGTCAAACCACTGTTGGCGTAGTGTTCCTTCAGCGTCCGCAAGAACATCTCTTCGTAGAATTCGCCTGAGTTTTCGCGTAAGTAGTGTTCTATATCGTTGGTGCTCTTGATTTCCGATACAAGCCTGTCCGTTCCCTTTTTCATCGTAACCCCCAAAGACTATGTGCAATACATAGTGTAGCATGTTATAATAGGATTAGCAAGCAGAGGACCGAAATCTGTAAAACAGTACTTACTTCTATAAATGGGATGGTGAAAGAATAATGGCTGACGAGCTTGAGTTTGAGTACATACTATCACGATATAATAACATGAAAGTATTGTCAGAAAGCGACAACTGCACTGTAACACTTGCTGTCGAAACAAAGACTAACAAACCCGCCATAAAGCGAAAGCTGTGCCACAACATGGGGTTAGATATCTATAAGCAACTACATCAAACCCACCTTAATGGTGTGCCGCGAATTTATCATGTGTTAGAAGGCAATGAATGTAGCTATGTTTTTGAAGAATACGTGGCGGGTGTGTCGCTTGAGTCTATCCTAGAAACTATGGGCAAACAAAATATTAGCCAAGTTACTCTGTGGGTTACGGAACTTTGTAAGACGTTGCGCAAATTACACGCTTGTGTGCCGCCAATTATACATAGGGACATAAAGCCATCCAACATCATGGTTATGGAAAACGGCTTATTAAAGCTTATTGACTTCAATATATCTAGAAACTATAATAGCACCAGCGATACGGACACACGGGCTTTGGGTACAGCCTATTATGCTGCCCCTGAGCAATACGGATATGCACAAACCGATGCAAGGACAGATATTTACGCTGTTGGTAAGCTTATGATAGAGCTATTGACAGGCGTAAAGCGCAAACCGAACAATAATCTGGACGCATGTGGGTATCTTGCGCCTATTATCATCAAATGTTGCGCCATTGACCCTGCTAACAGGTACCAAAATGTCAGTGAATTGTTGCGAGTTTTACAGTTGACTATATTTGACGGTTTTGCCAAAATGAACACCGATGAATTGGCGGCCATTATAGCCGTGTTGGACACGATGAAGATGGATAAAGCCGTCATTAACCAGATTCAACAGGTTGGAAAAGGCATTTGCATTTCACAAACGGTATTATTGGGTTCCTGAATAACAATAATGTTAACATAGGCAAGCTGGACGAGCCGGATGTGAAGGATATGTGGCAGATTATGGACGAACGTTGTAAATCACTGCAACTTGAGTCGCGTGAAAAACTCAACAGTCTGTTACGAGCCTTACTGGCCGAAAGGGTGAACATGTCACCGGATGCGCCATTAGACATGATTTCGGAGGCTATTATAAAAGAAGCGTCATATCTATTCGACATTTCGGGCAATCTTACTGCCGCGCAAAGGGCCGATGCCGTATTCAATCGCTATAGTGAGCGAGTTATGAAGAATATTCAAAAGAGCCTGCAAAGGCAAAACCTTGCTCAAGCGTGTGATACAAGCGCAAAACTACAGACTCAAATAGATAACCTCACCGAAAGCCAAAAACAGGACATGAAGACTCTACTGAACGTAGATAAACTCACGGGCGACACATTGCGTGGGGCATTATTAAAGGCCGGCGCACCTGCCGCTATGCTGGCCGTTGTGTCCACAACAGGTATGGGAGCGTATCTGGCACTTACAACGATTATCCACGCCGTTTGCACAACAGCACTGGGCATTACTCTGCCATTTGCAGCGTACACAGGAGCAAGTTACGCTTTGTCATTCATTCTGGGCCCTGCCGGATTTATTGCGGTAACAGGAATTGCGGTTGCTCAAGTCTTTATTGGAGGGCAAAAGTTCACGCGTGAAGTAATGGCGCAGGCTGTATGGGCGGCTGTTTCAGCATATGGAAGCAAATTTGCCCAAGAGGAACAGTAGTCAAGGTAATCCATAACATCCATAACAACAACTATGCTGACAGCATATATAATTGCAAAGCCCCTGCTTTATAATGGTAACATTATAGAGCGGAGGCTTTTGTTATGGTTGTTGAGAATCCGTAGGGCTATGGCTATCAGAAAGGCGTTGCCTATCATGCGTGGACATTTCACGCACAAGCTCGCCCACGAGTTTCAATTGTCTTTGGCTCAACCGCGCAAGGTCTTTGTTGATTTTGGCAATCTGCTTGCTTTCGGGTTGTTGTTCAGGTGTTGCGCTCTCTACTGGTTCAGTAGTGTCAGTCAGTAGATAATCTGTAGAAACGCTAAATACACGCGCCAACATAACCAGCGTTTCGGCATCTGGGGAAGCTTTATCCAGCTCCCACATCCTCACTGTGCTACCCGCTTTATGGAGCTTAGCCGCCAGTTGTGCCTGTGTAAGCCCGTGGGCTTTTCGTAATTTGCGGATATTGGTACTCAATAACGTTTGCAATCTTATCACCTCGCATAATTATTATAGGCAATAATATTGCGGTTTTCAATACTTTCACATAAGTATTGACAGCAATTATCACGCTGTATATAATTACTTAAATGAGCATTATCATTGCTATATCATCACCAAAAGGAGCGCAGATTATGAATGCTTTACGCCAATTCAGACAATCAACAGGGCTATCACAAGACAACATGGCAAGGAAACTGGGCGTGTCATTATCCATGTATGAAAAGGTAGAAAGGGGGAATGCAAAGCCTTCGCGGGGATTTATGGAGAAACTGAAGGAGCAGTTTCCGCAAGTATCAATAGACGAGGTGTTCTTTAGCATAGAGCTTACCCGTCAAGAGGAATAATTATCAGTTTAATACAGGAGGATGAAAATATGAGCTATTCGGGAGAACTTGCTGAAAAGGCCTATAACGAGATACAGGCAAAGGCCGATTCAAACATGTTGATTCAGGGGTTAAGTGCCATAATAGGAGGCCCCGTTACAATGGGTGTGGATGTGGCTGTCGTTGGAACGCACTATGTGTCTATGTTTAACAATTTAAGGGGTATTTATGGGCGCGCTCCTATTAACGGAGATGTTATTGTACCTATAATAAAGAACATACTCGGTGAATGCGTATTTGACATTGCCTTTGATAAAATATTAGGTAATATACCCATACTTGGTATTTACACAAACATCATGTGTGCAAAAACGTTAACGTGGCGACTCGGCATACTTTTTGCTATGCTCTCTAGCCGTGGTGATAGCATAAACGCGAACATTGTCAGTGATTGCATGTTCGTTATAAGAAATGTATTCCCTCAAGGTGATGCGTTTAAGCTCGCGCAACCGGATTTGTATAAATTTAAGGAAATGGTCATGTCTGTACACGACAATTCTGAACAGGATTTCGAGCGGAAGATAAAAGATGCTATGAAGGCGTTTAGGTAAACCCTATGTCTCGTTTAATATCAATCACAGGAGGGTTGTTATGTTAGGAAAGATTATCGGCGGGGCCTTGGGATTTTTTGTAGGCGGTCCAATTGGTGCGGCAGCAGGTGTTGTAGCGGGTAATGCATTCGATACACCCACACAAGCCGAGGACTGGAACAAGTTAAGAGTAATACTGATAAAGAAGGATTATACGGGGAACGATAGCCGACAAGCACGAATGCTGTATGATGAGCTTTTCGAGAAAGACCGAAACGCGATAGACGGTCTTTCTTACGCGATAATGATGTTTATTCGCAACGGTGATAGAAATGCTGCTCTGTTGGCAACTGCATATGCTTTTGATAATCTGTCGCAAAACCATTGGAATGCGGTATTACATAATGTAAGGTTAATGTGCATCCACTGCGACATGGAGTATGTGCTTGACAATATCATACAAGTGCTAACTCTATCTGGAAGATAGCACGGTTTTGTGGCATGACTATAAGCAATTCGGCGGCGCATTGCCGTCATAAAGTATATAAGGGTAGTAGCGGTTATGGAAGATTGGTTATCAGACTATCTGCAAACGGCATCTTTGCGTTAAGGTAGCAACGAAGCGGCCAACATAGCATCGCATGGCAAAAATGAAGCTGAAAAGGCGGCGGCCGGTGTTGGATGGCTTGGAGGGACTGTGACAGGCGGAGATATAGGCTCTGTTTTTGGGCCACTTGATATCAATGTTGGCGCGTACATAGGCGCACAACTCGGCGCAGGCGGTGTGCAGGCCGGTATCAATGGCGTTAAGGACGTGCTGAAAAAGCTGTAGTTATATAGTCAGTGGAGCTTGTAATAATTGATGATAATTATGGAAATGGCATCCGAGTGCTCGGATGCCATTGTTTTGTTGCGGATGCTTATATGTAAGTATTGTGCCAACTACAGCTCGAAATCAGCTTTGTAGAGATTTACGACGGTTAGTATCTTTTCGAGATACTCGTGCTTGACAGTCGCGCCGTCAGTGAACTGCTCATAAAGCCACTCAATACCGCCGCGCATATAGGAATAAAACAATTCCAGATTGGCGGCCAGTTTCTCGGGATTTTCGTCCTCCCTGAATGCACGATTTATTTTGTCGTCACTAGATAGGTTGTCGTTTTTCTCCGCGAGCATGACCAGGCGGTAAGCAAAGTCGAGGTCTTTTTGGTGTCCGATGACCGCTTCGGCAAATATCCTATAGCTGTCTTGCGATACATTGTCCAATTCCCTTTTCATATTGTAGGCAAGCCCAATGAGTGGAGCGAACGTCATAATGGCTATAGATGTGGAGATAACGCCGGCTGCCTTAGCTTCTTTGTCTTGTCGGTTGGTTGTTGCACTTAAGAAACGTACATAGGTTGCGTGTTTCCCTCGTAAATCATAGTAGCTGTCAAACACTACTCCGCCTCCCTTACAACAGAATTCGTTTCACTATTATTTACCTTCTCGATATAGTAAATCTTACCGAGCTTATCAGCCATAGCTGGGCGTGCGTGCTCGAAGTCCTTGTTCATAACAATCAGTATTACCTGCTCGGCGATTTCGGGTAGGATAGTGGATATGTTTTTGACATGTATTTCATCCGCGTTTGAAAACGGTGCGTCCATGACAAGCGGGTAGGGCTCCGTGCTGTTTGGCACAGTGTCGGTGTCGTTGTCAGTGAGCATCTTTTGCCGCGCTAAATCTACTAACCCCGCTATGAACGAGAAATTCTTCACGGCTTCTAGCCCCTTGCTTTCGGCTATGTTTACACTGTCGTTGCCTACAGCCGTCAATAATGTAATCTGGTAACGGTCGCTGATACTTACCTTACGCTTACCGTGATACATTTTCTCAAAGATAGCGTTGACGCTTGCGAGTAGACGCTCTTTAACTTCTTTTTCCTGCCTAGCATAATCCTTCTTGAGCCAGTCATACACCGCCTGTGCATAGGCTATGTAGGTGTAGAGTTTCTTGTTTTTCTCTGTCGCAAGTGTTAATTTGGCAATGTTGGCTTCGGTGTTGGCGATTTCTTTCTGCACTCCACCAATTTGGATCATCAAATTGTCACGCAAACTGCGTTTTGATGCCAATAGTTGTGCTGTTTTTTGCAATTCTGTTTCGGTTCTTGCCACATCAACGCCGCCTTCTTGTATCAAGGCACTTATCTCGCGCAACTCAAGCGTCTTGTCGTCGATAAAGTTCAAGTTTGTGCGGTAATTTGTATGAATTTGCTGGACTGTGCTTTGGAAACGATTATCCTCTAGATAAATCTCATACTTCTGTTTGGTGTTTCTAATAATTGTACCCAAATGTTGCGGCGGCAATAGGCTTTGCTCATAACGGATAAGCTCCCTTGCACCCTCGTTTTTGCTTAAATCACAACCACAAATGCAACGATTACGCGCAAGTATATGGTCTATCGCTACTGAACGCATTCCCTCTATGCCTTCGCCGATTGTTTCACCCGCTTCTAACACCTTCAGCGCGCGCTTTATTAAAGGCGCGGCGAAAAAGCGCAGCGCACCCGCTGTGAAGCCACTCACGATTTGGGACTCTAATTCGGGTATGGACTTCTCTATTTGTGCCAGCTCTTTTTCCAGTTTGGCGCGTTTCTCTTGGTTGCGTTTCTGCTCTGCGTGGGCAAGGATTTGTTGGCTTAAGTCGGTCTTGATTTGTTCCAGATTCTCAATTTCCGTGTTCGTCGTTCCTAAACGCTCCTGCAATTGCGCAAGTTTGTTTTGTGCGGCGGTAAGTGAGGCCTTAAGCCTTGCGCCATCTTTGTCACTGCCAGTATCCAGTTCCGCCTTGAATTTGCTTATGACGGATGCGCTCCTACTTGGTTCTAAGTGTTCCATAGCCTCTGATACAACATCAAGCCCCATGAGCCCACGCACAGCATTCACCACATCAGTTCGGTTGTTGATGTCTGATATGCGCTCACCATCAAAGAAGAAGTAGTCCGCCAGCTCCTCGGGTAAAATCTTTCGCACTGTGATTTGGCTCTCGTTTTCGCGTACCGATTGTTGCTCACCGTTGTCCTCTTTGTACTGCACTTTGAGCTTTGCAGGCTCAGGCTTTATCTTGCCCGTGTCCGTCTTTGCGAAAATCTGAGTGCGCTTGATTGTATATTCACGACCTTCATGGATGAGTACAATCTCTACGCTTACTTCCTGGGAATAATCGCGTGGCATTGACAGTTCGACTTCTTTGTTAATCAGCAGCTCGTTCTCCTTGAACGCGCATTTCCCGTACAAACACCACCGAAACGCCTGTATAAGTGTCGTCTTACCGCTCGTGTTCACGCCTATGATAACAGTGACGTTGCGCTCTTTATCTGTCGAAAACACAATCGGTCGCTGTTCGGCCTTATATTGGCGAAAGTTCTTTAGGCGTATGCTCTTAATCAGCATCCTTGTCCACCCCCTCCCGTATGCGCTTGATTATCCTCTCGACCATATCTTTGTCACGAAACTTCTTGGTCTTGTGGTTCTCACGCTCCATAAGGTAGATAGTCTGCTTAAGAGCGTTCAAACGCTTTTGGTCTAACACAATCCCCGCGTTAGATTCCATAATCCGCACCCCCTATATAGTAAAGTTTGTAGTATGCGTTTATCTTCTGTTGCAACAGAATCACTTCTGATGGGTTCTCGGACAATCGCGCAAAGTCCTCCATGCGCTCATACTCCCGCCGAATTAAGGAATACTCGCTATTGAGAAAATCTGTGCCGTACATTGACTCGTCAATATTTCTTGGCAAAGTAACAAAGTCATAAATAGTTGCAACCGCCTTACCTGCCGCCTTCCTAAGCACACGTCCGCGCCGCTGTATGTATTCCTTAGGGTTCGTGCTGCTGGCTAGGATAAACGCGGTCTTAATACCGGGAATATTCACGCCTTCGTCAAGACAACGAATAGCGACAACCGCCTGCAACATGTCACCTTTAGAGAAATCTTCCTTAATTATCTCACGTTCGGCGGCATCCTCCTCTGATGTAAACTTTGTCACCCTCATACCTAACTCATTGCCCATCATGTTTACGACAGATTCTATTTGTCGTTTCTCCTCATCGTCAACAGCTGTATTCGTTGCTGTGGCGTTTGTTCTTGTCGCACCGCAGTATACCAAAATATTGTTCTCATTTAGGTAGCTTTTTTGCAGTAATTGCTTCAGTGCCGATACCTTGCCGCGTGCGCCCGCGATAATCCTTGCGCGTTTAATAAGCAGCATTTCTACCTGTTTCGGCATCGGCTCACCTTGTTTGGTACGCTGAAGCATTTTAACTATCTTTTCGGTGAGTTCGTTGTAATCGTCCAGTTCGTCCGACTCAAAATACACAGGGATAGGGTAATAGTAATATGGTGTAAGCTTGTCCTCTTTAATGGCGCGTTCTAGGGTATATTCAATGCACTTATCGCCAAAGAAGTCTTTAAGTTTTTGTGTGCCTATTGCATCGTAATGGCGTTCGAGTGTCGCGGACAGAGCCAAACGGTATTTGTATAGAGGTTTCATACATTCAAGCTGTCTGGTTGCGCCCAGATTATGCGCTTCGTCAACGACAAGGCATATGTCGCCCGTAAGTTTATCAATCTCATGCTGGAAATAGTCCGTTGCGAATGTCGCGTTTGTCGTTATCACGCAAAAGTTCTGGACTATACCCAGCCCAAAGTCGCCGAGAAGCGACTTAAATCGCTTCTTCCAATCATATCGCGAATAACAAATAAGTGGCTTCATGCCGAACGCCTTTATGTCATCTACCCACTGTTCGACAAGGTGTTGATAGGGGCAGACTATGACAATACCCAGTCTCGATTGCAACCCATAGGACAACACCTCTAGCGCACCCAATGCCGTAAGAGTCTTGCCTGTGCCCGTCGCCATATCAAATATACCGCGATAACCCGCATTTTGCCAGTTTTGCATGGCTTCTATCTGATAGTCATAGAAGCTAATGTCCGCGGGCTTTCTTATCCAAACATCCACACTACCGGCGCGGCGCGGCTTCAGTAAATCACTGCCAAATTCCCTCAAATCTATATCGACAGTGGGCGGATTCGCAGTTGTTTGATAACGTCTAATTATTTCATCCTTTAAGTTCGGAAAAGCAATAGTCTTTATGTTTGGTTCTACATCGTTCCAAATAGCAGTAAAGGCGTTTTCCTTTGCATCAATGCGGCTTGTGTCGCCGCGCCACGAACAGAAAACGTCAATGGCTTCATAATTAAGCATAATTGCTGTCGCGGACTCGTTCATCGAGCCCGAAAACGCCACGATGTCGCCGTTTGAGTCAGCGATAATGCCCATTTTCTCGTGGTACATGCCGAGTACACCGTTGTTCTCCGTCAATGCAATCTTAATATCGAGTACGCCTTGCGCTATCAAGTGTGACAGCAGGTTTAGCCTGTCGCGTTCTAGTTCCCCGTTTGTTACGTGCAATTGCCGCAACAACGCGTCCTCGATTATCTTCTCCCGCAACTCATAGCCTTTGCGCATGGCCTCAACATCATCGCCCGACAGAAATGGTGACGCAATAAGCTGTATCTTACCGCCGTTTTTGACAAGCCCCGCGATACCCTTTGAAATCTCAATCAGTGCGGATGACGAAAAGAAGCCTACCGCGCGTTTATAAAGATTTGCTTGCCTAAGCAATGGTATGTAAAAGTCTTTCGCTACATTATCTATTAAAGAGCGGTACTCATTCTTTATTTCAACATCCCGCAAACCCATATAAAACCCCCACTAACCCACACCAGCGCTTAACTGTTGTCGCGTATCATATCCAGAACGAATTCCAACTGTTCAAAGTCACGCGCATCATTAAAGTAACCCACGCTGAATCGCACCGTCCCAGCGGGGAATGTCCCTAAAAACCTATGTGCGTTCGGCGCACAGTGCAACCCTGTTCTGACAGCAATGTCGTTTTGGCTTAACACCTGCCCAATACTGTCCGCGCTGTAACCGTCAAACACGCAAGACACTACACCGACGAAATTGCTCACTGAGGAATCATCACTAACGCCGCCTACAACCTGTATATTGTCAAACTGCCCCAACACACGCAACAGTTCACAGCGATTTACCTGTTCTTTGGCGTAAATATTCTGAATCCCCACTTCAGAAATCCACCCCAGCGCGGCATGAAGCCCCGCAATAGCTATTATGTTTGGGCTTGCGACTTCAAACCGTTCGGGTATACTGTCGGGCAAGTCCATACTCGCCGAATCAACGCCTGTGCCACCGTATATCAGCGGCTTTAGGTTTTTTGCGTTATCGCCACACACAAAACCTGCCACGCCCAAAGGTCCATACAGCGTCTTGTGCCCTGCAAACACCGCAAAATCAATCACATCACCGCTCAAGTCCGTATCAATCAGCCCAGCTGTTTGCGCCATGTCAACAACATTCACCGCGCCATACGCTTTAGCCATACGGCAAATCGCGGCTATCGGCGCAACCACGCCACAAACAGTGCTCGCGTGACTGATAACAACAACATGAGGCTTGTTTTCGGCGAATTGGTTAGCGATGCTCTCTATATCATAACTAAAACCCCGTTTATCAACATCCAACACCCGTACATTAAGACGCCGCGTTTTCCCCAAATAGTGAATAACCCGCGTCACGGCGTTATGCTCAAACGGCGACAGATAGATGTTGCTGCCGTCCTGCACATCAAGCCCCTGCAATATGACATTCAAAGCCTCAGTCGCTGTATGGGTAAACACTACCTTCCGTGCAAGACAATGAAACAAGGCCAGCAGACGCTCCCTAGTTTCGTTTACTAGATTACTTGCCACAAAAGCCAATTTGTGTTGCCCGCGCCCCACATTTACGCCATTTTCGCGGTAGTATCTATCCATAAACCCATAGACAACCTCTGGCTTTGGAAATGTCGTGGCGGCGTTGTCGAAATAAGGCATTATTCACCCCTTATACACTCATGGATTCTTGATTTTAGCATCGTATAGTAATTGATATATGATGCCCATACATAGCGGTATCTCACCTTTCTTTGTCAACAATCATTCTGTATGAGCTACGTAATGAATCTACAAGCAACTCCTCCCATTTTGCACCATCTGTAATCACCAAGTACTTTAACGCTGCAATTTCTTTAGGCAATTTTGACACTACATCTTGAGATTTCAGGATTGGTATCACTCTTTTCCCTAGGTCAATAATAGCTGCCAGTTCAACCATGCATGACTCGTCATCACAATAATTTTCATCAAACAAGACGATATACAAGCTTGAAACATATATCATTTTGAATACTTCTTCTGCGATATTTTGGCCTAAAAGCACGGATTGTTGGTCGTAAACCCTAAAATTCCCTAACCTAGAAAGTAGGTTCTTAATCTTATCAATTTCTTCGCAATCTTTATGGTATGATATGAACACACCTAGTCTTTTTCGGTTTATTATCTTTATGGTAACATACAATAGTGCCGAAATAAGTGAAGTTGTCGCAATTATTAAGAAACCTGGGATGACACCGTCGGTTTCAACTACAAAATTGTCAACAAAAGCACTAATTGAATAAGGAT
Source organism: uncultured Defluviitaleaceae bacterium (assembly GCA_964583165.1). Classification (GTDB taxonomy): domain Bacteria; phylum Bacillota; class Clostridia; order Lachnospirales; family WRAX01; genus CAZOVK01. Next base: position 14,684 of record CAZOVK010000020.1, on the reverse strand, counting down.
CTATCAAAAACCAAATAGTCATTATTGCAGACAATAGTGACATTGCAATAGTCACTATAAGATCAAATCCTCTTACCTTCCTATTCTTCACTTTAAATTCCCCCCAGCAAAAACTATTGAAACGACTAACAACAGTATTCCAACAAAGTCTATTAGTATTATCTTAGGCCATGAATCAATCAACCTTGTATTATTCTTGCTCCAGGCAAAAATCCTAATAAGTAGGGAGAAAATCAGTACAACAACTAAATATATAGTTATTTTAGTTCCATAGATGAATAAGCTTGTATATATTCCATCAGTTATCCCTTCTATTTGTAGTACATTTTCGCCACTTTCTAGAGCTGCCTCCATAACAGCTTTTACCAAAAAGCTAATATTAGTCAACAGAACGAAAATGCCTGATGTAGCTAAATCAAGACCTATATTACACATCGCCTTGATTGAATCCATATCACACTCAGCCCTGTAAGATACTGCTTTAAACAATAAGACTAATAATGTACTAAAAATTGGAATGGCAACTACTCCATTTTTGAGGAAAAGAAACTCTATCAACGTATTGGCAAGTTCTTCCAATGTTTATCTCCTCCTAACACAATTTCTCCAGCAGCTCTATCAGCACCTGCCGCTTCTCCTGTTCCGTAATGGACTGCCCCATTTCCTCCAGTGACGCGGCTATATCGTTATAGAGTAGTTTTGCTCTGTCGCTGTAACTTTGCTTTGCAAACGTCCTCACGACTTTCGTGCCTGTATCATCAACATAAGTGAATTTGTATGTACTCGCACTTCCGATAATCGCACGGTTATCCGTATCGTCAGCGCTATCCGCGTTGTCGTGACTGTCAAATTCCATGACCGTCTGCTTAAAAGCTAACAGTTCGTCAAAGAACATATCAATCGTTGCCGCGTTCCAATCATCTAGGCGCAGTCCCGTAACAGCCTTGCCTAAACGCTCGATAAACGTCCGCTCGTCGCCCGTGACACTAGCCATAAGTTTGAGAATCTTGCTCTCGTTTCTATCGAACAAATGCTGAGCGGTAGTTGGTTTAAGCCCCTCGTACCAATCCTTAATGACGGACGCAAGCGTTGCCGCCGCCTGCCCGTCAAACAAGGACTTAACATCGTTTATAAGCCCCGCTATTAGGTTTGTCTTTGCGTTATCAAACAGCCGTTTCGCTTCTGTGATATTTGCGGTTATGTTTGGCGTAAAGCCCGAAAAGCCATAGATACCAAACAGCTTGACAAACAGATATTCACGCGCGTTGATATTAGGTGTCTTCAAGCTCTCCAAAAACCGAATATTCGCCGTTCCAATCTTGTCCGCGCTTGGGTTGTGGCTTTTGCCATGATACATAACCTTTAATTCTTTAGCGTATTTTGGCAAAGACATGTACCACCGTACAATGGCGTTGGTGACATATGTAAATATATTAAAGTCCCTCTCCCTCTCGCTTACAAAGTCCGCGAACAAAGTAGTCAAGGTGTTGATATACGCTGTCTTATCATCGCTCCAATCCTCCAAAAGCACGGTGAAGTTATCAGGGTTTTCGTTTATGCCATTCAGCAAATCCGCCGTAATCCTCACTTCTTCGGTTCCGCGCTTAATAACCAAATACCGCTTCACACTGTGCAAAACAGCCGCAACAAATATCGGAATAACACCCTTTTTAAGCCCAAACCCGTATTCGGGCGAGGTTAGCTGTTCATATAGTTCGCCAAATGACCGTCCCGTTTTCCCGCTCGCGCCAAAAAAGAACACCGAGATCGTCGCAAGCAGTTTACGCATATTCAAATCGTCGGGCTCTAGGTTAATGTGTGCCGTCATACCGTCTTGCACCAAAACACCTGTCTGAATCAGCACACTACGCATTATCGACACTTCCTGCCCACTGCCCGAAAGCCCCAAATTGTATTCAAGCTCATTTTGTAACAATCCTGCAATAAGCTTACCGCGACTATTTATTGCGACAGCGGGTAGCACATCCTTATTGATAGATTCGTTATTGATAATGGGCGAATACGGAAAAACGTGCTCGCAAATCTCCGACAGTTTCGCCGAAATTTGGGCTCGCCGCGCAAAATACTGCCGTTTGCCCGCATGGTAGTACGTCACGCTGCCCAATTCCGGTCTTGTATACATAGATACAAAGCCACTGATAACCTCTTCGAGGTCTTCGATATACACATCTAACTCATCACAAAGTAGCTTGTCCTCCGCTGCCTGTTCTTTCAGTATTTTAACCGCGCTATATTCCAATGCAATCTTTTCAATATCGACATAACGCTCAGGGATAGTGAACAGCACGCGTTCATGGCTTAACACATCACTCAAAACGGCCTGCCGCAATCCCTCCAACTCAAAAGCATCGCTCGGCACAACCGCATAAACAACTCCCACACCGTGAATGCCTTTAATCTTGTGCCCTATATCGGAGCAAGCGAAAAGTTCCGCGCTGTCAATAAACGTAAAATCAAAGTACCGCTGTATCTCATGTGCGTCATTATACGCCGTGGGGTATAAGAAGCCGTCAACGGTCGCCTGATTCAAGACCCTTTTAACGCTGACTGTAGCGCGTATCCGCTCAATCGTGTCCGCAATCACCGCGTTTATGTCAACGCCCGAGCTTTCCTTTATCTTTAGGTAGCCGTTGTTGCGCTTCAAATATAAAATATACTTGTTCTTAATGAGATACTCCAGCGCACTCTCAATCTCCACTACATCATAAACATCACGGAATGTGTCCACCACATAATCAACCACAGGTGGTAGCTTTTCATACTGTTCAACAACATAAATCAGCGCGATTGTCTTAATGATTTTGGCAGCCAAAGACCCCTCATCAAGCTTTTCAAGTGCCCTCACCGCCGCCCGATAAATGCCGTAGATATCAGACGAATAATGCTCCCGCCGAAGCAGCGGCTCGAAATAATCATATACATAATCGGGCGTAACCAGTACAAAGTCCAAAGTTTCTCCTGAAAAATGCGCACGCAAAAACGCGGGCAGCGACAATTTGCTGTCCGATGACAAAAACGTAAACAGAGTCCGCTCGTTTTGCGCAATCTTTTCTGACAGACGCGGCAAAATAAACGTAGTCACAGGATGAAGCGGATAACAACCCCAAACCGCCGCCCCAGTCGCAAACCCCTCAATCAAACTATTTTGCGTAAACCTATCCGAAAGTGCTTGAAAACGCTCGCCGAAATCGCAACACAGCCGCTCCCAAAACGCCGCGTCCCTCACTATTACAGCCGAAATAATCTCATACATCTGGGCATAGTTGTTATGCAGGTGCATATGCAAAAAACGCCCCGACACGCCGCGCCAGCCATCAACCTTTTCTTTCGGCAGACGGCTTTCGATGTAATTATCCATGTCCTTATGCGATATTAACATAAGGTGAATCTGTTTATTGCTTCCTGTGCGGTCACACATCTCACCAAATTGTTGCAACTGCAGTGTTTCGCTATGCGTTGCCGTGGCAATACTTGATTCAAGATACTTGCTAAACTCGTCATAAATTACATAAACGCCGTTATAGCCTATGTCTGAAAGTTTATCCACTACTTTCTCATATACCTCTATAACATCAAATCCAACAAACGGATTGAAAGTTCCTCCCGATGTCAGCATTGGGTATAGCTTAGTAAATTTATTATAGGCATTAGTATCAAACTCACCTAAAGCAACCATATAGTCATTTATCGGTTCTACCAACTCTTTAACAAACCTTGCGTAAGTATCGGGGTAGTCTGTTTGCCAAAGTGTGATAGTATTTATTGCCGCGCTAAAGTTTGTTTCGGGCATTATGTCAGATAAGCCCTCATTGCGGAGCGCTTGTTGCAAGGCATTCAATAGTGACTGTTGCAGATTCGCGCTATTACCTGCGACAATAACAGGCAATAATTTCTTGTCGCTGTTTATATAATCCATGGTATATTCATACAAAGGCGGATTGACGGCTTTCATCTTATCTAACACTGCGCCAAACAGCATTGTGTCTTTTCTGAACAACAACGACAACAAAACCAGCAAATAATGCGACTTGCCTCGTCCATACGCGCCAACTAACAACCTTGCCCTTCTCTTACCAATACCACTAATGCTGTTAAGTATTTCCTCCGCCAAATCCAAAAACGATATTGTGGGTATAAAATTCTTGATTTTATCGTCATTGTACAGGTCTAGGGCAATGTTGACCGAAGTCTGGAAACCCTTGACCACATCTATGTAAACCATCTTACCGCTCCAGTCGTGGGGGTGTTATTGTAAGCTTTCGTAATGTCGTTGCACACAATCCAAAAATGTCATTTTAGTAGTGATTTCGATAATATCCAGCCCAGACGTTCTGATAATCTTGACATAGCCCATCAGTTCGAGCTTGCCGAGTATACCGAAAAGACCTATCGAATCCAGATTGAATAACTTGCAGGCATTGTTCTTGCCATTTTGTATATCAGATATCCTTACTTGTTTCTTGCCGTTCGCGTTATCAAGTATTACCGCAAGTAATATCAATGGCGGCAACGTGTCCTTTTTGGGCGCGGACTTCTTATACAGCCTGCCGCGCTTACTGACTATATCAACTAACCCAAGTTCGCCAAAAGGGCAATCAATGTTGCTTTCGGGATGCACCTTGCCGGGGTTAGACTTTTGGCGCGGCACATAAGTGTTTATAATGCAATTGAAGTCATCCTCTAGCGAACGCTCCGAAACCTCGTGCCCATTAAGCAACAGATAGTTCTTTATCCCGACAACAAAATCGTCCTTCGTAAACTCCGTGAGTCTAAACTCGTTAAAGAAGTAATACCACGCCGTCGCGTACTCGACATTGCTGCACAGCTTATAGTGCAATAACCAAAGTGTAGCGATTTCTTCAATATAATGGTCATACCGATTCACAAGTTCGCCAAACGGCGTGAGTTCTTGCCGCTTTGCCCCAACGGGCGGCTCTGCAGTCAGCTGCACAGCCAAAAGCCAATAGCGCAACGCTTTAACCATGTTCGCGCCTATGCCCAAAATGTCCATTGGGTTGCCGTTGTTGCCCATAAATACAAAGGGGTCTTTGGTGATATGCTTAAGCCCCTTGCTTAACCAGCCTTTTCTTATAAAAAAGGTGTCGTGCGCCCGAAACTTCATACTAGCTTCCTTTCTTTGTGCTATCCCATTGTTTTCCATCATTCCAAAGCATTCGAATTTGATTAAGATAATCATGATATAACAAGCCATCGCCAAAATTCATCTCTACAGTCGGTAAGTCAGCGCCCGATGTCTTATAGAAAAGATGAGTTGCTTTAATATGTCCATTGCTTGAGTTCATGTCCCCTGCGACAAAAAGCACTGGCATAAATGCATCGATGATTCTAAGTTCAATGTTTTTCTTACCGAGAAAACTCTTGAGGTAAGTGAAGTTTAGATCTGGAGCGTCGGCTTCTCGCATTGTGACATATGCCCCAGTAATGATAGCATTATCAAGATTAAAAGCGAGAATTTGCACCTTCACTCCACGTTTAGCTGCATTTGTTATTTCATCCCGCACGCCAACTAACGAAGCCATGTGGACGCCGCTTATAAATAACTCCTTTTGCGATTTGCGTATAATCTCACTTAATAGAGTAGTTTGTATTCTTTTGACTACTCTGGGGCCAGCGCCCAATCCATCAAGCCTTCTCTGTATACGTTCAAGATAACCAACACTCATTACAAAAAACTCGGAGCCAATAAAGATAAGCAACGAAATGATTACTATATCGCTATTCCATTTATTGATAGAAGACAATATAGAAACAATAATAACCAATACAATTAGTACACCCTGAAACAAAACCAAATGGGAGAGCAACCAATCGGTCATCTTCTTAATTCTTTCCACGCAAATCACTCCTTAGTCGCCAGCACATTCTTCATCAAGCACCCGTCATCCAGATACTTCGCTGTCACGCACATCTTGCACCGCTTGCATTTGGCGTCGCTTATGCGGTATTCGCCGCCCGCTATGGTTATTGCGCCGAAACGGCACAGTGATTCGCATTTCAGGCACTTGCGGCAAGCGTTAAACTTGCGGATTTGATAGGCCACCATACGTTGCAAGTCGTCATGTATGAATACGTTCATGGTCTTGATTTTGACGGAGTAGGCGTATCCGTCTTGCGCGAACGGCTGTATGGACAGTATCGGCGTATTTGTTTGTTGGTCTAGCACAATGGTTTCGTTTATCAGCTTGCGCCCTAGCTCGGTTGACACTCTGCCGAACGGGATAAAGAGTTCGAGAAACTGTTTGTCCATTGGGTGGCTCAGTTGATAGACGCGGGCGTTATCTTCGGTTGTGCAGTTGGTATAGCGTATTTTGACATCTTCGGCAGCCGAAACGCCGTTGCCGCCATGACGCGCCTTCCATTTGCCTGTGTCTACATAGACTTCGGCATCGGGTTTGCCTATACTACGCGCAAAGTCGATGAGGAAGTTGCGCCAATGCTCCATCTGCTCTGGCATATAAATGTTCGATAGATACTCGGCGCGGACGTTGTTGTTTGGGCAACACCAGCAACCCACGCGGTCATAACCGAGGCGGTACGCATCGTTGAAGTCCAGGTTTTGGCTGAGGATGTAGAGCCAAACATCTATGTCTTTCCAGAGAAAGATAGGCGCGGCGACCTTTTGGCGTTGTATCTTGACGGATTCGGCACTGTCCTCAATACGGTTGTATCGGCTGCGGCTAAGGGATTCGCATTTGCGGATGCCGTAGAAGGTCAGAATGTCTTTATCGCGGTAGAGATTGTTTAGTACACGCGTGATAGGTCCTGTCTTGAACATCGTACAGCACCAACGCATCATTCGTGCGGGCGGGCCTATGTCTTCGCATACGCTATAGAAATCCTGCTCTTTGTTTCGCGCAGTCTTAAATATGGTTTTGGGGTTGTCGGCGCGAAAACGCCGAGAGTACTCCAGTGTGAGCGGGAACTCCAGCGTTGTGTCTCCAAATATATGAACAAGGCTGGGGTTGCTTAAAGCCCGCACAGCTAAGTCGGCAACGACGGTTGAATCCTTGCCGCCCGAGAAGGATACGACTACTTGTTCCTGAGGGTAGCCATGCGCCGCCTGCTGAATAAAATCCTTTGCTTCATTATATATGTAATTCAGACGCTCTCTGTTAGCTGAAATAAATCTTTCAATATTGCCATTCCAGAAAGCGTAGTCATTGTTGTTTTTGTGTTCTAAGAGCAGCCGCGCCACTTGGCTTGCGGGATGCTTCTTGTATACGCTCGCTGTTACGGCTTGCGGTTTACCGTCAATATAGTATCTGTTGTCACATGCCCAGATGGTTTTGTCGGCATACGCAAAAGGCTTTGCCGTCATAATCTCTAACAGCAATCGTTCTTCGAGGAACACAGGGCGTAAGTCCGCACAAAGATAGTCCGTTTTGCCCGAGCAAAGTGGGCAAACATACTTGTCGATACTGTTCGCGTACTTTATAATCGGCACTTTGCAATCACTGCACCAGTACACTTGAACAGGAATGTCCGGCTCTGTTTTCGCGCCGCAAATTTCGCACACGTCAGACGCTGTTTCTTTGTCGCAACGTTTACACCACAAGCCGTTCACCCCTCCAATGTTTTGTTAGAGATTGTACCATAAGTGGACATAAAAGTAAATATATTGACACACATTTATCAAATTACGACGACAAGCGTGAAGGAGCTACCCTTAAATCAGTAAATGCACCTAATTTAGCACATATTTTGAGCGAATGCACACAGTATCTTGTTTATACAGTTATCGCAGCTATACTACCATGAACGCACATATATGACAACGTATGCCCATAAAGATTGACTTCAACTCAATCACCATTCATCAAAAAGGTACAGCCGAAAAATCACCATAAATATCGGGGAGAGATACCCCTTTTGAATTAAGGAAGTCTAATCTTTCGGAGCCCCACCCCTCTTTATAACGAGCATACAAGAACTCATACGGCAACCAGCCCATGGGTTCTATGCTTGGGATAGTTTTACGCGTACAATCAGCGGTAATGCCAAGTATTTACATGAACCAACGCAAACGGCACAAAAGGCAATAGCACGTCAAGGGCTCGCAAAGACTAATGGTAATGTTGTCAGCGATTTCACCTTCACATTTGAGATTGTTCCAGACTTGGAAACTGACATTACGTTTAACGCCCGTTGCTTCTATGACAATGAGAATGAGATTAAGGCGGAAACTATCACAACCAAAAAGACAGCTACAGATGGTTGCGGCTACATCACATCTGTTAAAGCAAAAGAACTTGCGGACAAGCTGGGATTAAGCTATGTTCCCTCGGCGTTTCAAGTCAGATACGGGCAGGTCAAAGGGATTTTGCTGGTGTTTGACTTTGATAAGTATACGAGCGGCGTGATTAAAGGGGATATACTTTTCACGGCAAGCATGTGGAAGTCGGATTTCGATACCAGTAAGGCTGAATTTCTTGTAGCAAATATAAGCAAAGAACCGCGTAACTACACTGAATGGAACTATCAAATGTTCTGTACGCCTAACCATCAATTGTCGTTTGACGATATATTGCCATATGTAGAATCAATAAAGGCATACATGCAAAAGGCTCTATCGTCTCCCGAAGACGCGCTCAAATTCCTTGGCGTTCTGTCCAACATCAGTAGCCTTGACGGTGACGGCAACGTCGATAACGACGATTACTCTTGTGTTGACAAGGTTTCTGCCGTCATAACGGCCAACCCACAGCTCGCCATGAACATTCGCTGAGTGAAGCAGTCCATAAAGCGCAGAATCGACCTTGTGTGTAAGAAGATGTTGAGCGGTAAGATTCCCATGCCCGAGAGCAGTTTGGCAATCATGGGGACTGACCCTATAGCGTACTTAATCGCTTGCGTATTAGTGATGCCGGCAAATATAGCTTCACTGATGGTGAGTTTGTCGTGCCTGTCCCAAAAAGAGCCAAAGAGTTATGCGCGCATGAATTCTATTACGGCGGTTATGAGGTTAAATTATTGGCGTTCCGCAACCCACTCACGCATTGGGCGCAGATTAGGAAGCTTAACTGTGTGGTGCAGAATGAGAGTGCCTATTGGTATCGGCATTTGGGGCAAGTTGTATTGTTCAACGTTCACGACGAAACAAACCTCGGCATGGGCGGTGCGGACTTCGACGGTGATTTCTGTTTTCTCACAAAACTGTTTTTGGATAAGTTTCAGCAAGCTGATTATATTATCTACAACAATAACGATACGGGCGGCAAACAAGCCAAAGCCGTACTGACGGAAGAACTTGTCCAGCGCAGTATTCGCGCCAATCTGTCGCAAAACATGCTGGGTGTTATATGTAACATCAATACACGTGTGCTGGAGTTGCTAAATGATAAAAAATCACTGCACAAATTTGTTCAGCTTGCTGGTTATATGGGTGACATAAGCTTTGGCGTTGAGAAGATAGCGCAAATGCCGTATTACCCGAAGTTTAAGGATATGGAAACAGCCGTGGCTTACCTCGAAGAGCTTAACCACGAGTTGACCACGCTATCAGAACTCGAAATCGTCCGCCCTAAGACGGGCTATGTCAATCGCTTCTGCATGAATCAGCAGGAATACGCAGTACCCTATTTGCCTTTCTGGTTTGGGTACATAAAGAATCAGCTGGAGCCATTCCTTAACCGTCCCGCCGAGTCAGTGAGCAGGAATAATCGCAACGAGCCGATAAGAACGTTGTGCAAAGCGTATGGTAGTAGTGTCGTTAAGGTTGTTCACGACACACTAAAAGCGGGGCGTAACGGCGCTTACATACAGCGCACAATCGAACTGATGACAGACGGCGACAGTATTATGGCAAATATCCAGCGTTATATCAAGGAGAATGTCCTCAACATGGAGATTGACGCTAGTAGTTGCTTCAGTATACTTGAAACTCTTAAAGGCGCATTATGCCTTGATATGCAGGAGGTTAAGCGGGTAATTGAGGATGTCCGCACTGTATTCAAGGAGTATCGTCGCGACATAGCAGGCAATATCAAGGCATTGAAAGATGGTCTAATAACCGATACCGACTTTAACAACGCGCTTGAAAACATCATAAACATTAGCAGCGAGAAACTCCGCTCTATATCGCCAGACCGCGTATCACTTGCGTTTGCGGCATACACGCTGTCATTGGAGAACGGGCATACGTCACAATCCTTTCCATTCCTTACTGTATTGGATGGCATGGTTGCGCTCCTTAATGATGTGAAAACGGTCGATTACTACGACATAAGAATCCGTCACATTATCCCCGAAGCCACAACCCACTTGATTGTCTACAACAGGCGTTGCCGACTACCCGAAAGCATTGACCCCGATAAGACCTACTTTGGCGACATTAACCTGCCCAATGGCTCATACGAACTACACCGCGACTTAAAGGGCGGTGTTTCTTTAATGTGCCGAAACCTGTGCCAAAGGATAGAGTCAATACAATACCGTACAGCCCCAACGCCCAATTCTCATTAAAAGTCAGCTACAAGGCATCGGAGTTATTGCCCGAACACTAGAATGGAGAGTATGTGACACAGCTCATGGTCGATAGTATCGTTACTTTCCGCGAAACTACCTTGGGCGGCAATGTTCAGTATTGCGTGTATGTCGGGGATATGTGGGTAGGTACGGTGTTTGATGACCAGAGCAACAAATGGGTGTTGCGAAAAGAGGTTGTGCGAACACTCACGGGCAATGAGTATCGGTTTGTTGGCGTGCCGCGTACAGGCGTTAAGACGGATAGTAACTCGTTTGTTACAAGTAACGGCAATTATAGGACGGCGCGAGTTTTGACGTTTGTTCAAGCGTAACAAGAAAAGGAAGTGATT
>CAZOVK010000020.1:0-3818 GCA_964583165.1 uncultured Defluviitaleaceae bacterium | reverse complement strand
AAGCGCGAAACTTATGAAAATGGACTACTACGACATAAGGAACGAGGTGCATCTGGAGGTCTATGCCGACACGGTTGTAATCGAAAAAGACGGCAACGTGTCATATATCGCCGCTATAAGATTCGGCGGATACCCAGAGAGTGTAAGGGGTATGACAGAGGCTATTTATGGCGGCGGTTCGATTACGATTGAGATTGACGGAGAATTGCACACAGTATATAGCTATGTAAAACGCTACCGCAAAGAATTATCCCATGACGGCATTTATGCCGAAGCAACACTGTTGGTTCAAGATGAAGAACAGCGCACGGATTGTGCAGAGGATGACAGTGGTAAGACTAGTACGTTCATCAGACCGCGCAAGTGCTATCTGTTTTGTGAGCATAGCGACAGTGATGGGTTGTTTGATGAATTAGATAAGAAAACAGCTGTGCCGCTGATACCAGAGTTTATGGAGTATCTGCTATGTAAGTTGCAACACAGAAATATCTTGAAGCCATTGCAAGTAATCTCACACAATGAGGTCTTCGACGTGTGGTTATTAACTATTTCCGAGGACGAAAAGAACATCATAACGGCTGTAAATGTTGGCTTGAAGTCGGGCGCAATCTCTATACCCGGCACAAATGGCGTTACGTCTGAACCGTTTCCAAATGTCCATTCTGTCACACAGTATTTGAACACCTTTGGTGTAATGATAGCCGAGCGAATCAAGAATCAATTCAGACCACTATTTGACCCTGCAACAGAGAGTTTATCGCCTGAGATATTGGCAGTTAACGACTATATCAAGCGAAACGCGGGTTATAGCCTGTATGACGCGCAACTAGCCGTTGCCGAATCTCACAAGCGTTGTCTTGAGCATAAAAAAGCTACATTGTGTATCGCTGAATGCGGTAGTGGCAAAACTAAAATCGGCATTACAGCCTTACACTCCTATCAGCAACGTCATAGCACCGGTACACATGTCGCCAAGCACTTTAATATCGTCCTTTGCCCCTCACATATGACAAAGAAGTGGGTGCGCGAGATTGAAGAATCTCTACCAAATACCTTCGCAACCATAATAACCAGCATAACCGAACTGAACAATGTTTACACAGCATATGCGAGCGGCGAAAAGACTTGTTATGTGATTATCTCCAAAGAAAAGGCGCGTGATGGTTACATGAAACGCCCCGCCGCTATGTGGAGTGAGCAACAACAAGCGTTTATCTGCCCCACATGCCGCAAGCCCATAATGGCTGAACTTATCGACTGTGGCTCTAAGTACAAGGTGACCGCTGATTCTAGCTTCTTTTAACGGGAAAACAAGAAGAACCACAAATGCGAACATTGCGGTTCGGTGTTGTGGACGGTGCTGGTGCCGGAGCGTCAGTCGGAATGGATTAAGGTTTCTGATTACGGCTTTGTTCATCGCCGCTTTGCGTATCAGTGTTTGGAGCGTGTCAAGAAGAAGCCGCAACTGTATGACATGGTTCAAACTATAGCAGATAACCCCGACGGCAACTATCCCAGCATAGGTGCGTACAACCGTCTCCCACTATCAACATATATCAAGCGCAAGATGAAAGGTAAAATAGACGGGCTGATTGTTGATGAGCTGCATAACTACAATAACAACAGCGGCCAGGGTGACGCAATGACAGAACTCTTTCAAGCCGCAAAAAAGGTTGTTGGCATGACAGCTACACTCATAAACGGCTATTCGTCGGGCATATTCCATTTGTTATATCGTATTGCGCCGGACTTGATGTTTAAAGACGGCAAGAGTTATGAGAAATCTTCGGATTTCAACTATGAATACGGCGTGACTGAGAGCGTATACGAGGTAGCCGCTCCTGACTACAACTCCAACCGCCGTACATCAAAGAAGAAGCTACGCGAGCGGCAGTTGCCGGGTGTATCGCCTTTGGTGTATTCGCGGTTTCTTATAGATTCGGCGGCGTTTCTGTCGCTTAATGATATGGGGAAGGATTTGCCCGAGTATGAGGAGATTCCTGTGCCACTTCAGATGAACGCCGAAGTTGCTGAGGAATACTTTAGGCTGGAAAGTCAATTTAAGCACATACTGCGCTCACAAAAGGACATTGCTAAGAAGGTTCTGTCAGCGTATTTGGGGCTATTGACCGTGTACCCCGACCAGCCGTATGAACAGAAGCCCGTACTTCATCCTGTAAGCGGTGATGAGCTTATTGTCCCTGCAGATACATCCAGTTTTGACGAGTTGCACGAGAAAGATAACAGTGTTCTGGATGTGATAAAACACAAAACAGCCATTGGCGGGCGTGTGTTGGTGTATACAAGTTGGATTCGGATTGATACGCAAGAGAAGTTAACGAAGCTATTGACGGAACAAGGCTATAGGGTAAGTGTACTTACAACCGCAATCCTGCCCAATAAACGTGAAGAGTGGATAGAGAACCAAGTCAAGAATGGCATTCAGGTGTTAATTACAAATCCCAGCCTTGTTGAAACAGGGTTGGACTTGAATGACTTTACCACGATTTACTACTACAACATAGGCTACAATCTGTTCACATTGCGTCAATCATCGCGGCGTTCGTGGCGTATCAACCAGCGTGCGCCAAGGATTGAGGTGTACTTTGCCTATTATGAAGGCACAATGCAACATAGGGCAATTAGATTAATGGCTTCAAAACTAGCTGTTGCAGGCATTATTGAGGGCAACTTCACGGATGAAGGTCTTGCTGCCATGAGTGATTGTGCGGATATGACAACGGCACTTGCGCGTGAATTAACAATGGGTATTAAGAATGAGGTCGAAGATTTGGGCGCAGTGTTTAAGAAGATGGCGACTTTGAAGCCTACTGCTGATGATGGTACCGACACCGACGATGTTGTGCTTGATTCTCCCAAGCCTGCAAGTATAGTCTATTCCAAGCCCGCGCAAAGCGTGTTAGAAGATAAACAATCTTATTCTTCCCCTAGCCTACTCTCACTTGTGAATAATATTAAACCCACGAGAGCCAAAAAGAAGAGATTAGTTGCTGTTTGCGATAATCAGCTTAGCTTGTTTGACTTAATACAGGCTGTTGTATGAGCTACGGCCTAAAGAAAGGAGGCAATTATGCCTGATACTGCATTACAAAGGTTTCGGCAATTCAAGGAGTCATTTGTATCTACCAACTTGCCCAACAGCGTCTTACTTGACATAATCGAGTCCTACATACAGTCGGATGGTGCGAACGACGCTGGCAATATAAAAGACGATTACATCTGCAATGGTCAGTTGTCGTTCTCTGACGTTACATAAGGAGTTGAGTTTATGATATTTGAGGTCAATCGTCTTGCCATGCTCGCGGCGGCGAAGGACGCGGCGCAGGTGGCTTCCCCTATGGGAAGGCTTGCCTCTGCCGGTGACGCAGTGAGTGTGCTTAGTGGCGTGCTGATTGAGTATAATGAAGACACTTCGGACGTTTATCTCACTGCAACAAACTATGAGATGTCTATTCAATTGAAGATTACGGCTTCTGTTGCCGAAAGTGGTGCTATGCTTGTAAACCCAAGTTTGTTGGTTGGCATGTTGACTCTTCTGCCAAGTGAGTTTGTTAATTTCTCTGCTTCAAACAGCGAAACGTTAACGGTATCGTGTGGACGGTGTGTGTATGAGGTGAGTTGTATGCACGCTAATCACTACCCCAAGCCCGTAATGCCTTTCCCAGAAGAAACAATCAAGCTCTCCGGCATATGCTCGCTTGCCAAACGGACGGTATTCGCGGTTTCAAAGGACAATAACAGACCAGCGTTACAGTGCGTTAATGTAAGTTATGCGTAATATTTTTTGCTTAGGCGTA
>CAZOVK010000019.1:0-33638 GCA_964583165.1 uncultured Defluviitaleaceae bacterium | reverse complement strand
ACTGGGCGGCATGAGCCTGCCGGATAAAATTTGGGCGGCGACATTCCAGTCGGTCACGACGCGAACGGCGGGTTTCTTCACCATCGACCAAGCGAATATGGATTATGCGTCGAAGTTTATGACAGTTATCATGATGTTTATCGGTGGTTCTCCGGGTGGTACAGCGGGTGGTGTCAAGACAATAACGATTGCGCTTGCCATAATTTCTGTGGTATCGATTATAAGAGGGCATGACACGATTACGGCGTTCAAGAAAAATATTACGTTCGATTTGCTCCAAAAGGCGCTTACTGTTATACTAATAATGATGGCGCTCATAACGGTTTCGACAATGCTTTTGTCGTTCACTGAATTGCGCGGTAACTTCAA
This sequence comes from uncultured Defluviitaleaceae bacterium, assembly GCA_964583165.1. Taxonomy (GTDB): domain Bacteria; phylum Bacillota; class Clostridia; order Lachnospirales; family WRAX01; genus CAZOVK01. The sequence continues at coordinate 33,269 of CAZOVK010000019.1, read as the reverse complement.
GTATGAATTTATGGATTTGTTCTTTGAGGCCGTGAGCGCAAGCGGTACGGTCGGCTTGAGCCTAGGCATTACGCCACATCTGACATTCTTGGGCAAGTTGATAATATGCGTCTGCATGTTCGTTGGGCGTCTAGGCCCAATGACCATAACACTGGCGCTCGCGTTGAAAATGGGATTTGGGCTAAAGAGCGTAAAATATGCAGATGAAAAGGTTGTCGTCGGCTAAATAGTTATATGTAATGAAAGGGAATGGTTTAGTTGAGAAGAAATCAGGAATTTGCCGTTTTGGGGCTTGGGCGCTTCGGGCGAAGTATCGTCAGGACATTGGTTGACGCGGGTTACTCGGTAATGGCATGTGATATTGACCCGATAAGCGTACATGAAGTATCGCAATACGCTACCCATGTTGTGCAGGCGAATTTGCGTGAAGAAAGCGCACTGGCAGAACTCGGCCTTGGGAACTTCGATGTAGTAATAGTTGCGATAGGGGCCGACTTAGAAGCCAACATAATGTGTACGCTCATAGCCAAGCAAAGCGGCGTTAAATACGTACTGTCGAAAGCGAACAACAAACACCAACAGCGCATTCTCGAAAGAATCGGCGCAGACAGGGTAGTGTTACCCGAGCGCGAAATGGGTATTAAGGTAGCTACAAACCTCATAAACGGGAATATTATCGACTTCATCAATTTTTCTGACAATTTCTGTATAGCGGAGATTTCGCCGAAAGACGAGTGGGTGGGTAAAACGCTTCAAAAGGCAAACATCCGCGCTCAATGGGGCATTAACATTGTCGCCATGAAGCGCGGAGCGAAAATCATCGTGTCGCCTAAGCCAGACGAGGTCATTCAGTCAGATGATATACTCGTGTCAATCGGCGAATATGAAGACATGCAACGGCTAAACTACAAGGGCAAGGAGGGCGGCCTGCTTGGGTTCTTCCAGTAGTACCGCTGTCATAACCAGTCGCCAAAATCCCTTAATCAAGCAGATTATCTCGCTTAAATCACGAAAAGAACGTGAAGAAAGCGATTTGTTTGTGTTAGAGGGTGAAACGGCGCTGTTAGAGTTGCCGGTGGGTTGGCCGGTCGAAAAAATCATATGCGCTGACGGTTTTTCTTTAGGGAATATTCAGAAAAAATACCCAGAAACGTCGGTAACGGTGATTTCTGATGAACTGTTCAAAACAATTTCTGAAACCGTAACGCCGCAAGGTGTTTTGGCTATATGCAAACAAAAACATTACAGGCTAGACGATATAACCGCAAAGCAGGGCGATTTAGTAGTCTATCTGCATGAAGTCAACGACCCCGGTAATCTGGGCGCGATTTTGCGTTCAGCGGCGGCGGCGGGTTGCGCGGCTATACTAATTTCGGCGGGTTCTACTGATTTATACAACCCGAAAACCGTGAGGGCGGCGGCGGGCTCGCTGTTTCGACAAAAAATCGCTTCAAACGTGGCGTTTGAATCGATAAAACGATTCAACTTACCGATTTATGCGTCACACCCCCGCGGAGAATCTTCATTATATAATGTAGATTTCAAGCGCGGCGGGATTCTCGTTTTCGGCAACGAAGCACGCGGTCTGACCGATGAAATAGCCGGCGCATGTGATTTGCGCGTGACAATACCCATGAAAAACGAAACAGAGTCACTGAACCTGTCAGTCGCTGCGGGAATTATGTTATTTGAGTATGCAAGACAATTGTTATTATCATAGGAGGGAAAAATGAGCCAAAACCCAATAGTTACAATAGAAATGGAGAACGGTGGTATAATAAAGGTAGAACTTCTGCCTGAGGTCGCGCCGAACACAGTCAATAATTTTATTTCGCTCATCAAAACAGGTTTTTATGACGGTATCGTGTTCCATCGCGTCATTAAAGGCTTTATGATTCAGGGCGGTTGCCCGGATGGTACGGGCATGGGCGGCCCGAGTTACTCAATCGCCGGTGAATTTAACAGCAATGGCTTCAAAAATGACTTAAAACACACACCAGGTATTATCAGTATGGCGCGTACAAACGCCCCGAACTCTGCAGGTTCCCAATTCTTTCTTATGCACAAATCGTCTGCGCACCTAGACGGTAATTATGCGGCTTTCGGGCGTACAATTGAGGGTCAGGAAGTTATCGACAAAATAACCGAAACACCGACAGGATTCGGGGATAGACCAAAAGAAGAGCAACGCATTGCGCGTATGACAGTCGAAACATTCGGGGTAGATTATCCAGAGCCTGTCAAGGCATAGGCGTATAACAAAAAATCTCTCGGGGATAATATTAACGCAAGTTTCTTGCGTAAACAGTTTCCGGGGGGTGACTTTATGGGCAGATTTATGTCCGGTATAGTTTTAGGTTCAGTAGTTGGCGCGATTGGTTTAACTTACGCTATGAGCGACAAGCGGATGCGCAAGCATATGGTGCGCGATTCAAGGCGGATGATTAACAGAGCCAGCCGCGCTATAACTCATATGTCAGATATGCTTTAATAAAAAAACGGCGCGTAGCTCATCTACGCGCCGTTTTTTTATTACACATGCTGACAGGAGAAATTTCGGTGCATAACTGAATAACTAAAGAGTAGGGGATAAATGATAACGTCACAATCTATTCGCAAAAGATTTGAGTTTTACGAATAGTTGGCGGCGCATTTCCGCCAACTATTTGGAAAACGTTCCTTTTGCGAATCGTGCTTGAGATTGGGGCGTTATCCGTAATTAGATGTTAAAGCTATTTATTGGTAGGTAGGTCGCTCATCACGCGCCCGTTGTCCTAAGCTTCGGGTTTGTAGAGCGTTGGGGTAGCAAACTACTGCTGCTTGAACCGATTAGCAGAGCCCCCAAACTAAAAATTGGCACTCTCTAGTGTCGGTGCGCGTGCTACAATCTATAGAAGCGAAGGGGTAACGGCACTAGTTACTTCTGCCACCCGTCCGACCCCTTCGCCCTCGGCAAGAGGTGCACGCGCAAAATCAAAAGTCAAGGACGCGAAGCGAACAAAAAAGAATTTTAGGAAACGTTCTTCTTCCTAAAATTCTTTTTTGTGTTACTTTACTTTTGATTTAGACACGGTATGGGGTTGTAGACCTCGCTACGGTCTGTAGCCTCTTGGGTATTATGTATTTATGCTCGAAGTGTTGGAGATTCACCGTAATGCTTTTATGGTAGGCTTACCGTCTGTTGAAGTAAGCGATACCGTCATATTCGTTTATAAATGGGTTTCCTCTGACTATATAAAGCTGTGTCGCTACCACGACGTTTGCCAATGGTACTATAAGCCAAAGAATAGACCAACCAGATTTATCCATATCATGAAAACGTCTTATTGCATTGCAAACATTTAAGTAAAGAATGATTGCTAAAAAGTCTAGTATCAAGAATTGTCCTATCGGTTTTGAGGGTTCTATCAAAAATATAATGCCACCAAGTACACAAAAAGCTCCGAATGACATTATTATTATGAGAATTTGAGTTAAGAGATACTCTAGCCTGTTTGACCTTCCTTTCCAAAGAAGGTATTTACTGATAGCTGTTGCTTGTTTTGGTTCTTTCTGAATCGGTTTCCATTTACGTCTTACTTGTTGGTTTTCTTCAGGAAAAAGTTCTGGTGAACCGTAAGCACCCATGTTAATTCTCCTTCTTATTCTTCTGTATCTATAAGACCTATAAGCCAGTCTACAGGTGTTTCATAGAAATCTGCAAGTTTTCCTAGTGTTTCTATGTCTGGTTGGTTTCTACCGCTTTCATAACACGCTAAAGTGCTATGGCTAATTTCAAGTAATTCTGCTGCTCTTCTAAGAGTGTATCCTCTTTTTTTTCTGATTTCTTTTAATCTTTCTGCAAATAATTTTGATGAAATCTTAATCACCTTTTTCTGTTTCTTCCTTTTGTTCCTATAAGCCAGTCACAGCTAACCATATAGAATTCAGCAAGACACTTTAGTGAATCTATATCTGGCTGTGTTATTCCTCTTTCATAGTTCGACAAGGTTACGTTCGAAATGTGTACTTCTTTTGATACTTCTTGTTGTGAAAATCCTGTTGAAATTCTTGCTTGTTTTAGTTTCTCTGGAAAAGTTTCTATATACATACTATTCATTCCTCCACTATGATTATACGATATTATGAGCTCGTTATAAATGGTTATAAAACTTTAAAGATTTGGTTGCAAAACATTAAATGACATGGTATATTTATCATAACACAACCCCGATGTGTTGCCGCTGTCAGTCGCTGGAGAGCACTGTTGAAGTAAGCGATACCGTCATATTCGTTTATAAATGGGTTTCCTCTGACTATATAAAGCTGTGTCGCTACCACGACGTTTGCCAATGGTACTATAAGCCAAAGAATAGACCAACCAGATTTATCCATATCATGAAAACGTCTTATTGCATTGCAAACATTTAAGTAAAGAATGATTGCTAAAAAGTCTAGTATCAAGAATTGTCCTATCGGTTTTGAGGGTTCTATCAAAAATATAATGCCACCAAGTACACAAAAAGCTCCGAATGACATTATTATTATGAGAATTTGAGTTAAGAGATACTCTAGCCTGTTTGACCTTCCTTTCCAAAGAAGGTATTTACTGATAGCTGTTGCTTGTTTTGGTTCTTTCTGAATCGGTTTCCATTTACGTCTTACTTGTTGGTTTTCTTCAGGAAAAAGTTCTGGTGAACCGTAAGCACCCATGTTAATTCTCCTTCTTATTCTTCTGTATCTATAAGACCTATAAGCCAGTCTACAGGTGTTTCATAGAAATCTGCAAGTTTTCCTAGTGTTTCTATGTCTGGTTGGTTTCTACCGCTTTCATAACACGCTAAAGTGCTATGGCTAATTTCAAGTAATTCTGCTGCTCTTCTAAGAGTGTATCCTCTTTTTTTTCTGATTTCTTTTAATCTTTCTGCAAATAATTTTGATGAAATCTTAATCACCTTTTTCTGTTTCTTCCTTTTGTTCCTATAAGCCAGTCACAGCTAACCATATAGAATTCAGCAAGACACTTTAGTGAATCTATATCTGGCTGTGTTATTCCTCTTTCATAGTTCGACAAGGTTACGTTCGAAATGTGTACTTCTTTTGATACTTCTTGTTGTGAAAATCCTGTTGAAATTCTTGCTTGTTTTAGTTTCTCTGGAAAAGTTTCTATATACATACTATTCATTCCTCCACTATGATTATACGATATTATGAGCTCGTTATAAATGGTTATAAAACTTTAAAGATTTGGTTGCAAAACATTAAATGACATGGTATATTTATCATAACACAACCCCGATGTGTTGCCGCTGTCAGTCGCTGGAGAGCAATACCGTCTCCAGCGGCAAACAGCAAACGGGGAATGAACAATGTAGTCAGGCTCGCCATAAAGTGAACCCGGGAAAACTAGGCGGCTTTGATAATATGAAAGGGGAATACAAGATGGATATAACATCAACAGTCCTTGTACTGTATACCAGACCGTACAGGATAGTAGACCAGAAGACAGGGCAAGTCAACGAGGGCGTTTCAATGTATTATATCGGCACTGATTCAATGGCTTCGGCGGCTGATGAGTACAGCAAGGGCTATAAGTCCATCAAAGAAAATCTTCCTGCGGATTTTGCGGAACGGTTTACAGCTGTTCCCGCCTACTACAAGGCAAAGCTCACAATGTCAAGCAACAGCGAGGGTAAAGCGACATTAAAGATGAACGACATAACTTATTCGGCGCCGGCTGTTCCGGCTAAATAGTATGGAAGCAGACCCGAATGAAATAATCACGCTTCTAACCGCCATAAGGGATTTACTAGACGGTTTCACTCAATTCGGTTTGGTTCTATGCTCTATACTCGGCTTCATCACGGCTATATTGGTCGTGCTGGTAATAAGTACAACATGGAGGGAACGCTGATGTTTGATAGTTCCTTTCTAACTGCTATGCTAATAAATGTTGCTGTGCTTAATCTACTGTACCACAACCCAGCTCTATTGGTTATATATGAAGTTCCTCTCAATATTTGGGCGGCTTCTGTAGTTACTATTGTTTTAATCCCAATTATGAAGAAGATTTGGGGGTTACGCTGATGTTCGGTATTAACGATTTCTTCGAAGCTTACCTAGTCGGCGTTATATACGGCGGTTACTTCGGCGGCGGAGTGTTACTTATTTTCAAGGTACTAGATATGAGCCTTAATTACATAAGGAGGTCAACAAGTGGATAAGTTCAAGAAGTTTCTTGTCCCTATCATGGTGATTGCCAGGCTCATACCTATTGGTCAGATTATAGCTATACTCGAAACATGGGTAACGGCTGTTGCCATTTACTATTTATATTCAATCGTCCTTCGCTGGATAAAAGCCATAGAGTAGGGGAGAAATCACATGATAACGCTATACTCCGGCACTCCGGGCAGTGGTAAGAGTTTGCACGTAGCCAAAGACATAGTTTTTAAGCTCTGTACCCAAAAGAAGCCCGTAATATGTACTTTTAACATCAACACCGATTATCTGAGCCGCAATGGTCGTAAGAAACTCGGTAAGTTCATTTACCGCGATTACTCCGAAATGACAGTTGAGTACCTTCTCAACTACGCCCGCGAGAACCACATCCTCGGCAAGGAGAGCCAAACAACCGTCATTCTCGATGAGTGCCAAATTCTCTTTAATCCCCGTGAGTTCTCACGTGCTGACCGCTTAAAGTGGATTACATTCTTTACCCAACATCGCAAACTAGGGTTTAACTTCATCTTAATAACCCAGTTTGACCGGCTATTAGACCGCCAGATACGAAGCCTTATAGAGTACGAAGTTAAACACCGTAAAACCAATAACTATGGCTTCATGGGTATGCTCATACCGTTTCCGCTGTTTGCGGCCGTGACCTACTGGTATGGTGTCAAAGAGAAGGTGGATATAGAGTTCTTCATCTACCGCAAGAAGTATTCAAAGATTTATGACAGCTTCATGTTCTTCGCCGAATCCATCAAGCTGGATGAGCCGCAATCGTCTGACGGTACTGGCGCAGTCGCGGGGGTCGGGGGGACCCGCGACGGAGACAGTGCCGCCGGCCGGGGAGTTCTTAGCCGGCTGCGGGGATGGGTAAAGAACAGTTGGCTGTTTAAACGGTTGACTGCTTAGGCGGTCGCGAAGTACTCGTCCTACCCGGGAGAGCGTAAAAAAATGATTTCGCAAACAGTCGGGACGGAACTTGTAATACGTCCCATGAAAACTTACACCTAAAACCTAAAAAACCTAGCAATAATCAATAAAACTGGCATTATAAAAATGTCGTCAATCATGGTTTTGACGACATTTTGAGAACAAAAGTAGGGCAATAATCGGGGGGTTATTGAGTGAGTATACCAAAGTCCGTTAAACAATATGATTTCTTCGGCGAACTAACGGTTGATGAACAACGTGAGTATTTCTCTATGTCGGCTAAGAAGTTTCTGCCCTCAATAGATAATATCTATTTCAGCATACCCATAAAGGATGATTATAACGACAACGCTCAATTAGTGCCGTTGTTTGCCAGATTGTCCGAACTAAAGCAACTTGTTGCGCAAACACATCAGCCTGTGGCGTTCTTCGGCTGCTTGACTTTAGAAGCCCGCGGCTTTCAGATTTATAGGTATTGCCTTACTATGCCTGATATGTATGACGTATTCCTACTGGACTATCTGCCGAATCAGAACACGCCACGCATAATCGTTCAGCTTCGCGCCTACGGTCTTTGGCTCTATGGATGGGAGTATATCGTTTCAAGCTGTTATAATCAGATTCAAGCATTGTTTTCTGAATATGGTTGTGAGTTGTTAGAGGTCAAGGAAAACCGTATAGATTACTGCTATCATACAAACACCATACAAAACCCCGAACGTCTATTCTCTGACAGAAACCTGATAAGGACTATGAAAACCACTATGGAGAGATACCATGTCACGGGGCGTATTGAAACACGCGATTCAGAAACTGTTCTGTTTAAGGAATACTTCGCTCTTGGTGAGCGCAAGTCCAACAATGTATTCATTCGTTTCTATGATAAAGCCCTCGAAGTCATAGAACAGGGCTATAAGGCTTTTTTCTTTGAGATATGGCACTCAAACGGGCTTATCAGCTTCTATGATAAGTTCTGTTTGGAGTACGCATATAAGCACAAAAACTACTCGCTTATACACAAAGCCCGATTGGAGTTTTACCTAACATATGGCAAGTCTGAAACAGTCAAACGTGAGTTTGAGCTTACACTAAAGGATACGAACCTTACTATCGCTGATATAAAGAAACTCGCCGACGCTTACATGCCCGAAGTAACCAAGGTGCTTAATATAGAGTTTGAAACGAAACGCAAGTTTTATTACTATTCAGATGATTTCATAAACCTATTGCCGATTAAGAAGCGCGAGACCGCCTTACCGTCTGCTTTGAAGCGGCTCTATAGAATCATAGACAATAGGCTGTTGTTTTTGGATTATCTCACAGACAAAACCCTTAGGTTTGTGAAGCCTGACGGCTCTTTTTGTGATTTTTGGAAGCGACTGCGCTCTGTTAAGATGGACTCCTTTAAGCATGATGAAAAGCTCGTGCGGGATTACTCAAACACTCTGGATAAAGAGCTTATGAAACAGCGGTTAATTGGTGTTGTGGCTTCCAATGCCGCCTACATTGATAAAGGGGTCGAATCGGGGTTTGTAGAGGATTTGTCGGATGTCCTCTCTAACATCAATGACAATGACAAGGTTAAATGCACGCTGTCAGTTGTTCGTGAGTTTGTTCAAGAAGATGCAAACGGAATAAATGTAGTAATCAGAAACGATGCTCCGTATCTTACCGGCGGGTCGCTTCAATACTATCACGCCAAAAAGGCTCAACGCCTGTCGCGGATAAAGAACCGAAAGCCTAAGCCGGATGATTCGGGGGTCAAACATACGCATGAGAATCAGACAGGCAATCTCTGACTTTTTGAACGATCAAATACTCAAAGGGAACGCTGACAAAACCATAGTCAATTACCGTGACTATGAGTTCTTGCGCCGACATGGTAGTAAGTTGCATATATAATCTTCAGAATGGAGGTGAACTTAGTGATTGATGATGATGATTTAAGGGAGTTTTATGGTAACGATATAGTCATATGTCCTATATCGTTTTCGCCATATGTTTTTTGTGATAAAGACTGCGAAAATTGCGATACATATCGCGATTTTCTTTCTGCTTTGGGACTTGATGACAACCATGAATCACTTCTTTAGTGCAGCATAATTCTCTTAATCAGTGGGTCCCTGGTTCTAGTCCCCGAAGGTGTACTAGGAAATCACGAAAGTCTTTTTTAACTAAGGAGTAGGGGTGTAAACGCAAACGCACCAATCTATTCGCAAAAGGAAACTTTTGCGAATAGATGGATAATGAAAGGAGTATCTTTGGAATACATAACGACAACAGAAAGCGCCCGATGAATTTCAAGTCATCGGGCGCTTTCTGTTGTTAATTATTTATTCCCACTCAATAGTAGCTGGAGCTTTCGGCGTAATATCATAAACAACACGCGTTACCTCTGGCACATTGTCCGTTATTTCTTTGACTATTTCGGCAAGCAGCTTATAAGGCAATTCTACAATCTCCGCAGTCATTGCGTCAACCGTGTTAATCGCCCTAAGTGCAATCGTATAGCCGTAAGAGCGTGCACCGTCCTTGATGCCTACAGAACGCAGGCCTGTCAATATGCAGAAATATTGCCAACACTGAACGCCCGAGCGTTCTATGGCGCGGCGATAGATAAAATCTGCTTGGCGCAGGATGTCGAGCTTCTCTTTTGTCAACTCTCCGATAACGCGCACACCTAAACCGGGCCCAGGGAACGGTTGACGGAAAACTAAGGCTTTCGGGATACCCAACTCAAGCCCTACAGCGCGCACCTCGTCTTTGAACAGGTCTTTAAGCGGTTCAAGGATTTCGTCAAAGTCTACTACATCAGGCATACCGCCTACATTGTGGTGGCTCTTGATGACCTTGTGCACTTTTGTGCCGCTTTCGATGATGTCTGGGTAGATTGTACCTTGAACGAAGAACTCAACGTGGCCGATTTTCTTGGCTTCTTCTTCAAACACGCGGATGAACTCTTCGCCAATGATTTTGCGCTTCTGCTCAGGGTCAGTAACACCTGCCAGCTTCGCAAGAAAACGTGCCTCAGCGTCAACCTTGATTACATTAATGCCATACTGTTCTTTAAAGACGTTAACGACTTCTTGTGGTTCGTTCAGGCGCATAAGACCTGTGTCAACGAAAACGCAAGTGAGATTCGCGCCAATGGCTCTGTGCATGAGTACGGCGCATACTGTTGAATCAACGCCGCCCGAAAGTGCCAGAAGTGCCTTGCCGTTGCCGACTTTCGCGCGAATGGCTTCTATGTTCTCTTCTGTGAACTGCTTCATGCTCCAATTGGGCGCAAGCTTGCAGTCATCGAACAGGAACGCGCGGATAGCGTCAGCATCTGTTTCGTTGCCCGTCAAGTCCAGAACAGGGATATTCGCGTTTAGTTTGTAGTTATCGTGATTGCCTATAATGATTGCGGCGTGAGGGTTGTTATTGAGGGCTTCGGCGAGGTTCTCCTCGTGGTAAACCTTGCAATACATGCCCATTTGTCTGACAAGACGCGCGGTAACCTGATTGTTCTCTCCGCCTAAATCCAAAATCATTACTTCAGTCATTCTATTCCTCCCATTGCCATTGGTATATATGAGAAAACCTACGCCCCATGCGAAACATGAACACGTCCGGCGGCAAAGCGGCTATGCCTAAATACCTTGCGCCGAGTAACTCGCATGTGCGCACGGATGCGCGGTTGTCTACAGCTGTTGTAATATTTGCTTTCTTCATGCCGTGTGCTTGCATGACGGGTATCAAGAGTCTACAGGCACGAACGGCGTAGTGATGACCGCGAAACGGCTCAAAAATTTCGTAGCCGAGATTGCCGCAGAAGAATTGCTCCTTTGTGTAACCGATACGGACATTGCATTCGCCGATTGTTTCGCCGTTTCTGACTATCTTAAACCCGTATAGCGGCGCCAGATTCAGCTCGATATTGGCGGGTTTATTCGAGAAATTAACCAATTCAATCGTTCCGTCAGACAGGCGTGGTAATTCGATAAAATCCGTGAAATCGACAGCCTGATTTGTGAAGGTATTGAGCAGTTCTTGAACGACACTTTCATGTAAAGGCATAAACCCGCCGCTTACATCCACATTCATCACACGCTCCAGACGAATACATTAGTGCCGCGCTGACCATCAGCGTAAAGCTGTGTCCACTCGGGCGTTTCGCATGTCCTCAGAAGTGATGCGCCCGCAATTTCGCATGTTCGGTATGATGCGGCGTTTTTCACGTCATTACAAATCGTTACATGTGTCATACCGTGTACTTTCAATACAGGCGCCAGCAATTTGACGGCTTTGGCGGCATAATGATGCCCGCGGAATGGTTCATCAACACCATAACCGATATTGCCGCCGTAGAATAATTCTGTCGTATAGCCGATTCGTAGGTTGACCTCCCCTACCCTTTGGCCGTCCTTGACTATCCCAAAGCGATACGATGGAACATATTTCTTTTCAGGGATTGCGTCAAAGGTCTTTTCTAAACTTAGCGATATTTCGCCGTCGGTTAATCCCGGTAATTCAACGAAGCCATCAAACCTACAGGGCAAGGCGTTGAACCATGCGATATGTTTGTTCACTTCCCACATTTCGCGGGTTATGCCGTACAAGTCAGCGTCTTGTTGCCCCGCTATGGCGCGGTAATATTGCTTGGCGTGCCCTTCTTTTACTAAGCCGGCCTTAGACATAACACGCCCTGACGCGGGGTTGTGTATGGAGTGATACGCTTCAATACGGCTAACCCCCACGCGCTCAAACATATAATCATTAACGGCAATTGCGGCTTCTGTAACATAACCATTACCCCAATAGGCGCGACCTATGCAGTAACCAATCTCTGCCTTGTCGTCAGCCTCACGCAGAAATGCGGCGAATGAACCGATAAGCCCGTCTGTCTTGTGAACCATCGCCCAGTGATAATACTTGGGTGATGAATACGCATCAACCCACATAGATATGACACGCTCTGTTTCACTGACGTCCTTGTGGGCTACCCAGCGCATGTACTTCGTCAAATCGACATCATTAGCCCAGCGCTCGAACATGAGCGGCGCGTCTTCGTATTGGAAAGGCCGCAGACTCAGCCTTTCCGTTTCAATAACCTGTGTACCTATATGTTCCACAATATCACCTTAATATTCAATACTATAGTTTGGTGATTCCTTGGTTATCTGAACATCATGCGGGTGGCTTTCGCGTAAACCAGCGCTTGTTATTTGAATAAACTGCCCGTTCTCTTGCAAATCGGCGATTGAAGCCGTGCCACAATAACCCATGCCCGCACGCAAACCGCCAATCATCTGAAACACGGTGTCGCCGACTTCGCCCTTATAGGCAATACGCCCTTCAACACCTTCGGGAACAAGCTTTCTCGCTTCATCTTGGAAGTAACGGTCTTTAGAGCCGGCTTCCATTGCCGCGATTGAACCCATACCGCGATAAACCTTGTACTTACGGCCTTGGTATAGTTCAACAGCGCCGGGACTTTCGTCACAGCCAGCAAAGATACTACCCATCATGCAAACAGATGCGCCGGCCGCAATGGCTTTCACTATGTCACCTGAGAATTTGATACCGCCGTCCGCGATTATCGGAATGCCGTAAGGCTTCGCGGCTTCGGCACAGTCATAAATGGCCGTAATTTGCGGAACGCCGATACCTGCAACAACGCGGGTTGTGCAGATAGAGCCGGGGCCGATACCGACTTTAACAGCGTCAGCACCCGCTTCAATCAAGTCAATTGTGGCTTGACCTGTGGCGACATTACCTACAATAAGCTGACAGGTCGGGAAAGCGGCCTTAATCATCTTAATCGCGTTAATGACATTCGCTGAATGCCCATGTGCTGTGTCAATAACAATAACGTCAACGCGTGCCGCCATAAGTGCCTCGACGCGCTCCATAATGTCCTTCGTCACGCCTACAGCCGCGCCGACAAGCAAGCGCCCCTTTGAATCCTTGGCGGACAGTGGGTAGCGCAGGGATTTTTCTATATCTTTAATCGTAATAAGCCCTTTAAGGTAGTGATTTTCATCAACTATCGGGAGTTTCTCTATTTTATGTCTGATTAAGATTTCCTTGGCCTGTTCAAGTGTTGTGCCTTCGGGCGCCGTAATCAAATCTTCCTTTGTCATAACCTCATAAATTTTCTTTTTATGGTTTGACTCAAAACGGATGTCGCGGTTTGTGAGAATGCCAACGAGTCTGTCGTTCTCTGTTATCGGAACGCCCGAAATGTGATAGCGAGCCATGAGCTGGTCTGCTTCATAAACATAGTGGTTCGGAGATAGGAAAAATGGGTCTGTGATTACGCCGTGTTCAGAGCGTTTTACGCGGTCTACTTCTTGTGCCTGCATAGCAATGGGCATATTCTTGTGAATGATACCGATACCACCTTGCCTCGCCATAGCAATGGCCATGCGCGATTCCGTGACAGTATCCATGCCCGCGCTCATAATGGGCGCGTTCAGCATAATCTGACGCGTTAGGTATGTCGAGATGCTCACTTCATTCGGCAATACCTCTGAACGCGCCGGAATCAGCAGAACGTCGTCAAATGTCAACCCTAACTTGGTTAACTTGTGCATGTGCTTTCCTCCCTTTGTCTATATATCTCAATATTTTATCACTATGGACCCTATTTAGCAAGCCGAAAAAAATCATGTTAAGGCGGGTTCTTTTGCGCTATTTCGACAATACGGCGCGTTTGTTTGCTTGGTTTGAAGAGTTGGTTGAATTAGTTTTATGCCTGTGGTATACTTTATATGGATTGTTTATAAGGCAAGAGGGCGAGCATTATGGACAATGGGGAGAATTATTCTACTTGCATAAACGGATTTATTGTGGAGATGGCAGAATCCGACTTTACAGAAGAAAAAATCGCTATGGCTGAACAGATAATTGCCATATATGCGGTCGGTTCATGTATTGCAATCACGAATTAGATGACCAACATCTAATAGATATAGAGTTTTTCGGTATATTGGATAGTTTTGAATCCATAAATATTGATGGCTGATAACACATTAGTTTATGATTGGACAGGATGATTATGAATCAGATAATAATAGTTGATGATGAGCGGGGCGCACTGCATGACCTTCGCGCCATAGTTGAAGAATGTTGCCCTGATAGTGTTATTACAGAATTTTTGTATGCCGATGAGGCGCTAAGGTTTGTGGCTGAAAATATGGTTGACTTGGCGTTTCTCGATATTGAAATGCCTGAAATCAGCGGTCTGTCGCTTGCCGCAAAGATTAAGGACAACCGCCCACGCGCTAAAATCGTGTTTGTGACGGGTCACGAGCGTTACGCTCTGGACGCATATGCGATTCCGGCGGGGGGTTATATTGTTAAACCCGCAACGGTTGAGCGGGTTAATCTAGTGCTTAAAGAGTTAAAAACCCCCTTGGCAGAATCTCGGGCGCGTGTATGCGTTCAGACTTTCGGCAACTTTGAGGTTTTCGTTGACAATCAGCCCATGAGGTTTGAGCGCTCGAAAACAAAGGAGCTTTTCGCGTACCTCATAGACAGACGCGGCGCTAGGTCTACGTTAAATGAGATTATCGCCGCGCTCTGGGAATATAGCCTTGATACGAAAAAATCGATGAACCTACTACGCAACCTAATTAGGGACCTTACCCGAGCCCTTAAAGAAGCGGGCATACCGAATGCGCTCATAAAGGCGCGAGGTTATCTGGCTATTGATACAAAGGCGGTTGAATGTGATTTATATAAATTCCTAGCCGGTGATGATGCTATAAAAAACGCATTTCGCGGTGAGTATATGGAGCAGTTTAGTTGGGCGGAGCTTACGAAGGGGATTTTAGATTAGATAAAAATAAGAAGGTGTGACAGCGAACATCTCGCAATCACACCTTCTTATTTTAACCGAGGTTTTTCAAACGCATCTTAGCATTGGCAAGCTGACGCGAATTTTCATATCTATCAATAATCAACTGGTAATGCTCGCGCGCCGCGTCTTTGTTTAAGTCAACCTCACAAATGCGCCCGAGGAAGTAATGCGAGTCGCCGATATAAACAGTCGGCTCACTGCCATAGTCATAACGGAGACATAACTCCAACGCGATTTTAGCTTCAGCGTAATTGCGTTGGTTATATAGACCGTAACCCTTGTCAAAATACGTTTTCTGTAACGCGGGGTAAGCCGTTGTGGCGATAGTGTTATACAACACGAGCGCGTCATCAGGCAAACTGGCCGCGTCAACAGATTCAATGATAAACACCGCATCCTCAAGTTTCCCCTGAGTCTGTAAACTTGCCGCCGTCTGTACCTTCTGAACCAGTTCTTGAATGCGCACATGCTTCTGCAAATCGGCGTTGTCGTCTTTGAGCGTCTGTATCTGATTGTTCAAGTCGGTGATAGTCGCGTTTTTATCTTCAAGTTCGCTTTCCATACGATTGACAACGGCTTGGTTCGCGCTTGTCAACTCACCTATTTCGGCATCTTTGGTTTTAATAACATCCGGTATCATCACGTTATACAACACAATCAGAGATATCAACGCGCCCAGAATCAAACAGACAATCTCCGCTATGTGGAGGTTGCGCCCGCCAAAGTCGGGGCGTTTTATACTGTCCATGTGTTTCGTGTTATCGCGCGTTTTTTTTAGCTCGGGCTTTAGCGATTGCGATTCATAGAGGTATTTCAGCGCAAGCACGTTCGCGCGGTCAACCGCAAGAGCACGTTCAGCCGTCGCCGCCGCTTTTGCGGGCTCTTGGTTATTCAAATAGCAGAGCGCAAGCAGATTCAGCGCATCAACAAAATGAGGGCTTAAATCGGCGGCGCGTTTAAGGCGAATAATCGCCATATCCATTGAGGTTGAGCGGGTGTATTTGAGGCTTTGGTTATACAGCGTAATAGCTTCTGCGAGTTTCTCGGTGTCCTTGTCGTTCACAATCGAAGCGAGCAGTTTCTTGGCGGGGTTGTTCAAGCGATTCCCGCTTAGAGATAGCCGCAGGGCACTGACAGCCTTACCCACATGCCCCACACGATAATAACAAAGCGCAAGCAAATTATACGCGTCCGTGTTTGAAGAATCAAAATCAACAGCGCGTTCAAGCGTATCAATGGCCGCGCTCAACTCGTCATTGCCGACTTGTTTCAAACCCGCGTTATAGAGCCGCATGGCCATCTTGCGGCATATGTTTAACAGTTCTATATCCTTACCACAGCGCGTGCAGACGCTGCCAACATTCTCTATTTCGCATTCAGGGCAAAACACAAGACTCTCACACCCTTCACATACGTCGCTAACTATTTCGTCGCCTTCTGCGCCAGATAAATCAGAATTTCCTTCAAATTACCCATATCTTCCGTATCGCCCTCTAGGTTATACTCCTCGGCGGGCGCGAACTTCGCGAGTTCAGCCTTAAAATCCAGCACAAGCCCCACTCCCCTTAACGTCAAATACTTCCCTGCTCATCTTGTACTACATCGCCTATCAGATAGAGCGAGCCTACAACGGCTATCAAATCGCCGGGTTTCGCCATGCGCTTAGCGAGTGCCATTGCGCGTCTGTCGTCATCTTCGGCGAAGATATTCTTTTGTTTGTCGGTCACAATACTATATAATTCGTGTGGCCTTACCGCCCTTGCTCCATAACGCGGGCGTGTCAGAATGAAGTTATCCGCAAACGGCATGAGCATGTTCAGCATATCGGCGTACTGTTTATCTTTCAGTATCCCTACTACCATGTGTACGCGATTTATGCTGTTTTGTTCAATAAATCGTTTGAGTGACCGACTATACGCACTCATGCCCTCATGGTTATGGGCCCCGTCTAACAAAATCAGCGGTTCTCGCGATAGAACCTGCATACGCCCGGGCCACTGCGCGTTATACAAACCGTCATAGACATGCTCACGTGTTACGTTAACGCCTAACTCCTGTAAAATCGTTATAGCCATAAGCGCGGTTGACGCGTTCGACACAGAAACCTCGCCCGTCATCTGCAATTTCATATCGGGATAGTCATAATAATCACACGAAAAATCCGCATGTATCCCGTCAAAACCCATTCTCTTAACATCTATGCACAGATTCGTCGGAACATGCAAAATCGCGTTACGTTCCTTGCAAATCTCACTAACTACATTATACACTGCTTCTGTCGAAAAATACAATACCGCATTGGAATTTTTCTTTATAATTCCTGCTTTTTCTACAGCTATTTGTTCAATTTGGTCACCGAGAATATCCATATGGTCAAGCCCGACAGATGTGATGACGGACAGTAGTGTTTTATCTGTGACATTAGTCGCGTCTAATCGCCCGCCTATGCCCACTTCGATAATGGCGTAGTCTACATTCTGACGCGCGAAATACCAGAACCCAATGACCGTCAGAATTTCGAAGTATGACAGACGCACTCCGGGCTCTAAAAACGCCTCCGAAGCCGCCGCAACTGCCGCCATACCGTCAGCGAAATCTCTGTCGGGGATAATCACGCCGTTAATCGTGAAACGCTCATTAAACCTGACCAAATGTGGCGAGGTATAAACGCCAACGCGAAAACCCGCCGCGCGAAGCACAGACGAAAGCATGGTACAGACACTGCCTTTGCCGTTCGTCCCTGCGACGTGGATAATCTTCAGCTCATTTTGGGGGTTGCCCAGGCGCTCTAAAACCCCTTTGAGCGCCCCGAACCCCTGCTTGTGTCCGAACTTATAGCTGTCAATCAAATACTGTGATGCCTGTTCGTATGTCAACATTGCCTCCGCAATCTATCTCTCGTAACGCTTTAACTGTTCTTCAACCGAGGCGAGCAGTTCGGAATACTTCTCACGCTTCCCGCGCTCTTCCGCTACCACATTTTCGGGCGCTTTCGCCATGAAACCTTGGTTGTTAAGTTTCGAATCTACACGCTCAATCTCTTTGATAAGCTTCTCGCGCTCTTTTTTTAGACGCGCGATTTCCTTTTCAAAGTCAACCAAGTCTTCAAGTGGCATGTAGAGTGTCGCGCGTGGAACAACCACTGACACAGCAGTTTCGGGTATACCCGCCATATCGGCTTGAATAATCAAATCAGACGCGCTACCCAATGTCTTGAAGTAAGCCCTGCCCTCTTCAAACTGTTTGCGAACGTCTTCATGCGCCGAAACCGCATAAACCAACGCCTTGCGCCCCGCTTGCACATTCATTTCGGTACGAATATTCCGAATCGCCTTAATCGCCGTCTTTGTCGCGCCAATCTCGTCACTTTCCGACGCGAAGTGGAAGGCTTCATTATATTGCGGGTACTCTGACCGCATAATGGTTTCTTCCTCGTCCTGCAATGTGAGGAAAATCTCCTCTGTAATAAACGGCATGAACGGGTGAAGTAACTTCAACGCGCCAATCAGCACGTTTTTCAGCGTCCAAAGTGCGGCAATACGCGTTGTGTCGTCGTGGTTATACAGACGTGGTTTGACCATCTCGATATACCAGTCGCAGAACTCATCCCAGATGAAGTCTTGAACGCTGGTTGCCGCCATGTTCAAGTCATAATTCGTAAGAAGTCCGTTCACCTCGCGCGCGCAGTCGTTGAACTTTGACAGAATCCACTTGTCAGTGACAGTCAAATCGGGCATTACAGCAGGAACATCGGTGTCAAGGTTCATCATGATGAAACGTGTAGCGTTCCAAATCTTGTTGTTAAAGTTGCGCGTTGATTCAAGGCGTTCTGGGTAGAAACGGAGGTCATTCCCCGCGCCACCAGTCGTTATGAGCGTGAAGCGCAAGCAGTCCGCGCCGAATGTCGCGATAGCTTCGAGTGGGTCAACACCGTTATTCAAGCTCTTGCTCATCTTGCGGCCTTCCGAATCGCGTATCAGACCGTGAATCAAAACCGTGTGGAACGGCAACTTACCTGTATAATGAAGCCCCGAGAACACCATACGCACAACCCAGAAGAAGATAATGTCGTAGGATGTTACGAGTACGTCAGTCGGGTAGAAATAGTCCAATTCTTCTGTTTGGTTAGGCCAGCCCAAAGTTGAGAAAGGCCAAAGAGCAGACGAGAACCAAGTGTCCAAACTGTCTTCGTCTTGTGTGATGTTCTTAGAACCACACTTAGTGCATTCAGAAACAGCGGTCTTGCTGATTTCCATGTGTCCACAATCAGCGCAGTAGTAAGCCGGTATTCTATGCCCCCACCAAAGTTGACGTGATATACACCAGTCCTTAATATTTACGAGCCAATTCTGATAAATCTTGCCGAAACGCGCGGGCACTATTTTTAACTCGCCGTTTTGGTAAGCTTCAAGCGCGGGCTTCGCGAGTGTTTCCATCTTAACGAACCATTGTAGCTTCATGAGCGGTTCAACGACTTTGCCACAACGGTCATGCGTACCGACAGAGTGCTTGATGCCCTCTTTCTTAACAAACAGCCCCAGTGATTCAAACTCGGCGACAATCTTCTTACGCGCGTCATAGCGGTCTAAGCCCTCATAACCCGCGCCGTTCGCGTTGATTGTGCCGTCGTCGTTCATTACGTTAATCATGGGCAAGTTGTGTCGCTCACCTACGATAAAGTCATTCGGGTCATGCGCGGGCGTAATCTTAACAACACCCGTGCCGAAGTCCATTTCAACATATTCGTCAGCGATAATCGGAATCTGGCGATTTACAATCGGCACAGTGCATGTCTTGCCAACCAAATGCGTATAGCGGAGGTCATTCGGGTTTACGGCAATCGCCGTATCACCAAGCATAGTTTCGGGGCGCGTCGTTGCGAACGTGAGGAACTCATCCGTGCCATCAATGCGATACTTGAAGTACCAGAACGCGCCGTCTTGCTCCTCGTGCTCAACCTCGGCGTCTGAAATACTCGTCTTACATTGCGGACACCAGTTGACGAGTTTTTCACCGCGATAAATAAGTCCTTCATTATAAAGCCTTACGAAAACCTCCAAAACCGCATCAGAAAGCCCCGGGTCAAGTGTGAAACGCTCACGTTCCCAGTCACAAGACGCGCCGAGTTTCTTCAATTGTTCAACAATCGTCGAGCCGTATTGATTCTTCCAATCCCAAGCGTGCTTCAAGAAGCCCTCGCGCCCCACATCAGACTTAGACAGCCCCTCTTTAAGAAGCTTTGCGACAATCTTGACCTCTGTCGAGATACTGGCGTGGTCAGTACCGGGCAACCAAAGCGCCTCAAACCCACACATACGCTTCCAGCGCGTCAAAGCATCTTGAATCGAGTTGTCAAGCGCGTGCCCCATGTGCAGTTGCCCCGTGATATTCGGCGGCGGCATCACTATAGTATGCGGCTTCTTCCCCGAATTGGGTGTAGCACGGAAGTAGCCGTTTTCCGTCCACTTCCTATATAACCTATCCTCAATAGCCTTGGGGTCATAATTCTTATCAAGCATTCTAGCCATTTATATTACCTCCATTATTCAACCACTATGTCAGAGAAGATAACTGGCAACAACCGTTGAAACTCCTTTAATAGCGGTATGCTGATTTCTCGGATTTGCGGATGCGCGGCTTTACTCGTTCTTAATCTGAAGTAATGCCGCCATTCGCGTAGGTTCATTGTAGCGACAATCTCGGTTTTGAGTGAATTGGGCAGAATCGAACGCGCTTCTTCGGGCTTCGCGCCCATTTCTAGGAGCTTCATATAATCTGATTCAATAGCCCTGCACGAACTCTCCCACAGCGCGTATTCCGCGCTACCTTCTTCCCAAAAACAGGGTTTTATAAATGTCAACTCATTTCCGAACTTATCTTGCGCGTAGTTGCAATAACGCGTGGATTCTTGTGAATAACTCGCTATACGGTGACGCACAATCTCATGCGTTACCCCACGGTCACAGACCAAACGGACAGTTATTTTCTCATGCTCTATTACCGATTCATGACCGCTTTTAATCAAACGAGAAATAAATTTGTCCGCCGTGCCGTCACCTGCCTTTCCCTCTGAACGGTAGCAAGTGCGCCCCGCCATCTCGAGCCGCTTCATAATAGCGGCCGAGTCAATCTCTTCTATCTCAAAATATGGTGCGATAATTTTCACTTTAATTCCTCCTAAACGACAAAAAAAGCCCCAATCCACAAAAGGACGGGCTTCACCGCGGTACCACCTTAATTCCGTTAAAATAACGGCTCTCATTACGGGCTTAACGATTACATTACCAACCCGCATTGTTATAACGGCACAACCGACTACGCTTACTCATACCAGCTTCAGCATAGTAGCTCCCAAGCGACCTTCGATTCCGCTAACACCGCCGCGCATTCCAGTCACGTGTGCGGCTCCCTGGGGCATAGTCTGAATCTACTCTTCTTGTTCATAGCCTTTGGATATAGCAAATGCCCAGGGACGGAGTTGAACCGCCGACACGAGGATTTTCAGTCCTCTGCTCTACCAGCTGAGCTACCTGGGCATCTGGTGTTGATGTTTCCTGCAACAGAGAAGATAATACCATATAAACGATTTCTTGTCAACCCCAAAACCCAAAAAAATTTGGAAAATTTTGTTGGAACTTTTCATGTTACAAACGCGTTACAATGATATAACAGCGAAGTAACAACAGAAACATTCATAGGGGGATAAAAATGAAGAACCGTAGACGTTACGTACCAGCTATTATCACCTGCATTGCCGTTCTAAGCATTTTATTGTCGGCTTGTTCGTCAAGTGCCCCAAAAACCAGCCCGTCATATGGCATGTCGGCTACCCCTGCGCCCGGGTCAGCGAATCAAGCTCCACAACAAAATGGTGGGCTTTTCAATCAACTTAACCAAGAAGATTACAACCACTATGATGAAAACCGATTCTTCTCGGTCAGTGAGCGCCCTTTGTCAACTTTTGCGGCTGATGTAGACACGGCGAGTTACTCAAACATCAGAAGATTCATAGCCGACGGTCAACTGCCGCCGTCAGACGCTGTGCGAATAGAAGAAATGGTCAACTATTTCGAGTACGACTACCCCGAACCCGAGGATGGCGAACCGTTTTCAGTCACCACAGAGCTTGCCGACTGCCCGTGGAATGAGGAGTCAAAGCTTCTCTTGATAGGCTTGCAGGCGAAATCTATTGATATGGCTAACCAACCTCCGTCAAACCTCGTATTCCTAATAGACGTATCAGGCTCAATGCAAGCAGATAACAGGTTGCCGCTTGTAAAACGCTCGTTCCAGTTGCTCGTTGAATACTTGCGCCCCGATGATGTGATTTCAATCGTAACCTACGCGTCCTCCGACAGAGTTGTGTTACAAGGCGCATATGGCAGTGAAAAACAGCGTATCATTGACGCGATTCAGAATCTGAACGCCGGCGGCGGTACAGCGGGTTCAAAGGGCATCACAACAGCTTATGAGGTCGCGCAACAGTACTTCATAGACGGGGGCAACAACCGCATAATCCTAGCGACAGACGGTGATTTGAATATCGGAATAACGAGTGATGGTGAGCTCAAGAAGCTCGTTCAGTCTAAGCGTGACATGGGTGTGTTCTTGTCGGTGTTGGGTTATGGCATGGGCAACTTGAAAGACAGCAAAATGCAGACTTTGGCCGAGAATGGCAAGGGTAATTATGCCTATATCAGTGATATTTACGAAGCTCGCCGCGTACTGGTTGAAGAAATTGGTTCGACGCTCTACCCCGTCGCGAAGGATGTAAAATTCCAAGTGGAATTTAACCCCGCACATGTCGAGGGTTATCGCCTGATTGGCTACGAAAGCCGTATTTTGAAAGACAATCAATTCTCCGATGATAGAGTTGACGGCGGCACAATCGGTTCCGGGCATAGGGTCACGGTGTTGTATGAGCTAATCCCAGCCGGTTCAGATTTCTCGGGTTATGAGCCTAAGCTGAAATATTCACAGAAAGAAGAATCAGCCGAACGTGCGGAGTTGCTCACCATAAGCATAAGATACAAAGAGCCGAACGAAAACAAAAGTACACTGCTGAGTTACCCAATAACCGCTGAAATATATAGCGAAACTCCGTCTGATAACCTCATTTTCGCGGCGGCAGTGGTTGAAACGGGTATGCTTCTGAAAAATTCAGAGTATAGCGGCAGTTCAAGCTTCGACATGGTAATAGAACAAATCGCGAGCACAGCCGATTATCGCTTTGACAGCCTAAAACGTGAGTTCGGCGCACTAGTTGAACAGATTCAGCGGCTCAAAGACTGATTTTTCTAAGCTAACAAATTAATGAACGGATGAGACCACGGAATTTCTCCGTGGTTTTATCCGTTTACCATGCGCTCATTGATTAACGCGCTTGTTTTCATCACTGGCAAACCAATGCCTAATGCCCTTCCCCGCAAAGGGTTCATCCTTGAAACGAGGGATAATATGCAAATGTGAATGAAAGACAAATTGTCCTCCGATATGCCCAACATTCCAGCCGAGATTGTAGCCGTCAGGGCTAAAATGTTCCTCAAGGTATGCCTTGGCTAAATCAATCACCCTTTTTGTATCGAGCCACTCTTCATCAGACAAATCGAAAGGTGTTTCTCTATGCTCTTTCGGGATGACAAAGCAAGAACCTACGACAGTTTCATTTTTCGCCGCTATACAAACCACATAGTCGCTTTCGAATAAAATATCGTAGTTATTTTTATAGTCACAACAAACGCAATGCATCTTTATACCTCCTCATAAACGATAAGAAGCGGCTTACAGTTTTTACCAACATACTTTGACAGTTTTTGTCTAAAATACTGACAAGCCATATCGCGGGAGGTAATCTTATGGAAGTACTCAAAGTATCGGGCTCGTCCGCGCCCAAAAGCGTCGCGGGCGCGATAGCCGCCATTGTCAGAAACAACGAGCCGCTAGAAATTATAACTATAGGCGCCGCCGCCGTTAACCAAGCCGTTAAGAGTATAGCCGTCGCGCGCGGTTATGTCGCGCCGAACGGTTTAGACATTGTTTGTATCCCATCATTCGCCCAAATAGACGTAGACGGCGAATCCCGCACGTCCATTAAATTCATGGTAGAACGCAGGTAATTTCAAATTAAAATCAACCCCGCCTATAAGCCGGGTTCTGTCATGTGCAGCCATCTATCTAGCCCCGCCGTTACCGGCGGGGTCGCGCGGCGCTACCAAAAGCGAGACGGGCAATCTCATAAGCTTTTATTTGGCCTTGCTCCGGGTGGGGTTTACAGGGCCCCTTTCGTCGCCGAAAGGGCGGTGAGCTCTTACCTCGCCTTTCCATCCTTACCGACATAGGTACATATCGGCGGTATATTTCTGTTGCACTGTCCTTGGAGTCGCCTCCACCGGGCGTTACCCGGCACCCTTGCCCTCTGGAGCCCGGACTTTCCTCATAGTAAACTACGCGGCTGCCCGACGGGGTTGATAAGCTATTGTAACATAGAATTACATATAAGTCAAATGCGTATACAAATAAAACAGTACAGGCAAAACTATTGCTCTACTAGTAAATGCTGTTCCCGTCAGCGTCAATCGCTACAAGCACGGGCAAGTCAACGACTTCGAGCTTCTTCACAGACTCGGTTCCCAAATCCAAATACGCGATTTGCTCTGATTTCGTGACACATTGCGCCATGTATGCCGCCGCGCCGCCGATTGCGATGAAATAAATACCCTTGTGGGCTTTGATGCTTTCAACAACGGCAGTATTGCGCTTGCCCTTACCTATCATGAAGCGCAAACCCTCTTCGATAAGTTTCGGCGAATAAGCGTCCATGCGGCCGCTGGTCGTTGGGCCTACTGAACCTATGGGCTTTCCGGGTTTTGCGGGGCATGGACCTGCGTAGTAAACAATCTGCCCGTCAAAATCAAACGGCAGTTGTTCGCCAGCGTCAATCTGTTCGCACATGCGTTTATGCGCAGCGTCACGCGCCGTATAGATTGTGCCCGAGAGCAGAACCATGTCGCCCACGCGCAAGTTGATAACATCATCTGTTGTGAGAGGCACTGTCAAGCGTTTCTCCATACTAGCGCCCCCCTTCGTCAACAAGCGTGGCTTCTGCGTGGCGAGTCACGTGACAACCTATATTGACAGCTACAGGCAAACCCGCTATATGTGTGCCGAATATGTTCACATGAACAGCCATAGCCGTCATGCGGCCGCCCAAACCGGCGGGGCCGATACCCAAGGCGTTGATGGCATCCAGTAAATCCTTCTCAATTTCTGCATAAAGTGGGTCGGGGTTCACAGAGCCAACAGGGCGCAACAGCGCCTTCTTCGCGATTAACGCACATTTGTCCATAGTGCCGCCGATACCCACGCCGACAATTATGGGCGGGCATGGGTTTGAACCCGCGTTCTTGACCGTTTCAATGACGAAGTTCTTCACGCCATCCAAACCGTCTGACGGCTTTAACATTTTGAGCGCACTCATGTTCTCGCTACCGAAACCTTTGGGCGCGACGGTGATGTGCAGTTCGTTGCCCGGAACAATATCAAAATATACAACGGCGGGTGTGTTGTCGTTCGTGTTCTTGCGGCGTATCGGGTCAGCCACGACAGATTTACGCAAGAAGCCAAGTTCATAACCTTCGCGCACGCCTTCGTTTATGGCTTCCGTAATATCGCCACCAGCGATATGAACATCCTGCCCAATTTCTACGAAAACCACAACAACGCCCGTGTCCTGACAAATGGGCACGAGGTCACGCCGCGCTATCTCCGCGTTTTCTAGCAGAATCTTGGTGATACGCACAGCCGTTTCGTTCTCTTCGCCCTCTAGCGAATTTGAGAACGCCGCCTCTATGTCGGGGTTCAGCAGATAATTCGCATCCATGCAGAGTTTCGCGACTGTGTTTTTAATATCAGATACGTTGATACTCATTGCGCCCTCCTATATAAATTGAAGCGCGTTCAAGTCTTGTAAGTTGCGGTCACCGATAATACCGATTATGGAGTAAACGTCATTGATTTCATCATAGAAAATCTCCTTTAGTAGCGAGAATTTCTGAATCTGCCCAGTTGTGGACACGTGAATACGCGGGCCGTTGCACTCGACTAGCTCATCTTCAATGATGATATGGTCTTCGTCATAGTAGCTCACGTCCAGATTCATATCAATAACGCCTTGCACGCGTTTTTCGAGCGCCTCAAGGTCGATGTCTGGTTTGTGTTGGAAGTTCAAGACGAAGCCGCGGCGAATGTCGCCCGAATAGACCTTGCCGTTGAAGTCAAAGTATTTCTCCATAATACGAATTGTGATGTCTTCGGCCGTATGCGCCATCTTTCTGTATTTGAGCGAATCAAACACAATGTCGTGTATGTCTTTCGGCAATGGGCCAAACGGTGTCGGGCGTGTGACGATTATTTCATCACCTACACCGATTATCATCTCCGCGTTGATGTTCAGATATGGATAAAGCAGGTCAAAGTGTTCGATAACAACACGACGCCCGCGTTCAAGAGCGCCCTTTACGAATTGCACAATCTCAAACATCTGTGTAAACGCCATTTGGAAGCGCATATCGAGATGATAGGTCGTCGAATCGTATGAACTTTCCTTGAATGTCATACGCATTTCCATAATCTTGTTGATACTCAAGCCATCATCATGGTTCACAAGGTCAAGCCCCGGGAACATGCCCATGATGATACAACTCTTGCCCGAACCCGCGTCGCCGATAATCCCAATCAAGCGGTCGTCATAGTTCAAGTGGCGTTGCGCTATCTGTTCACCTAGAACGAGCAGACGGTTGCGCCCACGTGGCGCAAAGTAGACCGAATATAGCGTTGCTTGCTGAATAATACTCCCCACACGGTTTATTCTCAAGCGTTTACCCCCAATCATACAAAAAATAAAGGGGCGGACGGGTGTCCGCCCCTACTGTTACTTTTACATCTCAAACTCAAAATTCATAAGCGGCGCGTGTTGCTGTGCGCCATAAACATCAGTTTCACCGAGAGCGCCGGAGCAAAGCGGGCGCTTAATCGTAATCTTCATGGCCTTCGCGGGTGTGAATTGGGTAATCTTGATGATTTCATCTTCAGAAATACCGTAAATCTTCGCGAAAACAGCCTTGTTGATTATATCCTTGCCGCAAAACTCGTTGAAGAGTTCAACCGTCTTGAAGATAATATCAAACGTCAGCTCATAAGGGCCGCTGTTTTTACTGCGGATAACGTCCGCTATATCAAAAAGTTTCATTTCCATTCCCCCTTATCCAACACTTTGATTTCCATGGGGAATACCTCGCATGGGTCGTTGACTGCCATGAGGTGATAAATAGAGAATTCGTAGATTTCGCCAACCTTAATGTCAGACGGCGAGAACGGGAACGCGAGATTGCCTGCTGTGGACTTGCGCCCGGGGTAACCGAAGTGAAGCATGGTTGAACGCGCGAATGAGCAGATGGTGTTGGCGAGTTCTTGTGTTTGCGCAACGGCTTCAATGACTATGCCGAGTTCTGTCGGCGTGTCGGCGGGGATGTTCGGGAACATGCCCATTACGCCGTTTTTGCCGTATAGTTTGAAATCAAGGAAGAATTGACCGATATCCATTTTCTCGAAGTTAGAAACAACCTTCGCCTTGACTTCGCTTACAATAAAGTCAATTTGGTCAATGAAAATCGGGTCTTTCGATGCGGCAAAACTCACGGTTCTAAAGCCCGTGGACTTTACGCCCTCTAGCTTCACGAAGTACTTATCGGTCGGGACAAACTTTGTGCCCTTAACCTTAACCATGTTGTCAGAAATTTGTTCAAACGTGGTTTCTGTCAAGTCGAGTTCGCCGCCCGGGCCGGGCAAGTGGTACGGGTCTGTCTTTTCATAGAGCGTATGAGCCGCTACGGACAGTGTTGTGCACTTACGAGCGGGGCTAAGGGGTTCAAGAATGAAATAGTCCTCGCCTAAGTAACCGAACATACAGTCTGAGCCGCTGCCCGGTGTCGCCGCAATCGCCGCGCACTCAAGGATTTTACCCATATGGGTAGCCAAACCCTCATCGAAGCCTTTCATTATCGGCAGGCAAGCGAAGTTAGCGGGGTCATAGGCGCGCCCTGCAAGGATTACGTCAACACCCGCTTCAAGCGCCTTAATCATGGGTTCATTACCCATTTGGGCAACTATGCGGACAGTCTTGTCGAGTTCTTCCTCGGTAAGTTCGGGCACGGGATGAATCGGTTGAATCTCACCGTTTTTCAGCTTCGCACGGACGGTTTCTTTCGGTATTTCAGAAGAGATAATGGCTGTCGTGAACGTAAGCCCCTTTTCTTCTGAGATTTCACGCACGATTTCAACACACCATTGCAAATGGCTGTCAGCGCCCGAACCGCCGCATGTACCGACGACGACGGGTATGTGATTCTTAACGCCCGCTTCAATCATGTATTCCAAGTCACGTTTGACGGCGTTTCTGTCCGTGAACGAATAACCCGCGCCTAGATAGTATGGCCCCGGGTCTGTCGAGCCCGCGTCAACGGCGATAACGTGGGGTTCGCGCTTCATGCCCTCAATAAAACTCTGTTCGGGGAAGCCGTAACCGAGAATCGCGGTTGTGGACAGAACGCGCATTTCCTTTTTGGGTTCCAATTGTATCACCCTTTCTTAACAGGAGGTGGCTGGTCATCACTTTCACTTCGTGAAAGCGGCTCTTCAAGCCGGCGCCCCTTCTTGGGCGCTGAGTATACCCCTCCAAAACTATTTCGTAAGAGCAAGAATACGGTTCATTTCATTAAACACTATCATAAAGCCCTCGTCAACACCCATGCCCGGTTTAGCAAGGATTTGAACAGGCTGTGTCGCCATAGCCAGATGTGTACAAACTTGCGCAGAGCGGTCGGTTTCGTTGCAAGTGCCGCCTTGGTATGCGCCCATGCCGTGCTTTTTGCAGTAGATAACGGCTTCTACGGTGTTGTTGATGCCGCCGAGGTCAGGCGTTTTAATCTGCGCCATATGACCGGCTTTGTTGTCGGTGAAGAGTACAACATCTTCGTATGTGTTGCACCATTCGTCAGCCACGATTTCAACAACAATACCCTTGTCGTCAACGAGTTTGCGGATTTCTGCAAGCGCCTTAATCTGGTCTTCGCGGTTGCCCATGTCAACGGGGCCTTCGATGCGAAGCAGATGTGGCTTCGCGGCTTCTTCCAGTGTGCCCAAATAGTTAGCGATAGCTTCAAAGTCGTTATCAAAGATTATGCCCAAAACGCCATATACGTCGATATGGAAAATCGGGAGATATTCGGGATAGGGTTTAAGCTGGTCGCAACGCTCACGCAACCAGATGATGTAATCGCGGAGTTTTTCGCCCTGTTCGCCAGTTTTGGAAATATGGTTAAACAGCGCATGGGGCAGAACCGGCGAACCACGAAGGATAATCTTGTCGGCATTCGCGTATCTGTCATCGCCTGTCTGTGAGAACATCGGTATTAAGTCTGTGGCAAGCGTCGTGCCGTATTCTTCGGCGATAACCTTTGCCATAAGTGTCTTTTTAGACTTCGCAACAGCGTCAAGAATGGCTTGCGTGATGCCATAACGCGCGGCGGTATGCATATGCTCACCTGTCACGGAGTCAATATGCCTGTCAGCCATTTCGGCCATTTCTTTGAAAGTTGTGATTTCCTTTCCAACGAACATGGGCTTGTATTCGCGCTCAATCACGGGTATATAATCAGCCGCAAGGAACAGCGGGTCACGTCCACCCGCGCCCGAATATTGAACAGCCGCGCAGTCGCCGTAAGCAATCTGCCCGTCTTCGAGAATAAACATGACAGAAATACTCTCGCCCGCCTGACGAATTTTTGTGAAACCCGGTGTTTTCGGCTCGCCGATATAGGCGTTGCCGTCCATTGTTGCGCCTGACTTAATCGCCTTTTGGTCGTCAAAGAAGAAACCCGTGCGCCCGCCGGAACACACCATATCTACTATTTTCATGATTCTCAATCCCCCTGGAATTTGTCAGCCTATTATCTGGGTTTGCCAACAAGGAAGCCCTTGCCGATAGCGTAAATATCGTCAACAACCATCTGGAAGCTAACACTTCTGCCCTCTAAGCGACCGCGTTCTTCGAGCTTCTCACGGTGGAAGTCTTTAAGCGCGCCAGATAGCGGAATTGCGCCCGAATCAAGGAAGCGCACAGCACCCTCAGCGTCACGCGCGGGCAGAATCTTGCCGCGGTTATACTTACTCGGCGCGAACGGAATATCGAGAACGCCTGCTTGGAACGCACGGACTGTGCCAACGGCTATGTCGCCTTCGCCCAGAGCGATAACGCGCTCAATAATGCACTTAATTTCTTCTATAATAATGTCAGCTTCTTTTTGAACGACAGCAATGTTCAGAAGCTTCTGGTCTTTCAGCATATTGACGAGCTGTTTTGTGGCTTTAAGACCCGCCGCGTTAGCTTGCATGGTTGGGATGCCCATAGCTTCATGCGGTGTCTTGACGATAACCTTTGTCGCACCAGCGAGAGCCGCCGTTGCCGCGCCCCACGAGATTACGCCGAAAGCCTTGCTTTCATCCGGTGGGAAGCCCCCCATCCACTGATGTAGAACGGTTGTAACGTCAACGTCAGCGAAACCGAAGCGTTCAAGGTAGTAGTTCGTCATTTCTTCAAGTGCCTTAATAGCAGCTACGTCTTGAATAAGATTACCGCACTGACCGTAACCGACAGTTACGCACTTGCAACCCTGAGTAGCGGCAAGTAATGCTTCAATGACGGCAACCGCGCTGGAGATACAAGGCGGTACAAGCGTACCTGTCAGTGGCCCGAACGGTTCACGGTTGATTCTCACGCCGTGTTCCTCATAAATACCCGTCAAACGGTCTATGTACTGCCAGTCTATCAATGTACGCTCAATAGAGTGAGCCTTTGAATACGGTATGTTGTAGGAAATACCGCCGCCCTCATAGGACGTGAAGCCACCCGCATAGGCGATTTCTGTCAACAGACGCGCATCGGGCGTGCCGTGGCGTACCTGAACGGGGCTTTTTACACTGGACGTGACCTGACGGCAGACCTGAACGCCGTAGTTGACAGCGGGGAAGCCGTTCAGCATTGAACGCCCTGTTTTAATAGATTCCTCAATACCCACTTGGGCTTCCTTATAGCGGTTAAGACGCGTATAGCTGTCGATTGTGGACGGCAGTAAATCCGCCTCGCCCTCTGTTTCTAGGTATTTCAACAGTTCGATATGCTTATCCGTGAGCGCGACACCAGCGCGCGGCTGAATGAGCGTGGCGCGTTCGGCTTTTGCCGCCGCAAGCTTCTTCGAGAAGCGTTTATCGGCGGGTATGCTTAACTGATACTGAATGCCCTCTTCCAAATCAACATCGCGCCCTGTCGGCCATTGTTGCAAGACCATAGCGCGGATTTCGTTGAATTGGTCCATGCTCATTTTTTCATTTCTCAAAGGGGATTCCATATTTAGTCACTCCTTGTTGGGGCGCGTTATGCGTCCAGACTATATCCCAAATTCTTGTTTCATTATATCCAAGGCGGCTTCGGGGTTTAAGCGTTTGAGTAGCCCCATGGCCGTCAGAATATTCTTTCTGTCTACAATGATGCGCGGGTTGCGCGGTTTTAGGCTGTTTAAGTCAGACGGGCGATATACTGCGCGTGAAAGGATTTCTTCGGCAACGGGGCTACTCGTGATTGAGCCACCCGCGCCTATGAAAAACTCCACGTCTGATAAGTCTTTGCCTGTCTGTACCGTCATTGGCCCCATCATGGTATAGATAGTTTCAAACGAGCCGCAATGACGCGCCATAGCGAGTTCGACACAGCAAGCAGCGAGTTCGTTATCGATACGCTTCTCGACGGTGCCCTCTTCGCTTATGATACTAGTGTCGTTCTTACATGTTTCAACCCACTGTTCAACTGTAGCAACGTCAGTCTTCGCATGTTCGGCTATGCGCTCAACACCATATTCGGGCGCAAGATTCGTTATCGAATAGCGAACACCCAAATCACCCTCAACCGTACGTTTCGCGAACGGTTCAGGCAAGCCCTTTTCAACCACAGCCCCCGTTGACGACATACCGTCGTGCATTGAGTAAATATCTGTCGTCGCGCCACCCACATCACACGCCATAAGCGTCCCCACTGTCGAAAGCAGTTCGCATGCCTCAAAACACGCGAGTGGTGTTGGTATGATTTCCGCCGCCATGAGTTCGGCGACATCTGTCAAGCCCTTTGCGTCAATTATTCGCTCAATGAAGAGATTGCGTATAGCCGTTTTGGCGGGCATGATGTTTAGCTCGTTAAACTTAGGCATCACGTTTTCTACAATAATTACGTTCTTGCCACCTGCCGTCAGAATCTCTTCAATTTCTTCATTCGCCGAGCGATTCCCCGCGACAATGACAGAAAATGGGCGGTCAACTTGCGCGAGCATTTGAGCATTATGCAAAATGACCTTTTTGTTGCCGCCGTCAATGCCGCCCGACAGTAGAACTATATCTGGGTTATGGTCATAGATTTTCTGCTGTTCGGCTTTGCCCATTTCATAGGCGAACACATCAATGACCTTAGCGCCCGCACTCGTAGCCGCCAGTTTTGCGGCGTTAGCCGTAAGCGCGGGAACAAGCCCAACCGCTATCATTTTCAGCCCACCCGCCGCCGAACTGGACGCAATCATGGGTTCAAACACAGCGTCTTCCATCTGGGGTTGTGCCTTTAAGAGCGCCAAGCCGTTTTGAAAACCATCCATGAGGTGAGTAGCGACTGTCGTGAACGCGCGTTGTGTCGCGACAATCTTGCGATTCTCAACGTCAATGGCAGTGAGCTTTGTATATGTACTGCCAAAGTCTACCGTGAGTAAGTATTTCATACTAATCCTCTATTCCCAAATCCGCCTTTATCGCAGCAATACCGACCTCCGGGTCTGTGCCGGGCGGGAACACCAAATCGAAACCCATATTTTTGAAAACCTTCTCGACAGTCTCGAAGTCGGACTTGCCGACTACGAGATTGCCACCTACATACAATTTAATGCCCGATAAGCCCGCTTCTTCGCATTTCTCACGAAGACCGCGGCAGTCTATTTCACCATGACCATAAAGGCTTGATACCACAATCGCGCCTGCGTCTGCTTCAATCGCCGCGTCGATGAATTCTTCCTGACTTACCATAACGCCAAGGTTAATGACGTTAAACCCCGCGTTAGAGAACGCGAAGTCCAGGATTTTGTTGCCGACAGCGTGAACGCGGCGCAGCCTGTAATATGTACGGTGTCGGCTC
>CAZOVK010000018.1:0-34956 GCA_964583165.1 uncultured Defluviitaleaceae bacterium | reverse complement strand
GAACAGGCCGTTAAAGAGCAAGGCGGTTATTTCCTCAATGAGGAAGAGAGCAAGAAAATAGGGGCGTTACTGCTACGCGAAAACGGCACAATGAACCCCGCGATTGTCGGTAAGACGGCTCTGCGTATTGCTGAAATGGCGGGAATAAATGTGCCGAGTGGCACAAGGGTTTTGCTGTCACGCCAGACGGAAGTTTCAAAGAAAAATCCCTACTCGCGCGAGAAACTTTGCCCTGTTCTGGGCTATTATGTTGAGCCGGATTGGGAACGCGCGTGCGAACGATGTATCGCGATTCTTGAAAACGAAGGCGCGGGGCATACAATGACGATTCATTCCCAAAATGACGAGATTATCCGCGAGTTTGCGCTCAAAAAGCCCGTGAATCGTCTGCTTGTGAACACCGCGGGGGCTCTCGGCGGTGTGGGCGCGACGACAAACCTAGCGCCCGCGCTGACTTTGGGTTGTGGCGCGATTGGTAAGAGCGCCACAAGCGATAATGTTACGCCAATGCACCTGATAAATATTAGGCGCGTGGCTTGGGGTAAGCGAGAAATCGAAAATTTGAGAGATGAAACCCCCGCGGTAAAACCACCCGCCATGCCCACTTACGACAGTTTGACCCCAGCGGATATTGAAAGCGTTGTCCGCGCTGTACTTGAAAGGCTTTCCAGATAACAATACATAGAGTGAATATTATTCAGGAGGAATTAAAATGGCGAACTTAATGGCATTAGGCATGATTGAAACAAAGGGCTTAGTCGGCTCAATCGAAGCCGCTGACGCAATGGTTAAGGCGGCTAACGTCAACCTCATCGGCAAGGTTCATGTTGGCGGCGGGCTTGTAACTGTAATGGTACGCGGCGACGTGGGCGCTGTAAAGGCGGCCGTTGACGCAGGTGCGGCGGCGGCGGCGAAGGTCGGCGAACTCGTTTCGGTTCACGTAATACCGCGTCCGCACAACGAGGTAGAAATGATTCTGCCCACGCTCGATAATTGCGACGTAAAGTAGAATGGAAATACTCACAGAGGCGATGTTGAGGAGCAAACTCAAAACGCCCGAACGTGTGATAAAGGTGTTGCCGAATACATATATAACGCCCGAAGCGCGGCGATATGCCGCCGAACAGGGTTTTGTATTGGACGAGCAAAAAATTGCGCCGAGCACAAGCGCTAAGCCCGAAGATATGACGAATCTCAACGCGCATGTTCTCGTGAAAAAGGCACATCCGCGCATAACCCTACGCGGGCAAATCGACGCGTTTGAGGGCGAGTTGATTTGTTTAATGTGTTTGGTCGATGAGATGGGGCGCGGTGATTTAGTGGCTCGTTTAGAAGAGGTGTTGAACTTGGCACGACAGATTCTTGCGTCAGAAGTCAAAGAAACACCCTTGCCGCCGTTCACACTCTTTGGTATGACAGAAGCAGAATTACGCGAAAACTCACATCACCCAGAAAAAAGCGTGGGTATTCCACATACCATGCCGAACTATCGCATGGGTAAGCTGTGCGCGGGGCTTAATCACCTACGCGCAAAATCGCGCGAGGTAGAACTTTGCGCCGTTCGCGCGTTTGAAAACGGCGAGCGCATAGACTTGATTCGCGCGCTGAACCGCATAAGCAGTGCAATTTATATACTCTATTGTAAGGAGGTGGCGGCGTGGATGAAGAAATAATCCGCAAGATTGTTCGTGGTGTATTGTCGGGCAAGCATAACACGCCGTCAGCGCGAGAAATCCGCATTGAAGCGTCAGGGCGGCATGTTCATTTAACGCAAGAAGCGCTTGAAAGCCTGTTTGGCGCGGACGCGAAGTTGGAGGTAAGCGCCGAACTCTCTCAACCGGGCGAGTATCTGTCTGACAAGCGTGTGAAAATCATCACGCCAAAAGGTCAGCTTGCAGAAGTGGCGGTACTGGCCCCCGTGCGGAAAACCGTTCAGGTAGAGCTATCAGCGACAGATTGTCGAACGCTAGGTATTAACGCACCTGTGAACCTCTCGGGCGACTTGACGGGCGCGGCTGATGTTGCCATTATGGGCAGTCACGGGCTGATTAACGCGGTGGGCAGTACCATTATCGCAAAGGCTCACATTCACTTGACACGCGCCGAAGCCGCCACTTACGGCGTGTCCGATGCGGAGCATGTACGCGTGCGCGTTGAAAGCCTGCGCCCACTCACGTTTGATGATGTGGTTGTGCGTGTAAATGACAGATTTGCCGCCGCCGTTCATATTGACTATGACGAAGCAAACGCTTGCGGGCTGGACAAGAACACAAGGGCTTATATTCTGGGAGGTCAACCTGTTTTTGTTGGCGGTGAAACGCCAATGCCCCCTACTCCGCCGCTGTCGTGGTCAGAAAAGCTCGTGACAGAGAAAACCGCGAAAATACTGGTGTCGGGCAATGAAAACGGCTTGTTGCGTCTGAACAAAGGCACGATTGTGACACCCGCCGCGCGAGACGTTTTCACAGCCGCGCGAATGAAACTGGAGTACATTTAGGAGTTGACCGCGTTGGAGATAGCGTTAGTAATCGGGAATGTCTGGGCGACAAAGAAAGAAGAAACACTGCGCGGCAGTAAGCTGATGGTCGTTGAGAACGAGTCGGGCGGGCGTTATGTCGCGGCTGATATTGTGGGCGCGGGTATTGGCGAACAGGTACTGGTAGTGTCCGGTAGCTCGGCGCGGCGGGCGCTCGGTAATGACGACTGCGCGATTGATTGTGTCATAGTGGGCATCATCGACTCGGTTGACATCAAAGAGCCGAAACCAACACACAAGCAGAAGGATGACGTATGAGTAACTTTGTTGAGCAAATCAGAAGCGCGGGTGTGATTGGTTGCGGCGGCGCGGGCTTTCCAACGCATGTGAAGCTTCGGGGCGCAATTGAGCATTTGATAATTAACGGGCTTGAATGTGAGCCGTTGCTTTCGGCTGACAAGTATGTAATGCGCCATTTCGCTGAAGAGCTTGTCGTAAATGCAAGCACGTTGGCTAATGAAATCGGGGCGACAAAGTGTACGATTGCTCTGAAATCTAATTATACTGAAGAAATCACCGCGCTTGAAGTCGCTATCAAGAAAACGGGCATAAATGTCGCCATTCATCAGTCCGATAGCTATTACCCCGCCGGTGATGAGCAGATGGTCGTCTATGACGTGACAGGGCGCGTTGTGCCACCCGGGAATATCCCATTAGCCGTGGGTTGTGCGGTTATGAATGTCTGCACATTACTTGCGGCGGTCAAGGCGGTCAGTGGCGAGAACTTCACGCGCCGTTATTTGACTGTCGCGGGGGCGGTTAAGAATCCCGTTGTTGTTAATGCGCCGATTGGCGCGCCGTTTAGTGAATGTGTAGCGGCGGCCGGTGGCGTGACAAAGGACGAAAGCAAGCTTTGTATTGTATCGGGTGGCCCTATGATGGGAGCACGGTATGAATACGGTCAACTAGACAAACTGTATGTCGAAAAAACGACGTCGGGCATACTCATTTTGCCAACCGAACAATATGCAAGCAAACCGCTGGAGCTGGAGCGCGTGTCAAGAAGTGCAAAAGCCGCGTGTATTCAGTGCAGCTACTGCACGGAAACATGCCCGCGTTACTTACTCGGTCACCCACTCGAACCGCATAAGATAATGAGAAAGCTGGCATACAGCAAGCTGGACGAAGTTCTCGAAGACGAGATTATCCGTTCGGCAAAACTCTGTTGTGAATGTGGGGTTTGCGAGGTTTACGCGTGCCCTATGCAGTTAAGACCGCGTTCGGTTAACAGTATTATCAAGCGCGAGTTGTCGAAAAGGGGCATACGCGGTATTAGCCATGAAGTTTCGCCCTTAGTTAACCCTATGCGCAACAGCCGAAAGATTCCGACACACCGCGCGGCTGTGCGGGCGGGGGTTGGCGATTATTACGGCGAGAAGATACGAGAACTGAAAACAATAAACAGCGATTATGTACGAATTTCGCTCAAACAGGGCATTGGCGTGGCTTCAATCCCTATCGTTGCCACGAGTGAAATAGTGCTTGAGAATCAACTCATTGCGTTTTGCCCACCCGAAAGCTTGGGCTCAGATATTCACGCGCCGATTTCGGGGCGCGTGACGATATACGAAAGTTACATAGAAATTGAGAGGTAACGTCATGACTTATCCCACAATCGGGCTGATTGAACTGAATAGTATCGCGAAAGGCATTGAAGCGGCTGACTGTATACTTAAAGCCGCCGATACGTCACTCATAGTGGCGACGGCGATATGCCCTGGCAAGTATCAGGTCTTATTCACGGGCGAAGTCGCGGCCGTTTCGGCGGCAATGGAGGTGGCCGTGGTCACTGCGGGGAAACATTTGGTTGACAAAACCGTAATCCCGCGCATTCACCCGCAAGTCATTGAAGCCATATCGCGCACGAGCGAAGCCGACAAGCCCGGCGCTGTCGGCGTGATGGAGTATTTCTCGGTCACTGCCGCCGTCTATGGCGCGGACGCGGCTGTTAAGGCGGCTGACGTGAACCTTCTTGATGTGCGTTTGGGCACGGGCATTGGCGGCAAGTCGTTTGTCGTGCTCACGGGCGAAGTCGCGGCTGTGCGAGAAGCTGTGTCATGCGGCATAACCGAAGCCGAGGAACAGGGGCTTTTGATTCAATATGTAGTAATCCCTAACCCACGCCCCGAAATTTTCAAGGCTTTATTATAGGAGGGTATTTTGGAATTTGAACCGAAACAGCGCATAATTCAAGAATTTGTGCCCGGTAAACAGGTCACAATGGCGCATATCATAGCGAACCCCGACCCTTCATTATATAAGAAAATCGGCGTGTCAGACGCGTCATCGGGGGCGCTCGGCATACTCACAATCACACCCGCCGAGGCCGCTATTATCGGCGCTGACTTAGCCATGAAGGCCGCCGCCGTCGAACTCGTGTTTGTTGACCGCTTCTCGGGCTCGCTTGTTCTGCGCGGGCTTGTCGCAGACGTTGAAGCGGCTCTTGTTGATATTCTGGCGGGGCTTCAAAACATCTTGGGCTTTACGCCGACGAATATAACGAAAACATGAAAAAGGTCATTTTAATCGGGCGTTCGGGATGTGGCAAGACTAGCCTTTTGCAACGCATGAACGGCGAAGAAATCAAGTATAAAAAGACACAGAGCATAGAAATATCGGGGCATCTCATAGACACACCCGGAGAATATTTGGAGCATAAACGCATGTTCCGCTCACTCATTGTCACGAGCACAGAAGCGGATATGGCATTACTTATCCATGCCGCCGATGATGATGAAAGTACGTTTTTCCCGGGTATGAGTGGCATTCTTTGTATGCCCATCGTTGGGGTAATTACGAAGATTGACAAGTCAAGCCCCGCAGAGATACGCCAAGCTGAAGAGTTGTTGCAAATGACGGGCGCAGAAAAGGTTTTCGCTGTCAGTGCTTTCACGGGCGAGGGCATTGAAGTTTTGCGCGAATATTTCTTATAAAGTTTTCTATATCTCAATAACGCCGTCGAATACCTTGACACAGTCACCTGTCATAAAAACAGTGTCTTCCGTATAACAAACAGAGAGTTCACCGCCCAATAGTTGCACATGTATATCAGTGTTCATGTCGCAGACGTTTTTTAAGACAGCCGCCACAGCCGCCGCGCACGTGCCCGTTCCGCAAGCGAGTGTTTCTCCGCTACCGCGCTCCCAAACGCGCATTTTTAGGCGATTATGCGCCAAAACCTCAACAAACTCAGTATTTACCCTCTCAGGGAACATCTCGTGATTCTCGAATTTCGCGCCGATTTCGACTAGATTAAGCTTGTCCACATCATCGCAGAACACAACACAATGCGGGTTGCCCATAGAAACATGTGTTATGGCGTATTCAATGCCGTCAACTATAATAGAATTTTCGGGCAAAATCTCCGCGCGCCCCATGTCAACGCGCACGGATGTAACGCCGTCGTTTTCAACATTCAGCGCAAGTTTTTTGATGCCCGATAGCGTTTCAATGGTTATTTCCGCTTTCCTTACGATTTTATTATCATAAAGATACTTCGCGACACAACGAATCCCATTCCCACACATCTTGCCCTCACTACCGTCAAGGTTAAACATGCGCATTCTCGCGTCAGCTATTTCAGACGGCATGATGAGAATGATTCCGTCGCCGCCGATGCCAAAATGGCGGTCAGACAGTTGTATTGATAACATTTCGGGGTTATCGATTCGGGTTTCAAAGCAGTTAATAAAGATATAGTCATTACCACAACCGTGCATTTTAGTGAAATTCAGTTTCATTTCTTCCTCTTCGGTTAAGTTTCTTCTAGTTAAAACATAAATTCGCAATGTTGTCAACAGATTTTTAGAGCGGCAAGGGCAAAAGCCCCTGCCCGTTTAGTTTCTATTCATAAGAGCCGCCATTAACATTATCCCGAACATATTCTGCTGATTGGGCTTTCGCGTAAGGCAACTGTGGTCGATATCATAGATGCCGTCATCATGTACGGAAGTGTCTACGGTATTTGGCTTGTGTTCGGCTTGACTGATGGATTTGGGCATCGAATCTTCACGTAAAACCGACGCAGTATTCATTATAAGAAACAACTCAATCATCCTGTCA
Organism: uncultured Defluviitaleaceae bacterium; assembly: GCA_964583165.1. Taxonomy (GTDB): domain Bacteria; phylum Bacillota; class Clostridia; order Lachnospirales; family WRAX01; genus CAZOVK01. The sequence continues at coordinate 28,358 of CAZOVK010000018.1, read as the reverse complement.
ATCCCCGCCTGTCGCTCGGGCGGCGCGAAACCCCTCATAGTCTGTAGCATAGCAATCTCACGTGTCGGGTTCTCGTTCAAATACTCGCGGCGCTCCTTTAGTGCCTGCATAAAACTGCTCATATATGTTTCGCGGAAGTAATCAAAGAACAGGTTTTGCGCGCGCGCGAAGTCATCGCGCGCAATCGCGCCGTTCTGCATACGGCTTGATAATTCCATTAGCTCGCGGTTGTCCATATTCCCCTCCTGTTACTCGGTCGCCCTCAACAGCAGGTGCATGACATCTACCTGCCCCCAACCCTGCTGATTCTGTGGATAACGTAGGTCTTGACTCGTCTTTTTCAGCAGTAATTTTACGTCATTGGGTGTAAGCTCCGGGTGTTTCTGCAACAAAAGCGCAATTGCGCCACTTATCACAGGTGTTGCCATACTCGTGCCACTCATTGACACATAGTGTTCGTTTACGCATTTATCCTTGATTTCTTCATCGGTGAGGTTCGGCGTGCGCGTCAAGCATGAGATGATGTTTGAGCCGGGCGCGAGCACATCGGGCTTGTGAATACATTCACTTGTGGGCCCCCGCCCCGAGAAATTCTGCAATGCGTTGCCCCAAATAGTCACAGAGTTTGAATCGTCAGACGCCCCGACGGTGATTGCCTTACGCGATATGCCGGGGCTAGTGATTGAACCGGGTTTCGGGCCGTTATTACCCGCCGCGATACAGACAACAATACCCAAATCCCACGCGGCCTCAACGGCGCGAACGAGTGGGTCACGACTACCGTTATCGGGCGCGCCGATTGAGAGGTTCAATACCCTTATGTTGTAGAGGTCTTTATTGTCAACAACCCACTGTATGCCCGCAAGCACATCAACAGCGTTACCCTTGCCGTCATGGTCGAGTATCTTCACACTGACAATACCGGCTTCGGGCGCAATGCCGCAGTATTTACCGCCGGAGTTCGCGCCGTTGCCCGCCGCAATACCCGCGACATGCGTACCATGTGCGTTATCGTCATAACATTCACCCTTGCCGCCCACAAAATCACGGAACGCCAGAATCCTGTTCTTAGGCATGATGAAATCATCAACCGCCGAAATGCCCGTGTCGAGAAACGCGATACTGATACCTCGCCCCGTCAACCCCTCGGCTCCTGACGCACGCCGCACGCGTTGCGCCGTTATACCCGTGTTATTGTGTAACATAGTAACGCCGGGTAAACCCGACAGTTTTCGTACATTCTGTTTATCTACTTCAACAACGTACATCCCAATAAGCGGCAACCTGTATTTTAGCGTGCAAAACGCCGCCAATCGGCGCTCATCACGTTCAGAGAGTTGCTTAGAGAATTCCAAAATTAGTTGAACCTTTTCCATGCCACAGCCCCCCTGTTGTATTATATGGCATACATGAAAACTTGACTTTGTGGCGCATTGGTGTACAATATAAGAAAAGGTTTAGAGGTGTTTATGGAATATAGAGTGAACCCCAAAAACGGCGACGCGCTCAGTGTGTTGGGCTTCGGTTGTATGCGTTTCCCGAGGGCGAACGGCAAGATTGACCAAGAAGAAACGGAAAAGCTTCTGATTCACGCGATAGAAAACGGCGTGAATTACCTCGACACGGCATATGTGTATGGCAAAAGCGAACATGCACTCGGTGAATTTTTCAAAAAGGGCTGGCGGTCACGCGTTAAGCTGGCGACAAAGCTACCTCACTATCTCGTGAGAACTTACGCGGATATGGATAAGCTCTTTAACGCGCAACTACAGCGCTTGCAGACAGATTATATTGACTATTACCTCATTCATATGGTGCCAGATATTGGCGTTTTGAAGAAACTCATGGACTTGGGGCTAAAAAAGTGGATTGCGGAGAAGAAGGCAAGCGGTCAGATTAAGAATATCGGTTTTTCGTTTCACGGTATCGCGGGGCAATTCAAGTTGCTAATTGATGCCTACGATTGGGATTTTTGTCAGATTCAGTATAACTATCTGGACGAGAATTTTCAGGCGGGTGTTTCCGGCTTGGAGTACGCGGCTTCTAAGGGCTTACCCGTGATTATCATGGAGCCTGTGCGCGGTGGCAAACTCGCCGTAAACCTACCACCTGAGGTTGAAGAGATATTCAGAAACGCAAAGCCCCAACTCTCCCCCGCGCAATGGGCATTGAAATTTGTGTTTAATCGCCCTGAAGCCACTGTTACGCTGTCGGGTATGAGCAATATGCAACAACTCAAAGAAAATATCGCCGTCGCTGATTCTACACCGGCGGGCTCGCTTTCAGATTCAGCGCTAGAAACCATTTACCGCGCACGCGATATAATCATGAAGAACACGAAAGTGCCTTGTACAGGTTGCGCGTATTGTATGCCGTGCCCCGCGGGCGTTGACATACCCGCGTGTTTCCGCGTTTATAATCGCAAATACGCGCTTAATAACAAACGCGCATGGATGGATTATTTGCAGGACACGGGCGCGATAACACATTACCCGGCTGTCGCGTCAAAATGTGTGAGTTGTGGTAAGTGTAAGAAACTTTGCCCGCAGATGATTGACATTCCCACAGAGTTGGGTTTAGTAGCCAAGGAGTTTGAAACACCTGTCTTCAAGTTAGCGGCGTTCGTTGGCCGCAAGCTTATGGGCGGCAAAAAAGAAAAGAAAGTCGAGGAAGGACATGAATAAACAACTAATTCTCATAGCCGATATGGAGGGCACAAGCGGGATTTTTGAGGGCGACGGCCAAGCACTTTTTCATGGTAGCCCGCGCTGGCGTGAATATGGGCGCGATTGTATCACGAGTGACGTTCTGGCGGTTTGTGAGGCCGCGCTTGAATGCGGCATTGACGAGATTATGCTCTATGACGGGCATTTCGCTGGTTCTCCCGAACACAACATAATACTAGAAAAGCTGCCTTCGTCTGTGCGCGTGTTTGACGTTGTTGACAGGTGTTTCGACTGGCGGCGTATACGCGGACAAGCGAGTGTTGAGCCGTTCGGGCTGATAACCGTTGGTCAACATGCGCGTTATGGCGAGCCAAACGCCTATTTCGCGCATACCATTCAATCGCCGCCGATTCAGGGTTTGTATGTGAACGGTATGCACATAGCTGAAATCGGGACAGGTGCGCTGACATTTCTGGGTACACGATACATAGCCAATATCGGCTGTGCGGCTTCTCACACTGAAGCGCGGGAAATCAGCGATACCGTATATTGCATTACTGTAAAAGACAAAGCGAACGCCTATGAGCCAACACCGTCTGAAACCTTCGGGATTATCAAACAAGGCGTCAAGGAAGCCATTTCGGGCATTGATACTAAGCGTAAAATAGAAATTGGCGAGCCTTGCCTATTCACAATGGAACTCTGCGACGGCTTCGCGTTTCGTGCCCCGGCGGCCTTCAGTTGGAAGGGCAGCTTTGAGAACCGTTGCGCCTACTGGCACGCGCCCGATATAGCCATGGGTCTTGAATTGTTCAATTATGTAAGGAATTGTATCGAACGGCGCGATGAATAGTATCGTAACAAAAAAGCGCTTCCGGATTTAGCCTTCCGGGAGCGCTTTTATATTACTCTATCGGGTTATCCACAATCGCAAGCACGAGCTTCACGCAATCCATAATGTCGGATTTTGCCGCTGTTTCGTTCTTGCCGTGAAGCCAACGTGTCGGAATCGAGATACAGCCGGAGGGGATGCCGCCCTTTGTTCTGTGGATAGCGCCCGCGTCTGTGCCACCCGCCGTGAGGACTTCAAACTGGTGTTTGATGTTGTGTTCTTTCGCGCGGTCGATTGTGAGTTTTTTAACATACGGATGTGTGATTACGCTACTGTCCATAAGTTTGATAGCCGCGCCGCCACCGAGTTTAACAGCCATAGGTTTCGCGTCGATTACGTCGCCTGTGGCTGTTACGTCAACAGCATAACCGATTTCGGGGTGAACATTATAAGCCGCCGTGAATGCGCCGCGCAGACCGACTTCTTCTTGTGTCGAGAACACATAGTAAACGTCATTGCATGTGTTCTTCTGGGCTTTGAGGGCCTCAACAAGTATGTAAGCCGCGATACGGTCATCAAGCGCGCCCGCCATAATGCACTGGTCGTTTTCATAGTATGAAGCCTTGATGATACAAACGTCGCCCACAGAAACAACCTTGTCGGTTTCTTCCTTTGTAAGTGTTGCGATGTCAACATAGAGTTTCGCCATTGTGAGCTTGTTCAAGTCTTCACACTTTTCGCTGGAGATAACGCCCTCTACGCCGTTCGCGAAGATTACGCGCTGGTCAAGCAGTCTTGCGGGTGAGTGACCGCCGATTGGCGCAATGCGGATGAAGCCCTTATCGTCAATCGCGATAACCATGAAGCCAATCTGGTCGATATGAGCGGAAAACATAAGCTTCTTGCCCTCGCCCTTTTTGTGGGCAATGAGATTGCCTAGCGGGTCGATATAATACTCGTCCACAAAGTCCTTGATTTCTTCAATCAACAGTTCCGTGACCTGGTGTTCATGCCCTGACGGGCCGAACGCGCCCAGTATTTTCTTAGCTAAACAGCTATTAAATTCCACAGTGAAAACCCCCTTTAATTAAGCTCGGCGAGTAATAACGCCTTCATTAGCTCAACGGTATTGGCAAAGTCATTCTTCGAGCAGACACAAATCGGGCTGTGAATGTAGCGGCAAGGTACGCTGATGTTAGCTACCATGCAACCGCCGCGTGACCGCTGAACATGAGCCGCGTCAGTGCCGCCCATTATCGTACGGCGGAACTGGTACGGGATGTTGTTCTTTTCGGCTACTTCAACTATGTGCTTGATGATTTGCGGGTTATAGATAGTGCCGCTGTCCATGACGGATATAGCAGGGCCTTTGCCCAAAACGGTTACTTTCTGATAGTCCTTAATCTCGCCCATGTCGGCGGATACAGTGCCTTCCAGAGAGAAACTCAAATCGGGCTGAAGCTTATGAGCCGCGACTTTTGCGCCGCGCCCGCCGGTTTCTTCCATTACGGCAAACACGCAATAGAAATCTAAATCTAGCTTGGCCGCGAGCAGTTCCAGCATAACGCCGCAACCTGCTCTGTCGTCCAGCGCGCGTGCTTTGATAAGCCCATCACCGAATTCAACAGGTTCGCCGCCGAACATTATGTAGTCACCGATAGAAACGAGCTTTTCAGCCGCTTTCTTGTCAGATGCGCCAATGTCAATGTGCATTCTGTTCACGTCAACACGCTTGCCGCGCTCTTCGGGCTTCATGAAGTGAATCGGTGGGCTACCGATAACGCCCGGGACCTTCTTTTCACCGATATAAACAGTTTTAGCCGCCAAAACAATCGTATCAACAGCGCCAACCGTGCGGAATTTGATAAAGCCGCCTTCGTCAATACCTGTTACGATAAGGCCAACTTCGTCAATATGCGCCTCAACCATAATGGTCTTGCCGGCGTTCTTGCCTTTGTTGTGGGCGATAACAGAGCCGAGCTTGTCAATGGTATACTCCACGCCCATTTCCGTCAGCTTCGCCTTTAAGTAGGCGCGGATGTCCGTTTCAAAGCCGGACACGCCTGCGGGTTTGCATAGTTCTTTGAGCGCCTCAAAGCCTAATAGCATAGTATCTCCTCCAAATCGCAGTTGTCTAGCTCGTTAATGAACACCGCGACAATGCGCCCTATCTTCTCAACTTCCTTAGTGTCAAGGGTTTCAATACATGTGTGCATGTATCTTAGCGGAATGGAAAGCAGAACGCACGGTACGCCGTCCATATTGACTTGAATGGCTTCTGTGTCAGTGCCTGAACCACCCGGGTTAACCTCTATTTGGTAGGGGTAGCCATTTTCATCACAGATTGCCATGAGTTTTTTGTTGAGTTTCTGGTTGAAGCGACCGCCGATAGCGATACCGGGGCCTTTGCCGATTTCTAACGGGCGGTCAAGCGATATTTCGGGCGATTTCGCGAAACCTACGTCGAAGACGATGCCGATATCGGGCGCGATTCGATAGCTTGATGTGTACGCACCCCTCAAACCAACCTCTTCTTGAACTGTAGCGGTATAATAAATCTCTGACTTGTGTGACATCTTTTTAAGGTTTTCAGCCACAGACAGCATGACCGCAACACCCGCTCTGTCATCAAACGCACGCGCCGAAAGCATATTCCCCGCAAGTGCGATAGGGTCGCGTCGAACAACAGCCACGTCACCGATTTGAACACGCCCCGCAAGCTGTTCTTTCGTAAAACCTGTATCTATGAACAAATCGTCCAATTTCAATGCTGTCTGCAAGTCCTCGGCTGTTGTGATATGCGGCGGTTTTACGCCGATAACGCCGAATATCTCTTCCGTGCCATAAACAGTGACCTCTTGTGCCACGAGTGTGGGCGGGTTGATGCCGCCTACCTGTGTGAAACGCAAAAAGCCGTTATCAAGAATATCAGTTACCATAAGTCCGATTTCATCTACATGCCCCGCCAGCATAATCTTCTTACCGTTAGTGCCGTTTGATTTGAAGATTACGCTGCCGATGCCGTCAACCTCATGGCTATCCGTAAACTTAGAAAAATACTCGACCATAAGGTCTTTGCCCACGTGCTCAAAGCCCGATACTGTCGGAATTGAACACAGCTTTTCTAAGAATTCCCTGACCATATTCTCCCCCCTTAATGGTTGTACTACCAATTAGTATTTTATCACAAGAATACTATATAGTCAAATAACTTAACCGCGCAATTTGACGGTCAATTTCTCTTCAAGATGAGCCATTACGCGTGAAATTGCTGCTGCTACCTCGTCTTCTGACAGCGTTCTTTCAGGAGAGCGGAAAGATAGACTATACGCAAGCGATTTCTTGCCCTGCGGGATATTACCGCCCGTGAACATGTCGAACAGCGTGACTTCTTCAAGTAATTGACCCGCAGATTCGCGTATAGCGTTTTCTATATCGCGTGACAAAACTGTTTCATCAGCCAAAAGCGCAAGGTCACGCTTCACGCCCGGGTATTTCGGCAGTGCCGTGTACACGGGGTTCATGTTCGCTAGGGCGAAAACCTTGTCAAGATTCAGTGCCGCCATGTATGCGCGTGTGCCTATTTCGTAATTTATCAGCACTTGCGGGTGAATTTCACCGATTACGCCGACTGGTTCGCCGTTTGCAAAGATTGTCGCGCGGCGACCCGGGTGTAGGTAAGCGGTTACTTCGTCAGGCGTGAAGTCAGCCTTAATGCCGAGACGTGACAAGAGGCTTTCTACGTCACCTTTAATATTGAAGAAATCCATACTGCCATAACCGCCGAGTGTCAGTATATTCGGCTCATTCGGCAGACCTTCAAGCGGCAATGTTTCGGCTTCATACACTTTCGCGAGTTCAAACAACCGCGCTGACTCGTTTCTTCTATTGTAATTAGTAGAAAGCGATGTCAAAAGTGCGTTCGCCGTTGTCGTCCGCATGATTGAGTAGTCCAGCCCCAGCGGGTTGTTTATCGTGATTGCGTTACGTAGTGGGCTGTCTTTGGGTATGCAAAGCTTGTCGAACACCTTCGGGCTTTCAAAAGCGTAACTTAACATCTCTGAATAACCCGCCGTAACCATTGCGTCACGTGTGAGGGTTTCGAGCTTCTGTTTGCGGTTGCGCCGCCCTACAGTGTCAGAGCCCATGACAGTTGATTCAATCTTGTCATAGCCATAAAGCCTGCCGACTTCTTCGGCTATGTCGGCTTCTGATTCTAGGTCGGGGCGATTAGTAGGTATCGTGGCAATGCCGTTTGAAGCTTTAACACCAACCAATAATAGGTATTTCTCCATCTGTTCGGCTGAAATGTCTGTGCCGAGAAGCGCGTTTATTCGAGCGGGGTCATATTTGACTGTCCATTCAACACGCGGGCGCGGGTAGTTATCAACCATGCCGGGAACAACCTTGCCCCAGCCAAGTTTTTCGATAAGATAGACAGCGCGGTTGACAGCTAATGTCGAAAGATTGGGGTCTAAACCCTTTTCATACTTGCCCGAAGCGTCAGTGCGTAAGCCCAGCTTCTTTGACGTAAGCCGAATATTCGTGCCGTTGAAATTAGCTGACTCGAACAGAACCGCATTTGCACCACCCGTAATCTTCGAGTTCTCTCCGCCCATCACACCCGCTATAGCGACAGCCTTTTCTTCGTCGGCGATAACTAGCATGGTTTCGTCCAAAATGCGCATTTCGCCGTCCAGCGTGACAAACTCCTCGCCTGCCTTTGCGTTTCTGACGATAATATGACTGTTCGCGATACAGTTGATGTCAAACGCGTGGAGCGGTTGCCCAAACTCGAGCATGACATAGTTCGTTATATCAACAATGTTGTTAATCGGGCGCATACCCGCCGCCGTGAGCCTGTGCCTTAGCCAAAGCGGCGAAGGTTCAATCACTACATCCGTCACAACGCGGGCGATATAACGCGGGCACAGTTCTGGGTTCAAAATATCAACGCTGACATAGTCGGCCGCGTTCCCCTGCCCCTCTTCCCTCAAATCGAAGTCTTCAAAATGCGCGAACGTGCCGAAAGTCGCAGCGGCTTCGTTCGCAATACCCGCCACTGAGTAGCAGTCGGGGCGGTTAGATGTTATCTCAAACTCCACAACCTCGTCACAGAGCATCATGGCTTCCCGCGCGTCCGCGCCTAAGTTTTGCGGTGTCGGGAACACGTAAATACCATCGGGGTCAGCTTCGGGGTAGTCATGGCTCGTGTACCCCAACTCACCGATTGAACACAACATACCGCTGGATAATTCCCCACGGAAATATGTTTCGCCAATCTTCACTCCGCCGTGAAGTGTTGAACCCACCAGCGCAACAGGCACATACGCGCCCTCATAAAGATTTGTCGCGCCAGTAACAATTTGCAACACTTCTGTGCCGATATCTGTTTTCGTAATGAAAAGCTTATCTGCCTGCGGGTGTTTTACGAGTGACACAACATTACCCACAACCACTTTATCTATATCAGCGCCAAGCGCTTCGACTGTTTCTACCTTTGAACCGCTCATAGTCATAAGCGCGGCAAACTCATTTGTTTCAACGGGAATATCGACATACTCCCTCAACCACGACATCGGGATTTTCATAAGTACCTCCTATATGAACTGCTTCAAGAAACGCTCGTCATTCTCGAACAACAGGCGCATATCCGTTATATTATAACGCTGCATGGCGATACGCTCCAGACCCATGCCGAACGCGTAACCCGAATACACTAACGGGTCAATGCCCGACATTTGAAGTACCTTCGGGTGAACCATGCCACAACCGAGTAGCTCAATCCAGCCGCTGTCCTTGCAAATACGGCAACCAGTGCCGCCGCATGAGAAACACGACACGTCCATTTCAGCCGACGGCTCTGTAAACGGGAAGTGGTGCGGGCGGAAACGGACTTTTACGTTCTCTCCTAACAGCGATTTTGCGAACAGCTCCAAAACGCCCCTTAAGTCACCCATTGTAACGCCCTTGTCAATCACAAGCCCCTCAACCTGATGGAAAACAGGCGAATGCGTGGCGTCAACCGCATCAGAGCGAAAGACCTTGCCTGGGGCGATTACACGAATCGGTAGATTACCCTGCTCCATTGTTCGAACCTGCACGGGCGAAGTCTGCGTGCGTAATACCAGATTGCCACCGATATAAAACGTGTCCTGCTCGTCCTTCGCGGGGTGGTTCGCGGGGATATTGAGCGCCTCGAAGTTGTAATAATCTGTTTCGATATCCGGCCCCTCGGCGATTTCAAAGCCCATGCCTATGAATAGGTCCTTGATTTCTTCCATAACTATTGTCATGGGGTGGCGATGCCCTACGTTCAACGCTTTACCCGGCATAGTCACGTCAATACGTTCAGCCGCAAGCTTTGCCGCCATGTCTTCATAAGCGATAGCCTGCTTCTTGTCAGCAATGGCATCTTCCAGCCACTTGCGTAAGTCGTTCGCCAACTGACCGACAACGGCGCGTTGGTCGTTGCCGAGCTTGCCCATGTTCTTTAGAATCGCCGTCAAATCGCCCTTTTTGCCCAAGAATTTCAAGCGTAAGTCTTCCAGCTCTTTCATTGAAGCCACACGCCCTAAAAAATCCTGCGCCTGCTCCCTTATGACCTGCAATTGCTCTTTCATCTAACACACTCCCATTTTGAAAATAAAAAAAGCCCCATAAAAACAGGGACGAAATTTCCGTGGTACCACCCTAATTCCTCTTTACAAAACAAAAAGGCACTTAGCACAGCTTTAACGCGCTGAACACGAAACCCCCTACTATAATTTCAAGGGTTTGGCTCAAGCGGGAACTTCACCGACTATTAGCATAGACGCGCTTTCAGCCAATGACGCATCCTCTCTGAAGGCCTACTTTCGGCTACTTTCCGCTTTCATTGCCTTTCAAGCTGAAGATGGGATTCGAACCCACGAACCTGCGCATTACGAGTGCGCTGCTCTACCTGCTGAGCTACTTCAGCGACCATTAGGGAAAAAATCCCTAAGACTTCGTTAGTATATCACATGAAAATACTGTTGTCAAGCGGTGATTTTTATTTCAATAGATGCTTCATGCTACCATAAAGCGCGGTAATGCGCTCAAACTCTGTTTTGTCGTAGAACTCACAGACACCGCCGCCGAAGTCCTTGGCTGTTTCAATGGCGAAACGCGCCGTCATCTCAACGTCCGTAAGGTGTGTAGCCCCCGTTGCACTACCCGCTACCGGTGTTTCTGTGGTAATGGCTACACCAATAACAGGCACATCAGTGGCTGTAGCGGGCTGCATGATGCTGTTTAGGTGGAATAAACCGTTGCCATAAGGCGTAATGTCCTGTGTTGTGATAGCAAAAACATAGGGTTGCCGCCCACTTACTCGCATTGCAACACGCAGAACGCTGTCACTGACGCGAAGGATATATCCCTCTTTGACTGTCGGAGAGATGGCGAACCCCCGCGCGTTTATGATGTTATTACCCTTTGTCGTATCTAGGGACAAAATCGCGTCCATATCGGGGCTGACCTCAAATGCGTTCATTGTCGCCATATCAACAGGCGAACCCATAAACGGTACAGGTTCATGGGGTATTTGAGGCGCGCGGGGGCAGATATGCGTCGCGCAAATTACATCGCCGTCAAGTCTATCACCATAACTATACATAAGCGACAGTTTGAGGGCGGCGGCGAGTGTAGCCAACGCCCCGTCACCGTCAGACACAAAACCCGTGATGTTCGGGCGTGAGCCAATACCGCCCAAACGCCCGATTATGCCCAAAGTGGGGCTTGTGCCACCACTTATTTTGCCTGTCTTGCCGGGTATTGTTATGCGAATAAAGTCTGTCTTGCCGCGCTTGCCCACACATTCTTCGGTTTCAATCTCAACGCCCGTACCCTCAAACAGTTTAGCGACAGTAATAAAACTCGCGTCGGGTCTGTCCAGTATCTCAAATAAGTCAATAACTTGTTTAAGAATCGTGAACGCCCCCTACTCCGCGTGTTCGTCAAGCCAACGCATTGCGGAATAGGCGTAAACGGCCGCGCCTGTTGATAACGCGTTTTCGTCGTATCTTACAAACGGGTTGTGACCGCCATATGTATAGCCGTCCTCCGTGCTACCTGCGACTAGAGTGGCATAAGCGGCCGGAACGCGCTCGGCTACATACGCGAAGTCCTCAGAACCCGCCATTTTCGTCCAATGAGGTGTGTTTTTCTCTGTAAGGATGTGTTCTTCGGGCAATAGCCCTTTCAGAATCTCCGTGACCTCTTGCGCCACAGTGCCGCGTATCTCGACAGCCGGGCAACCTGTGATATACTCAACCTCTGCCGTGCCACGGAAGATTTTCGCCGTACCCTCGGCTATGTCGATTATGCGCTGTTTCACGTTCTCACGTACTTTTGGTGAGAACGAGCGGAATGTGCCGCGCATCTCCGCCGAATCTGGAATGACATTGACGGTTTCGCCGCCCTTAATCATGCAGATATTGATAACAGCCTCATCATTGAACGCCAATTCACGCGCGGGAATTTCTTGCAGGGCGATACAGATGTGGGCGGCTATGTTCAGTGGGTCAATAGCCATTTCGGGAGCCGCGCCATGCCCGCCCTTACCTTTTATACGGATAACAAAGTTGTCAGAACCCGCCGCAATAGGCCCGCCCGACGGCAAAATCACAGAACCGCACGGGAACGGCAACGCGCTGGCTACGTGAATCATCATAGCCGCGTCAACTGTCGGGTTTTCAAGAATACCCGCGTCTACCATGAGTTTAGCACCCGATAGGGTTTCTTCCGCCGCTTGAAACATGAGCTTTATGGTGCCACTGATTTCGTCCTCATGTTGTTTGAGAATCGCCGCCGCGCCCAGTAACATAGCCGTATGTAAATCATGACCGCAAGCGTGCATGTTTTCATTCTTTGACTTAAACTCCACATCAACGAGTTCTTGAAGCGGCAATGCGTCCATATCACCGCGAATCAAAAACACCTTGCCGTCTTTCTTACCGCCTACTGTCGCGAGAATACCACCCGCGTTCTCGATAGGTTCATAACCCATTGCCCTCAACTCATCCATTACATAAGCGCGGGTAAGCGGCAGTTCAAGGTGAATCTCGGGGTTTTCATGGAACTTGCGGCGGTGGCAGACTATCTTCTCTTGAAGTTGCTTTGCGTCATTCATTATCACTGTTGCATCTGTCATACTAAATCCCCCTTGGTTTAATCACTTTCTATATAATACTACTAAATCGGGGCACGTTCAAGCATTTTGTTGCCGTTATCTTCAATAAAACGGGAGGGTTATCCCTCCCTCTGTTCTAGGCATCTTTAATGCCGTTTCTTATTTCTTTCAGGTAATTATAAATCGTGAACACTGACGAGCCCATGTATTGAGAAACCATCTCGGGCGCACCCTTAACGTCAAATATGCCCTTACTTTCAAGCAGCGAAATCAGTTTGAGCTTGTCAGCCCTCGACATCATGGGTACTGGTTTGCCGAAGTTGTTGAACTCATACTCGATAATCTCGCCCACGACTTCGCTTATGTCTTGCGCGAAAATCTCACCTTTGTTGGGCTCTTTTTTGTCTGAAGTTTCAGCGGTGGCGCAAAGGTTGCGCAACAGCCTTTCGGCTATGCGGTACTCCGTCAGGTCAATGTTGTAGCACATACAGCCCACAATATGCCCCGCGTCATTGCGTATGAAAATCGTAGACGAGCGCATCTGTCGCCCGTCTTTAGCGATTGACGGATAGGACAGAATGTCGTTTGCGTCGTCGCCCTCGCGTTTGAGAACCTCCATAACAAGGTTCGTGCAAGGGGCGCCGATTTGCCGCCCCGTCACATTCCCGACAATTTCGACAACAGATGATTGCGGCGTACTTAAATCGTGAAGAATGAACTCTATTGAGTCGCCAAACAGGTCACACATGGCGGTCATTACTGGTCTGAATAGTTTGATGTATCTGTCAAATTCCCTACTTGCCAAAACATGTCCTCCCAAAGCCGCTAATACGGCATTATTTTACAAACTCATTAGCGAAATGGCAGGCGACATTGTGTCCGGGCGTGACTTCTTGAAGCATGGGTATTTCTTGTGAGCAAACTTCTTTGGCATACAAACAGCGTTGAGCAAAACGGCAACCCGGTTTCGGGTTAATCGGCGAACTGATTTCACCCTTTAAGATAATGCGCCCTTGCTTCGCGTTGATTTTCGGAACGGGTATCGCCGACAAAAGCGCCTGTGTGTAAGGATGAACAGGATTCTTGAACAATTCTTTAGACGGGCAACTTTCAACGAGATTCCCTAGATACATTACGCAGATATTGTCAGAAATATGGCGCACAACAGACAAATCATGCGTGATGAAGATGTATGTCAGGTTCATCTGTTGTTGTAAGTCCTGCATGAGGTTCAGAATTTGCGCCTGAATACTCACGTCAAGAGCAGAAACGGGCTCGTCACAGACAATAAATTTAGGGTTAAGCGCCAACGCACGCGCAACGCCGATACGCTGACGACGCCCGCCGTCTAATTCATGCGGGTAGGAGTAGCGCAGACGCTGTGCAAGCCCTACAGTATCCATCAGTTCAGTAACTTTCTTTTCACGCTCTTGTTTCGTGGCGCATGTCTTGTAGATTATAAGCGGCTCCATAATCGTTTCAGCGACTGTACGGCGTGGGTTCAGAGAAGAGAACGGGTCTTGGAAAATCATTTGCATGTTCTTCCGAAGCGCAAATAAGTCCTTCTTCTTGACATCAGTGATGTCCTTACCCTCAAAGAAAATCTTACCGCCCGTGGGTTCAAGCAGGTGAAGCACAACGCGCCCGAGTGTGGACTTACCACAGCCCGATTCGCCAACAACGCCGAGTGTTTCGCCCTCGTTCAGCTTGAAGCTTACGCCGTCAACGGCGTGCAGTTCACCCTTGGGGGTCTTGAAATACTTCTTTAAGCCCTGTGTTTCAAGTAGTATACTCATTATTGACCTCCTTGGTGACCTCGTTGTGGCGCAAACAGCGCACGTAATGCGTATCGCTTAAATGCTCCGCATTAACGGCATTCTCCGAGCATTCGGGTTTAGCGAACGGACAGCGCGGAGAGAACGCGCAACCCTTTGGCAAATTCGTTGGGTCTGGCATAAGCCCCATAATCGGTTTAAGGCGCGTCACATCTTCTTCCATGCTGGGCAAAGAGCCGAACAGACCGATTGTGTACGGGTGTTTCGTGTTCTCGAAGATGTCTTCTAGGGTGCCATACTCCACAATCTGCCCCGCATACATAATGGCTACCTTGTCGCAGACCTCCGCGACAACACCTAAGTCATGCGTAATCATAATCATAGATGTGCCGAGGTCAGATTTAAGCTTTGCCATGAGTTCAAGCACTTGAGCCTGAATCGTAACGTCCAAAGCTGTTGTCGGTTCGTCAGCTATCAGAAGTGAAGGGTTACACGCGAGCGCAATCGCGATAACAACGCGCTGTTTCATGCCGCCTGAAAACTGATGTGGAAAATCCCCGAAGCGTTCACCCTGTATGCCAACCATTTCGAGCATTTTCACGGCCTCGACATTCGCGTTGGCGCGTGTTATCTTGTTATGTAACATAATAACTTCGGCTATCTGGTCACCGACTGTCATAACTGGGTTAAGGCTTGTCATCGGGTCTTGGAAAATCATAGAAATCTTGGCCCCGCGTAGTTTCCGTAGGTCATTCTTGTTCATTGTGAGCGTGTTCTGTCCGTCAAACAGAATCTCGCCACCCAGAATCTTACCGGGCGGGTTCGGGACGAGGTTCAGAATCGACAGTGCGGTTGTAGTCTTACCCGCGCCCGTTTCACCCACAAGCCCGATAGTCTCACCTTTAGCCACATCAAAGGTTATACCGTTCACCGCGCGTACTGTGCCGTCGTCTGTTATATAATGAACGGTTAAATCCTTAACTTCAAGCAGTTTATCACTCATTTTCTGCACCCCCTAATTCTTCAAACGCGGGTCAAGCGCGTCACGCAGTCCGTCGCCGAGTACGTTCAGCGCATAGATAACCAGCATAATCGCAAGCCCGGGGAAGAGTACCAAGTGCCAATATTGCGTGATGTAACGGCGCGAACCCGCGAGCATTGCGCCCCATTCGGGCGTGGGCGGTTGAATGCCGAGGCCGAGGAAGCTTAGAGAAGCCGCAGAGAGAATCGCACCCGCAACGCCTAGAGTCGCTTGAACGATAATTGGCGCGAGGGCATTCGGTATAATATGAACAATGATAATGCGGAGGTCACTGGCGCCGATTGAGCGAGCCGCTTCGACAAATTCTGTTTCTTTAACAGTAAGCACAGAAGCGCGGACAATTCGCGCATAACCGGGTACGGAGCCGACACCAATCGCTATCATCATGTTGCCAAGACCGGGGCCGAGAGCCGCCGCAATCGAGAGCGCTAGCAACATACCGGGTATAGCGAGAAGAACGTCCATGATGCGCATGATTATGTTGTCAATGCGGTTGCCGTAGAAAGCCGCCACAGCACCAAACGCGCCGCCAACAACAGCCGCAAAACCAACAGCGATAAACCCGACAGTCAGCGAAACGCGGCTGCCGTAGAGAATACGGCTGAAAATATCGCGCCCGAGGTTATCCGTGCCAAACAAGAACTCCTTGCACGGCAACAGGAATGTCCGCGACAAGTCTTGCTCATCAAAGCCGAACGGCGCTATCTTATCGGCGAAAATCGCCACAATTGCGAGTAATACAATTACAATCAACCCCGCCATAGCGAGTTTGTTCTTACACAGCCGCCGCCATACTTCACGCCAGGGGCTGCGTTTTTTGAGAGTGATTTGTTCGTCCATTTACGCCACCGCCTTTTTGGTTTTGACAGAAGCCTTGAATTGTGATTTGATGCGCGGGTCGAGCATGGCATAGAGCAGGTCAACCAAAAGGTTCACAAAGCTGAATACCATAGCGAGGAACAACACGCCACCTTGAACCACGGGGTAGTCAAATTTCGCTATTGAGTCAACCATATACTTCCCAAGCCCGGGGATGGCAAAGATACTTTCCATAAGCACAGAACCGCCCAGAAGCCCGCCGAACTGCATACCTACGACAGTTACAATCGGAATCATGGCATTGCGCAAAGCGTGTCGGATGATAACGACGTATTCCTTCTGCCCTTTGGCGCGCGCCGTTCTGATGTAGTCTTGACGTATGACTTCAAGCATACTCGAACGCGTCATACGCATGATTGTTGCCGCCGCGCTTGTGCCGAGTGTCAGTGATGGCAAAACCCAATATTGCCAGCCGTAAGAACCCGACGCGGGGAGCCAACCGAGCATGACCGAGAATATGATAATACTCATAAGCCCTTGCCAGAAGTTTGGCATAGACACACCGAGCAGCGCAATACCTGTCGCCGCCGAATCTAAGAAAGAATACTGCTTAGTGGCCGAGATAATACCCAGCACTACGCCGATAACACAGGCTATGGCCGCCGAGAGTGACGCGAGAATAACCGTCTTAGGGAAACGCGCGAGAATCTCGTTTAGAATCGGTTGTTTAGTTTCATATGAACGCCCGAAGTCGAATCGCGTGACTATCCCGAATATGTAGCTTGCGAACCTCACAGGCATGGGGTCGTCTAGCTTTAATTCTTCACGCAGTTTCGCCACTTGTTCGGGCGCGGCGTTCTCACCGAGCATGATTTTTACAGGGTCTGCGGGGGTTATCTCAGTTATTACAAATACAATAAGCAAAACGCCGAGCAAAACCGGTATCATCATCAGCAGGCGTTTCAAAATATATCTAATCACGTTTAGCCCTCCAATTTTAGGGACTTTATTGCAAATACTTATCTAGCCAAGAAAAAATCTCTGTCATGCGTAAAATCCTCTGCATGGGTCTGCCCGAGCGCGACAACTCATGGTTTTCGCCTTCAATCAGACAAATGCGTGAATCAACGCCGTGAAGCCGAAGCGCCGAGAACATCTGCATGGCTTCAACGTAGTGACAGCGGTAGTCCTCTGTTGAGTGGATGAACAAGGTCGGTGTCTTTGCGTTATGCGCGTAGGCAAGCGGCGATTGTGCCCAGAGCTTTTCTGTATTGTTCCACGGGTCAGACGCCATTTGTTCGCGCACGAAGTGATAGCCGTTGTCTGCCGCGCAAAGGGCTGTTGTCATGTTCGAGATTGAACGCTGTGCCACGGCGCATTTGAAGATATTCGTCTTTCCGACTATGAAGTTCGTCATAATACCGCCGTATGAACCGCCCAGAACGCCGAGCCGCTCTTTGTCAATCTGTGGGTAAGCCGCCGTCAACTTTTCAACCGCCATCATGATATCATCAAAGTCAATGGTACCGTACTGACCGCAAAGCCGCGCAAATTCACTGCCTTGACCGTCACTGCCGCGCGGGTTGCCGTGGAGCACGAAGTAACCCTTTGCCGCCAAAACCTGCATTTCGTGGAAGAAAACCTCTGAATAGCAGACTTTAGCGCCGCCGTGTATGTATACTAAAGCGGGGTATGTCTTGCTTTCGTCAAAGTTTAGCGGTTTAAGCACGACATAGTTCACATTGAAGCCGCCGTTTTGGAAGGTGAAGGTTTCGGGTATTGAAATCGCTGAGTAAGCGTTGGTGTTGAAGTCTGTCAAAGCCCTTTCGCCATCAGCTGTCAATTCATAGAGTTCTTGCAGGTTCTGCCCACGCATAGCCACGAACAGAATATTACCGTTTTGAGCAATATCAAAGCCGTCAACACTGCCGCGTTCTGTTGTGAGTTGTTCACAATTGCCATCGGTGTTTACCCTGTATATCTGTGAGCTGTATTCGTCAGTCGAAACAAAATAGATATAATCGCCATGAATACGTACTATGCGATTCGCACCCTGTTTGCAGTCAGTGACTATGCCCGATGCGATACTCATGTCTTCATCAAACAGTTCGACAAGCTTACCGTCTTTTGTCAGCATGTAGAATACAGGGTTATCCGTCATAAGCTTTGTTTTGGTGTCACTACCAATGACGAACACATTGCCTTGCAACAAACCAAACTCATGTATGCGTATTCTACCTTGTTCAATCAAGCATTCGGGCTTCACCTCGCCCTTGCGAAGCACATACAGACCCACCGCGGGGCAAATATCGTCATATGTTTCAGCTGTGAAATACAAGTTGCCGCCGAAAACGCGCATGGCGTTCACGTTCATAAGTGTTTCTGTTACGCGTTCGAGCCTGCCCGTCACCGAATCAAAGAGAAACAGTGCGTTGCGCCTTTTGTTAGTGAACCCGCGCCCGTTTGACCAGAACGGCAATTCGTCTATTATCTCATACTTAACATGTGCGTTTATGTAACCCAGTTCGGGAGGAATGACTCGCGTGTTGCAATCTGTCATTGAGGTAACCGCGAAAAGGGTTTCGCCGATGGGTTCGAGGTTTGTGACACTAAACGGCACGTCAAACGCGAAAGTAATTTCTCCGTTTGAGGGGTTAATGTACGAATAAACCGTTTTGTCATTCTCCTTACCTGTCTTAACAAGCAGTTGCGCTCCATGCCACTTATAACTCACACCACCGCTGCAACTGAACACCTCGCGCCTATCCCCGCTCGCCCTATCAAGAACAAACAATGTAGCCGTATAGTTGTTCTGTTCGGGGTTCGGCTTTGTCGCCACAAATGCCGCAAAAGCGCCGTCAGCCGACACAGTCACGTCAGACAGGCTTGTATATTGTAAGAAATCTTCAATCCTAACCATAAGCCCCCCTTAACCGACAATGAGCTTGCGCTCAGAACGCGTGAGAATCTCGGCTTTGCCATCGCGCAACAATACAACGTCCTCGGTTCTCACACCACCCAAACCGGGTATATAGATACCGGGTTCGACAGTGAAAATCATGTTGTTTTCAAGCACTGCCTCATTATTCATCACAACGCGCGGCAACTCGTGAATCTCTAAGCCAATACCATGACCCAAACCGCGAAGCGAATATTGTTCAACGCCATGTTCGGTGAATACCGCCCTATGAGCCGCGTCAATGTCTTTGCACTTCATGCCGGGTTTAATAGCTTCAAACGCCGCTTCCTGTGCCTTCGCTACTATATCGAACACGTCAGACAGTTTCTTGTCGGGCTCACCAAAACGGATTGTACGTGTTATATCGCTGTGATAACCTTGATAGATTGCACCGAAGTCGAGTGTCAAGAAGTCACCAGATTCAATCGCTTTGTCTGTCGGTTGACCATGTGGTAAACTCGTTCTAACGCCCGAAACCGCGATTGTCGCGAACGATTCGCCGCTACTGCCCGATTTGCGCATGAGATAGTCCAGTTCAATAGCAATATCACGTTCCGTCATGCCGATTTTAAGTATGGGCATGAGCTTTTCGAGCGCTTCATCAGCAATCTGAATCGCTCGGACGAGGTTCTCAATCTCTGAATCGTCCTTAATACGCCGCATTTCAAGCAATATATCTATTGTAGGAACAAACTCAATCCCGCTGTTCTGATTCCGCATCTTCGTAATCGTGGAATCATCCAGCTTATTGCTCTCATAACCGACGCGTTTTGCCCCGACAGCCATAAACTCCTGTTCAAGCGTGGCATACGGCGACAAATCATACCGAATCACGCGAAACAATGGCGCTTGGTTCTCCGCCTGTTCAACATAGCGCGAATCCGTAATCAGTAGCGCGTCATCAGCCGTGACAATTACAAAACCGTTACTGCCAGTGAAACCCGTAATATACCGCCTGTTCTCGGGCGACATAAGAAAGAACGTATCCACTTCCAACTCAACCATTCGCGCACGCAATGCCGCCAAACGGTCATCCAAATTACCCATAAACGCCACCTCACTAACGCGTTGAATAGACAAAGCGGCGGGAGCAGCCGCCCCCGCCGCCGCGATGGGTGTAACTTGTTAGTTCTCTACAGTAACTGTGTTAAAGCGTTGTTGAACATTGTTCGCGAACGTAACAAAGCCTTGAACCTTCTTTGTTGTCGCGTTGATAACTTCGCCGTTGTAATACGGAATCCAAGGGGATTCTTGAATCATCTTCTCTTGAATCTCTTTCAGAAGTGCCAGACGCTTTGTAGAGTCTGTTTCTTGGCGGGATTTAAGCAGAAGCGCGTCCATATCGGCATTCTTGTAGTAGCTTGTGTTGGATGAGAAATGACCTGTTGATTCAAACCACTGGTACAAACAGTCACCGTCGCCTGTGGAAGCGGCCGTGCCGAGGATGAAAATGTCTGTTGTGTGGTTCTCAATAGCGATAAGAAGACCACTACCCCAGTCAACTACGTTGACTTTCGCATCGATATTGACAGCTTTAAGCTGGTTCTGCATGATTTCAGCAATATCCATACGCGCTTGGTTCGTGTTAGCAACCCAAATCTGTGTGGAGAAACCTTCAGCATAACCCGCTTCGGCAAGGAGAGCCTTCGCGCCTTCTACGTCATACGGGATAAGTTCAATACTTGGGTCAAAACCGAATGTGGACGGCGGCAACATGCTTTGTGCGGGCTGACCAACCTTCGTATAAACGGCCTTAACAATTGACGGTGTGTCGAGCGCCATCGCTACTGCGCGGCGTACTCTTGCGTCTTCAAACGGGGTCTTTTCTGTGTTGAACGCTATGTATTCAACGCCCGCGCCAATCTTTCTGTTCATAACCACATTGGGGTTAGATTCAAGGCGTTCTACGTCATTTGTTGCGATACCGAGCGCGATATCAACGCCACCGCTCTCAACTTCGATAGCGCGTGTTGTTGTTTCGCCGATAAAACGGATAACGAGGTTAGGTGTTGCCGGAGCGCCGCCCCAGTATTCATTGAATGCTGTGAACTCGATACGGTCGCCACGGAACCATTCTTTAAGCATATACGGGCCGGAGCCAACGGGTTTAACCGCGAACTCTTCGTCACCGACTTTCTCAACAACAGCCTGCGGAACAATAGCCGCGCTGGCTGTGCAGAGGTTAGCGACAATCGGAGCGAACGGGTATTGAAGCTTCAAAACATAGGTATAATCGTCTTCTGCTACGCAGTTGTCAAAGTCAATCGCGCTTAATTCGCCCGACGCAAAGCCGAGGTCATATGCTCTCTTGATTGAGAACAGTACGTCAGAAGCCTTTAATTCAGAACCATCATGGAATTTAACGCCCTTGCGGATGTTGAATTTGACTGTTGTGTCGTCAACTTGTTCCCACGATTCAGCGATAGACGGGATAACCTGAAGGTTTTCGTCCTGTGTTACGAGAGTGTCGAAAATCTGACGCTTGGCGATAGACGACGAACTGTCGTTCTTGCCATTGCCGTCAAGTGTGCTGGGCTCGCCGCCCATGGCGACAATGATGGTGTCCTTGACGTTTGCTGCTACAGGTGCGGGTGTTGCTTGATTCGATGGAGCGGGAGTCGCGTTACTCTGTGACTGCGACGGCGTGCTGGATGGTGAGCTAGACGGTGATGCGGTGCCGCCACATGCGCTTAGTATAAATGTAACTACTAACAGCGCGGCGAAAAGAATACGTGCTCTTTTCATGTTCGATTCTCCTTTTGATATTTAATAGCGCATTTCCGGTTTTAATCTGCACACCGCCTCAGCGCAACGCGGCCAGCGGTTTTCGCTTTGCGGGGCGCAAGTGCGTCGCGATTGCGCTATCATTGCGTGCAGTTAAAACATGGAAATGCTATGCTAAACTGTTTGGCGGAGAGGGGTGGTCGCCGCCAAACAGGTTTAACCGAAATTATTTGAGCAGAATCAGCTCTGTTTGGCGGTTGGAGAGGAATTGTCCGCCGTTTTCTGTGACAAGTATGTTCTCTTCGGTTAAAACACTGTAACCACCGTCGAAGAACAGAATTGTCGGTTCGATTGTGAACAAGTTACCCGCTTCGATTAAGCCGAATGGCGCGTCACCGTAGCGTTCCCATTGTGGGGCAAGGATTGTGCCACCATCATGGCATTCGCGCCCGATTTGATGCCCGACAGAATGGGTAATATCGGGAAGCCCGAGTGCTTTATAGTGATTCCGCGCCAACGCGTCAGCTTCATGCCCAAGCATACCGGGGCGAATACCCTCCGCGACAAGCGTAATTGCGTCATAAGCCGCCTTGAATCTAAACTTGAACTCTTCAGGGGCTTCGGTTTCACCGTCGCGAAGGACATAAGCCGTACGCGCTATATCAGACACATAGCCGTTAAAGTCAACGCTATAGTCAAAGATGATGAAATCGCCCGGTTCTATAACCGCATCACCCGGTTCGCGGTGGGCTATGCGTTCCTTCATTATAATAGGCATTGTGGGCTTGCGCGTAATACCGTTGACAACGCCGCGTTTCTTCATGCCCGCTATGAACAACTCGCCTATTTCAGATTCTGTCATGCCCGAATGGGTTTGTGCGAAGACTTCGGCGTAGATGTCTTCTGTTATCTGAATGGCCTTTTTGATGTATTCCAGCTCGAGCGGCGATTTGATTGAGCGCAAACGCTTCAAGAAACTTTCACTGGAAATAAGGCAATCAGAGCGTTGACCAAGCACGGCACACAACCAACGATACCGCCCCGCCGTCAAACCGTCACATAGATTATCAGACGAGGAGAAGTTTATCGCGATTTTTTGCGGATTGAACCTATCAAGCAACTCATTCAGCGCGACTTCGGGTTCTGTTCTATACTTGATAACCTCATTGAACAACCCGCTGTTCTCACTGGCTTGTGCGTCAATCACAGAAGCGATTGCGAAACGCTCATTGTCTTTCGTAATCACAAAGAATGTCTTGCCGACTGTCCTCAGCCCTGTCACTAGTGGCAAGCAGGGGTCACTGCCCTCACTGGAGTATATCAGCCAGCAGTCAATACCCGCGTCTTTCAGATACGCGGCGGCCTGTGTGAGCTTTTCATCGTAAAGCTGTGTCATAAAACTGTTTCCCCCAGTCTGACCATAGCGTTAAACAGCACTTGCCCACAAAAATGCAGTGAATCTAAGGTGATAAACTCATCTGTCTGGTGGACTTTCTTCAATACCTCACTAAAGGGCATGTCAGACAGTAATGGAGTAAAGCCATAGATGTTTGTACCGATGAAACGCCCGTCTGTGTTGCCGAGCGCAAGCATGGGCAGGAGTTTAACGTCCTCTTGCTCTAACTCACACGCTGATTCACCGAGAATCTGTAAAAACGGGCTGTCTATATCACTCTCAAAGGCTCTGTGACAGCGACTAAGCTCAAGATAAGCCTTTGTTTCAAACATCAAATCTTTAAATATTACGTGCTGTTCTTCTTCAGTAACTCCCGGCACAAAGCGGAATGATACAATGAACGAAATATCCTTTACTTCAAACGGTTCAACGCTCCTTTGGTTGAACGCGTTTAAGCCAAGGGAGTTATGCGTGGAGTATTCATGCAGGTTATTAAGCGTAACATCACGCCCCGTATCATCACCCGCTACAGCCTCAAACCGCCTGTTAATACTGCACATCACACGAGGTGATTTATAGGCCGCAATACGCCTGACTATCTCAGTGAAATCACGCATCATCGAATAGTCTGAAAAGAATCCGCCCGCGTAGTCCTTCGCGCGGAGAGTGAATCTTACGTCAATGACACCCTTTTCGCCACAACAAATCGTCCGATAGAAATTGTCGCCCGCTTTCATGACGAAACCGCCGCCCTCGTTGAAGATGTAACTGCGTTCAAAGAGTTCAGGGTGGTTTTCGGTCAGATATTGCATACCGAATTTACTGCCGTTTTCTTCGTCAGCCGTGGCTATAAAACGAATATCACGGTTGAGCTTTATATTGTGCTTCTTTATCAGTATCATAGCCGCCATACCGGCCGCCGTCAGTTGCAACGTATCGAGCGTGCCGCGCCCGAGTAGTTTCCCGTCCGTTATCTCGCCGCAAAACGGCTCAAACGACCACTTCTCACGTACAGCGTCAACCACGTCCAGGTGAGAAATCACGTAGGCAGGGGCTTGTTTCTTCTCGCTGTCAGATGGTATATGCGCGTAGATATTCCCACGCCCGGGAGCACTTTCATATATGGTGCTCTCAATCCCGTAAGCTGAAAATGTCTTCTTTATGTACTCACAAGCCGCTGTTTCGTTGTGGTGAGCGTTTACCGTGTCAATCTTTACGAGTTGCGACAGAATATCCGCTATGAGTTCGTTGGCTTCACTATCCCAGTAGTTTTTCATGGCTTGATATACACCAACTTCTCTTGACGCTTGCTCAAAAGTTTCGCGCCGTGCTCCGTTATGACGACATTTTCTTCCACTATCATGCAGGTTTTGCCGTCGTCTTGGATGACTGTCGGCTCAATCGCGTAACATTCACCTACTGCCAGTAGCCCTTCTGAAGACGGGCGACGCGGCGATAGACCCGTCCCCCCGTCGTGGCATTCGCGCCCAATCTGATGACCGACAGAATGACGAACAGTCGGGTAACCGCCCTCTTCTATAACCTTGCGACCTGCCGCGTCTACTTCAAAGCCGGGCGTGCCGGGCTTACAGGCTTCGATTGAAGCCGTGATAGCCGCATATGCTGTTGCGAACACATGCTCAATATCATCAGGTGCTTTTGTTTCGCCGGGTTTAAGAAAGTACGCGCTTCTGGCTATGTCAGACGTATACCCGTTATACCTCACAGAGAAATCACAAATCAACACGTCGCCATGTTCTGATTTCGTATCCCCCGGGCCTCTATGCGCCAGACCC
The DNA here is from genome assembly GCA_964583165.1 of uncultured Defluviitaleaceae bacterium. GTDB lineage: Bacteria > Bacillota > Clostridia > Lachnospirales > WRAX01 > CAZOVK01. The sequence goes on along the minus strand of CAZOVK010000018.1, from coordinate 3,195 downwards.
GCGCGTGAGAAACAGACTATCGGGTATTCGTAACCCTCGCCGTTACCATTCGTCACATCGCGTTTCTTCATACCCTCAACGAACAAGTCGCCTATTTCCTTTTCTGTCATGCCGACAGTTATGCCCGCGAAGACTTCTTCGTAGATGTCTTGCGTTATTTCAATGGCCTTTGTGATTGTTTCTATCTCGCCGACCGTTTTCTTACTCCGAAGTTCGAGAATAAGCGGCGCAGAAGAAACCTCAATCTCCATGAGCCTCTGAACACCTACGATTTCTTGAAGCTGAATATATAGCCCCTGTGTGAGCCAGTCAGCCGTGTTAAATTCACTCGACACATTCAGCGCAAGCTTTTTGATGTCACGAGAGCCCAGAAGTTCACCGAGCGCGTTCTTTATGTCCGTGCCATAATCGCGGACTTCCGTAAATATCCCCGTCTGTTCATATTTGCCCTTGTCGCTGGACGAGCTTAATATGATAATCTCGCCGTTTTTGCAAAACAACGCCGCGCATGTGTGAATCGCGTCCTCGCCTGTCAGAAACGGCAGAATCTTGTCTGAACCCTCACGCGCGAAAATCAGAAGCGCATCAATATCCTGCGCGTTCAAAAGTTTAATAAGTTGCGCGGTTTTCTCTCGCGGTATAGCGTATTTGTCGTGCATACTATTCCCCGCTTTCAAATGTGACAGTCGCGCCGTAAGTGGCGGCGGTTTCAGTAATTCGGGATTTGAGTGCGTCGCGTTCATCGTTCGTGCAAAAGGCCAGTTCAAACAGACTTATGCTATCTTCGTCAATCGGCGCACGCGCACCGCCTTGAAAGGCTATTTGAGTGATTGTAGCCGAAGTCAGAAACTGAATCGCCTCGCACATATCTTTCTCGCCAATTTTGTCCATGATGGGCACGAGCATGTTCGAAATCTCTTCGCCATTCTCAAGCGGCAGTGTAAATTCGTCCAGCTTCTGTGCAAGAGCGGCGGCTTTGGCCAGTTGGGTATTATTTACATAATAGGGGTTCGCGTTAGGCACTTTTGGGAATGTCACATGCGCTGTCATGAACCGTTTCATTTTGCGGTTAATTAGATACAGGGCCTGTTCAATCTCAACCACTTCGTCCGTTTCAGCAATGAAGGCGGTCAAGTCCTTGACTTCCAACATCGGTAGGTACTTAATCAGTACATTTCGGCGCGGATAACCCAGAAGCAATCGAAAATCCATTGATACACGTGGGTTTTCGGGGGTTTCTTCGGCGCATTGCTTGATTGTGCGGTATTTTTCTATCACAGTTTCTTCATTATAATAGAAGATAACCGCCGCATCTTTCACGTCATTGGGTGTAGCTAAGTCAGTACGTGGGAAATCGTACTCGACATAACTCTTAACCCCGAATTTCTTTTCAATCTGCGCCGACAATTCTTTCGTTTCTTCCAAACTCTCTATCGGTATAATCGGGCTTAGCGCGAGCGGCTTCACGCCTATTTCAACCATCTCACAAAAAGCTTCAATCATACCCAAATCAAAGGATAATCTGTCGAAATTTCTGTACGTTTCCAAGATTATCCCTCCTATATCAATTCTAAACCACGTTCAAGGCGGTCTAAGCCCTCCGCAAGAATCGCGCGGCTTGTTGCGAAACAAATGCGCAAATGCCCTTCCGCGCCCGGCCCGAAGAATTTATCCGTGCCCGGTACCAGCGCGAGTTGAACCTTTTCTTGCAAGAAGTCCACAAGCGCTTGACTGCCCATGCCCGTACCTGTGATGTTCGGGAACAGCAGATAAGTCGCGAGCGGCTTATGACATGTGATGCCTTTCATGTTCGCTATACGAGAGAGCGCGTAGTCACGGTTTTCTTGCAGGTGTTTAGTGAAATTTTCGACCCAATAATAGGCCTTATCCAAACACGCAATACCCGCAATCTGTGACAGTGACGCAATACCGCCCGCTGTCGTCATTACGTGTGAGTTCTCAACTATGCGCTCGAACACGTCCTTGTCATGGCAATAGATACAGCCGATACGAAGCCCCGCCACGCCGAAACTCTTTGAGAAACCAAACACACTCAACACACGCCCGTTGCGCTTTTCGTCAAGCGAGAGAATACTCACAAACTCCGCGTCCGAGTACACAATATCCGCCCAAATTTCATCATTCATTATCCACAAGTCATGCTTTTCTGCAACGGTAAGAATGTAGTCGAGCTGTTCGCGCGTGTATGTCATGCCCCAAGGGTTATGGGGGTTACAAAGGCAAATCATCTTCGTTTTGGGCGAGATAACGTCTTCAAGCCCTGTTAAATCCAACATTCCGTCCTTCAAGCCGCAAGAGAACAGCACAGGCACGCCGCCCGCAGCCAGAACACTTTGCTTGAACAGATAATCCACGGGGTCAAACACAATCGCTTCATCGCCGGGTTTAAGCACGGTTTGCGCTATGACATACATGCCGCGCGCGGCAGAGTCAATCGGCAGAACCATATCCGCGCTGATATGTTCGTTCTTCCGCGCGCTAAGAGAATGCGCAAGGCTTTCGCGAAACGCGGGTATACCCATCTTCGGCGTATAGCTCAAATATCCGTCAGCCAGATACTCCGTCATGGCCGCGATAATCTCGGGCGCAGGCGGAAAGTCAGGGTCAGCCGCCGTAAGCGGAATCACGCCGTCGGGCACTTCAGCCCAGCGGTAGTTAAACGCGCGGCGCTTCAAAACGTCCAGTTTTACATTTTCATTAGAGAAATAGCTCATTATGTACAGCTCCGTTTTTCAGATTATTCGGCGCAAATAGCCTCAATCTCAACGCGGGCATTCTTGGGCAGAACAGCCACTTGATAAGCCGCGCGTGCGGGTGGGTTTTCGTTGAAGAACGCGCCGTAAGCCGCGTTGACAGCCGCGAAATCGCCCATATCAGCAAGAAGAATCGTCATTTTCAACATCTTATCCATGCTGCTGCCGGCGGCCTCTACAATCGCCTTGATGTTATTCATACACTGTGTTGTCATTTCACCGATGCCACCCGCGACGAACTCGCCCGTTTCAGGCACAAGCGGGAGTTGCCCGGATACGAAAATAAAGCCATTGTGTTTTGTAGCCTGTGAATAGGGGCCAATAGCCGCCGGTGCGTTCTTAGTTGCGATAACCTGTTTCAATGGAATCATCCTTTCAAATGTTATTTACAAAGATTTAAGTTGACTTAAAAAAATTGGTG
>CAZOVK010000017.1:0-36040 GCA_964583165.1 uncultured Defluviitaleaceae bacterium | reverse complement strand
AGTTGTCCTATATCAATAGAATTTTACCATGTAGTATATCCACTGTCAACAAAAATTACTCCACGCGCCATAATTTGATAAAAAGAAAACATAATATAGCAGTGAGATAATTACACTTTTCTCATCCATATAAATTCTACTTTCGGGCAATGGATATTACTCCAGTTTTTATCAGCCACATCCAATTGCCAATTGTCCGCTATCTCTTGTTTTATGTTATCAAAAATATTATCGTTTATGACAAACTCACAGTTAATTTCCCCAAGTTTGTTATTTTTCCAATAGGTGGTTATATCTGATACATCCGGTTGACCAATATGGTATTTTTCTAAAACAGCAGTTAAATAACTGACAACCACAAGTTTTGTTTCATCATCAAAGCCTTCCGTAATAATGCGACAAGCTACCCTCATATTTTCTCCTAAGACTAGAATATAGTAAAATTATATGCGTTTTCAACAATTATTCAAGCAATAAAATAGGCGGCCTGCACGCCGCCTTTTATCACTACTTCTTCATTGCTTCTTTACGCATAAAGAACCTTGGCATTTTACCCTCTTTGCGTACTCTGTCGTTCTTTGCCTGTATGCGTGATTTAACTTCTGTTTGTGTGTCTTTATCAATCACGCCCCATTGAGCGTATTTCTCTAACATCTTAAACTCAAGGTCAGCGATTTTGTTGTTCAGCTCGTATATTTCGCTCTTCTGCTTGTCTGTGAGTTCTTCCCACTTTTTCGCTGTGTCGCTGGTCTGTGGCGTTGTCACAGCGGGGCTTTGCGAGGGTGCTACTGATTCTGACGGTGAAGCGGCGGGGCTTGGGCTTACGGATGGGCTTGCCTTAGGTGAAGCGGCAAAAACCGTCGTAAACAACGTGACACTCAACAACATAGCGCAAAAAAAGGCTGCAAATCTTGAAAACATAACATCATCCTTTCAATTTGTAACTTCGTCACGGTTTATTTTCACCAAAACGCGACAAAATATTTATTACAGCCACATTTGCGACAAAAAAACAGGCCGCCGATTCCTCGACAACCTGTTTGAATGCATATTTATTGAAGTTTCTCTGTCAATTTCTTAGCGCGGGCGGCGATTTCTTCTTTCTTTTCTTCAAACGCCGTTGCCGTTAAGTAGATAAGCTCTGCGATTTCAACCATGTCAGCTTCAACCATGCCGCGTGATGTAACGGCCGGTGTACCTAGGCGGATGCCGCTAGTTGTGAACGGGCTTTCGGGGTCGTTCGGGATAGAGTTTTTGTTGCATGTGATGTGAACTTCATCCATGCGCTTCTCCATCTCTTTGCCCGTAACACCCATGTTGCGGAGGTCAACAAGCATGAGGTGATTATCCGTGCCGTCTGTCAGAAGCTTGAAGCCGTGACCTTGAAGGGCATGAGCAAGAGCCTGCGCGTTGTTGATGACCTGTTGGCTATACTCTGTAAACGAAGGTAGAAGCGCCTCGCCGAAAGCAACAGCCTTTGCGGCGATAATGTGCATAAGCGGGCCACCTTGAATACCGGGGAAAACAGCCTTATCAATGAGCTTAGCGTGTTCTTTTTTGCAAAGAATCAAGCCGCCGCGTGGGCCGCGCAATGTCTTATGCGTCGTTGTCGTCACGAAATCAGCAAACGGAACGGGCGACGGATGATGACCCGTAGCGACAAGGCCTGCGATATGCGCCATGTCAACCATGAAGTACGCGCCGACTTCTTTCGCGATTTCAGCGAACTTTTCAAAATCAATAACACGCGGATACGCCGACGCGCCCGCAAGAATGAGTTTCGGCTTGTGCTCATGAGCCAAGCGGCGAACCTCGTCATAGTTAATAAGGCCTGTTTCTTCGTCAACACCATAAGAAACAGCATTAAAATACTTGCCGGAAACCGTAATCGGGCTGCCGTGCGTCAGATGTCCGCCGTGGGCAAGATTCATGCCAAGGAATGTATCGCCCGGGTTAAGTACGGCGAAGAAAACGGCTGTGTTAGCCTGTGCGCCCGAATGAGTCTGAACATTGGCGTGTTCTGCGCCGAAAAGTTTCTTAGCGCGAGAAATAGCCAAACGCTCTGCTATGTCAACACATTCACAACCGCCGTAATAGCGGCGTCCCGGATAACCCTCCGCATACTTGTTCGTAAGCGGCGAACCCATAGCCGACATAACGGCATCGGAAACGAAATTCTCGCTCGCGATAAGCTCTATGTTGCGGCTTTGACGCTCCATCTCAAGGCGTATAGCCTCGGCAAGCTCAGGGTCAGCAGCCTGTAAAATTGATAAGTCAAACAATCCAAACACCTCCCATTATAATTTTACTATAACACATTTACGGTCGTTTGACAAGGATTACTTTCTTTCTATGTTTAATGACCTTCTTGCGATTATTCTGATTCGCATTGCCGATTAAACTCAATAGGGAAGCTATGTAAATTATGAGAATAAAAACGCTAGATAAGGCAAATATAACGGACAATAGTTGACTAGGAAATTGGGTGGGGTAAATATCGCCGTAGCCAATGGTCGTAAAAGTAATGGCTGTAAAGTAGAGCGCCTCAATATACGATAAACTGCAATTGTAGGCGCCAAAAAGTTGTGAAAGACAAAAGACTATTGAAGCTGCATTGATTAACAGCACAGCAAACAGTATCAGTGAAACAGCAATTATGTATTTTAACATACGCCTAAGTCCTGCTGTAGTCAATTCCGGTTGATTCTTAGTAAACACACCAAATGGCTTAATCAATATCGTATAGAATGACTTCAAGACCAACAGATACGAAATTGATTGAAAAGAAATAATTAGGATTCCTACCAATTGACTAGAATCGCTAAAATAATTAGTTATAGGCCAATATATAGAGGTGGCAAGAAGAATAATAAAGAAGTCTTTTGCAAATCTGTCATCCTTGACCTCCATGAGAACATTCGCAATCTTATCTAATAACACCGTCATCGACCCTAGTGTGATAAACATGATTACTAAGGAGCAAACAATGACAATAGTGCGTAAAATTATGCTTATGTTTGATGATATAGAAAACATTATTACCTGAATGCCAATCAAGAAGAGAACCACCGTTGTTATCAGCTTATTTAACATAAAATAATCTCGCATAAGAACACATGCCCTAGCAAAGAATTTACAAATATCACACAAATATTCTATTGCTAAAAAAATAATTACTATTGAGATAATCGTGATAACGACGACGATTAATACTTTATCCATTCGACTAACTCTCCTTTGTTTGATAAACGTGTTATTGCTTACAAGTCAACTGACCTTTTCGCATTGTCAGTCAAACACAACATCAATCCCCGCCTTCTTCGCCTGACTGTGCTGAAACCGCCTTTTCACGCGGTAAAGCCTACCGCCCTTCAAAAACCTCGCCCCCGTCTGTCTAAAAGCGAAATTCACGCGGGCGTTTATACATTGTTCGCGTATGTCCAGAATCCAGTTATAGTCACAAACCCGCGCATTCTCCCCGCTCTCACCGCCGACAACAACACTGTCAATACGGCTGTCGAGATGCTTCGACAAATTAATTGGCCCCAAAACCGGCTCGCATATTATGACCCTCTTTTTAATAGGAAGAGATAGAAAAATCGGCAACCTATAATCTGCCCTGTCTTGATTCTCACAAGTACAACCGATACCCACGTTTTCATAGCCCACGCCCCAGTTTGAGGGCAAAACGCGCTCGAGTCTGTCAATGCGTTTAGTGATAAAGAAAAACTCCAAGTCGCGGCGTTCGCGTATCATTGCCCACGCTTCAGCGCGCCATTCGTCGGCTTCATCAATGAGAAAATCAGACGTGAAGCAGAGCCAGACCGTCTCACCCGCAGGTATTTTGTATTGTCTTTGGCGGTCACGGCGAACAGGCGCGTAGAAATTGCCCGTTTTCTTCACTATTCGGCTGTTATTGCCGTACTTCTCGTCCATGCGGTAGACATAACAGTTTTCACAACCAGCGCTTATTTTTTGGCAACCGTGCCAAGGGTTCCAGTCAGCCATACTACCCCCAGTTACTTTATTACCCATATTATGCCATAAAACAAACCCCTTTTGCAAGTTGACAGATTATTTCACACGTGCTAAACTTTATATATGACTAAAAATAGGCTAGAAGCATTCAGTGACGGCGTAATGGCCATCATCATAACCATCATGGCGTTTCAAATCCCACTCCCGTCTGAAATAACGCCTGTAAAGCTGTGGGAGTTCGGCTACAACATTCTTGTCTTTTTCGTGAGTTTCACTGTCGTTGGCGCACAATGGGTCAAGCATCACAACCTGTTTTGCCTATGCGAAACAGTTACGCCTAAGGTGTTGTGGCGTAATATCTTTTATTTGTTCGTGCTGTCATTACTGCCGTCATTCACCAAGTGGATAATGGAGAACCCGATTGAGGTTGTGCCCGCTGTAGCGTACAATATCGTCTTTCTGAGCGTGTTGATTTTCTTTCACCTAATTCAGAATGCGATTATTTACGACAACAACAACATCCACTTTGAGCAGGTTCGCAGACATAGGAGTAATTTCAAGCGACCGTGGCTGTTCTTCGTGATTATCTTCACACTTATAGGCGTGATTTTCGGCGTATCAGTCAAATACCCTACAATTTCTCTGATTCTCTATATCGCAATCCCCGTTGTATCGTCAGTTATCAACATCTGGGATGAGCGCGGCGACATTTTCAGGCGAAAACGCTTGAAAAGGCATATGAAAACGCCCGACAGCTAAGTTGTCGGGCGTTACATGTTATTTCTTCTTAACGGGGATATAGATTTCCATAACAGAATCTATACTGTGATGACAGCGTTCGTCATAGTATTCAAAGTCCATCTTGCTGTCGTCATACTCATAACCGCTTTGCGGGAACCATTCTTCAAAGATATACTTCCACAAAGCGCGGATTGAAGCCGAGAACGTGCCTGCCGCGTAGGTTGCGCTTTCGCGCGTGTCAACAGGTGGGGTCGTGAATACGGCATATTCAGCCGCGGGCACTGTAACTGTGAGCATGTCGGGTGTTACGCGGTTGAAGTCTTCGACAACTACGCCAAGAAGGTAAACTACGTCACCGCTCTCATTGGCGACACAAAGCCCCACTTCACCGTGCTTGGGTGGTTTCAACTGCTCATACATCTTCGTTTCAAGGTTCTCGCCCGTGTAGTTATCCCAATAAGCCGCGATGTCTTTCATGTAGCCGCTTGTGATGTCTGTTTTGATGCCGTAACCCGCCACTTTGAACGCGTTCATTTTCTTAATAATAGGGTGCATGATAAATCCTCCGATTTGATTGATACTATCGGCCTCGCCCCAACCACTCATTCGCGCGATATAGGTAGTGGGGCTGTAGCCATACGCCTTACGGAAGGCCTTCGAGAAGCCGCTCGCCGTTTCAAAGCCATAGTCAAGAGCCGCGTCAATGACCTTGCGCCCAAGAAGCAGTTCCGCACGCGCCCGTGAGAGCCTTCGTGCGCGCACATAGTCCATGAGGGGCACGCCATACACAGAAGCAAACACGCGACAGAAGTGAAAAACGGAATAACCGGCGTAATCCGCTATGCTCTCCGGCGTTAATTCGTCCTGTAAATGCCGCTCGATAAATTCGACGCTTGCACTCAGGGCTTCGCTGTAGTTCATGTTCTCACAACCTTTCCCGTAAGTTGATTATACTATATCATCTATGTAAGTTCTCTGCTGTTCCTGTATTGCTAATCGGCTTTGTGGCAAGAATTATTTATGATTGACAACCACGCGCAAATTATGCTATAATTTTACGGTTAAACGGGCGTTCCGCTGGATAAATCCATGAGCGCCGCGAGGAGGAGAAAGCATGAACAAGACCGTTATCACACAAATTGAGAACGAGCAGAAGAAGGAACATGGCTACAACTTCAATATCGGCGATACAGTACGCGTACATTCAAAGATTGTTGAGGGCGAAAAAGAGCGTATTCAGGTTTATGAAGGCGTTGTTATCAAACGTCAGAACGGCGGGTTAAATGAGAATTTCACCGTCAGACGTCTTAGCTATGGCGTAGGCGTTGAAAAAACATGGCCCATACATTCGCCACGCGTTGAGAAAATCGAAGTCGTTCGCCGCGGTATCGTTCGTCGCGCGAAGCTGTACTACCTGCGTGACCGCGTTGGTAAAGCCGCTAAGGTTAGAGAGAAAATTACGAAGCGATAAGAACCGAAAGCTTGTTTGGGAGCAAACAAGCTTTTATTATATGATTTCAGGTGAGTTATGTTTGTTACAAAACGAATCAAGAACCCGCGCGTTAAAAACGCCGTTGAATGGGCGTTGTCCATTCTTCTGGCGGTTTTGGCATATCTCGTTCTAACGCGCTTTGTGATGTTGAGCGCGACGGTTTTCGGTGATTCAATGGAGCCAACGCTGTCGCACAATGATCGGCTGTTCACGAACCGCACGAGTTATCTCATCGCGAACCCCGATTACAACGACATTATCGTATTCCCCTACCCCATGAACCCGTCAAAGTATTATGTCAAGCGTGTGATTGGGCTACCGGGTGACGTTGTGGAGCTTCTCGACCATCAGTTTTATGTTAATGATAAGATTGTTGAAGATACGAGCGGTGACGGTTTGATTTACAATCTTGGGAATATCGATTTCCCCGTGACAGTGCCCGAAAACGCCTATTTTGTTCTGGGCGACAACCGTAACGCCAGTGAGGACTCACGCTTTGCCGAAGTAGGCTTCGTTAAGCGCGAAGCCATTGTAGGTAAGGCAATTTTTCGGTTCTTCCCGTTCAACAAAATCGGCTTTATTAAATAGCAAAATTTCAGGTGAGCTATGTTTTTATCACGTTTGGAGCTGTACGGCTTCAAATCGTTCCCGAATAGGGTTGGTTTAGCGTTTGAAAAGGGCGTGACGACGGTTGTCGGCCCAAACGGTAGCGGAAAGTCTAACATTGCGGACGCGATTAGGTGGGTTCTGGGCGAGCAGAGCGCGAAGAGCCTACGCGGGGCTAAGATGGAGGACGTTATTTTCGCGGGCACAAAGACGCGCCGCGCTCTCGGCATGGCGGAGGTTGCGCTAACAATCGACAATCAAGACGGCGCGTTTGGCGGCGGCTTTTCTGAAATTATCATCACAAGGCGGCTGTTTCGGACGGGTGAGAGCCAGTATTTTATAAACGGGGCGGCGTGTCGGCTCAAAGACATTCACGAACTCTTCGCTGACACCGGTTTGGGCAAAGAGGGGTATTCGATAATTGGGCAAGGGCGTATTGACGAGATTTTAAGCCAGAAATCAGACGAACGGCGGCTTGCGCTCGATGAAGCAGCGGGCATTGTGAAATTCAAGATACGCCGCGCCGAAGCCGAAGCGAAATTGTTTCGCGAGCGACAGAATCTTTTGCGCGTGGAGGACATGCTTACGGAGTTGGGGGCGAGGTTGCCGCTCTTAAAAGAGCAAGCCGCCGCCGCGCGCGTGTTCATGGACCTTGCAGAACGGCAGAAACAAATAGAAATCAGTATCATACTTGCACAAATAGAAAAATGTGTGAGTGACACAGACGCGCTGACCGATACGGCGGCGATTTTGAACGCGCAGGCTTCTGACAGCGAGAATGCGCTCGAAAAGGCCAAGGCTGACGTTTCCGAACAGAAAGAAAAGCTGGAAAAGCTTAACATAGAGTATGAGCAATCGAATAGTACAATGACATCTTTGCGCGTTGAACGCGAAAAGGCGGCTTCGCGTATCCAACTGCTTGAACAACAGAACCGTTACGCGTCTGACGAAATAGAAAACCTTGAAAAACGAGCCGAAGCCCTAACGCGTCAGCTAGACACAGACGGCGCGGACATGCGAGAGCTTGAAGCCTTTATAGAACGCGGCAGAACAGTTTTGGCAGAGAAGAACGCTACAATCGGGCGCACACAATCAGAACTGGAAAACCTAAGCGCGGCACTCACAGACGCCGAGAAATTCGCTGAAACCGCGCTGACCGAACATATAGAATTATTAAACAGGCAAAATGCCGAGCGCAGTCGCCTAAGCCGCGCCGAGAGCACGCGCCAACAGATAGAAAGCCGCGCCAAACAGCTTTCGGAGGAAATCGAGGACGCACAGTCGCGCCAGACACGCAACCACGACGCGAAACGCCGCGCCGAGGACGATATAGCCGAGTGGCAAGCCCGCGCCGAGGGTTTGGCAATCGAAGCGCGTAAGCTATCAGAACGCGCGAACGAAATACGCGAGCGTCAAAGCCGCGTGAGTGACCGCATTTCAGCACTTGAAAAAGAATTGAACACGAAGCGCACGCGCCGAAAACTGCTCGAAGAACTCGAAACCGATTTAGACGGTTATAACCGCGCCGTCCAGACTGTATTAAGAGCGCGGAAAACAGACAAAGGCATTCACGGCGCGATTGGCGAACTTATCACGACAGACGCTTCATATGAAACGGCCATTGAGATTGCGCTGGGCTTCGCGGTTCAAAATATAGTGGTTGATGACGAGGACACAGCCAAGCGCATGATTGAAACACTCAAACGCGCGAAGGCTGGGCGGGCGACATTTCTACCACTCACAGCGGGGCGACACACGAACGGGCTGAACGAGAGCCTACTACGCGAAACGGGCGTTATCGGCGCGGCCATTGATTTGGTTAAGTTTGACGAGCGATACTCGCAGATTTTGAGAAACCTCTTGGCGCGTGTTGTTGTCGTTGACACCATGCAGAACGCGATTAACTTCTGTAAGAAATCGGGCTATAATTATAAGACTGTCACGCTGTCAGGCGAACTTTTTAACACGGGTGGCGCAATCACAGGTGGTTCAATGCGCGAAAGCGGGAAGATTTTGGGGCGTGCGCGAGAGATTACGGAACTTCGCGGTGAAGAAAACGGCTTGAACGAGCAAATCGCGACACTAAGGACGGGTTTGCCACGTTTTAATGAAGAAAACGCGAAAATAAAGGTAGAGCGTGACGCGAACCAAGCCGCGTTGTCTGATGCGGAGCGCGTATTACTGACGCGCCGCATGGAGCTTAAACGCGCCGCAGACGAAAACGCCGCCCTTGAACGTAACCTTGAACAGAAACGTATCGAAGAAAAACAGCTTGCCAAACAGATAGAAATTTCCGATAAACAGATTGCGGAATGTGAACGGCTCGTTGCGCAAATCGTCAATGAGATTGAGCAATTAAACGCGAAACTTCAACAGGCGCAACTTGATGCGCGTGAAACCAAAACCACGCGTGAGCAACAAATGGCCGCGCTCTCAACCCTTCGCATAGAAGCCGCCCGCGAACAGGCAGAGCTCGACGCGGCAGAAGCACGAAACCGTGACGCAGTGGCTAACGCCGAAGAATCGCGAAAGGCTATTGGAGAAGCACATGAGCAGGTCGCTGTGAAGAAAACCGAAATTGAACAGAACCTATATATAATAGAAGAAACACAAAAACAGTCGTCAGAAATGACCGCCCAACTGACCGCGCTTGAAACCCAAACAAAGGCTCAAAACCGCGAGCGCGAAACACTTCTTGCCACAATTGCCTATGCCGAACGCGACGTAACCAATATCACCTCAACGCTAGCGCGCATACACAACGAGCAGAACCGCCAAAACCTAAAGCTTGAACAGCTTCAATCTGACAAGCAACGGCTATACAACGCCCTATGGGACGACCACGGCATTACATACGCACAAGCGGCCGCGAAAGAAAGGGCAGAAGGCACAATCGCTCAACTTTCGAAGGAGCTGTCAACACTCAAAGAGAAAATCCGCGAGTTGGGCACAGTGAATCTCGCCGCTCTGACCGAGTATGACAGCACGAAGGAGCGTTACAACTTCATCACTGCACAACGCGACGACATTCAACTGGCCGAGCGGAAGCTTCTCCAGATAATTTCGGAGATTAAACGCGCTATGGAAGAACGTTTCCTTGAACAACTCAAACTGATTTCCGACAGCTTCGGTGATGTCTTTCGTAAGATGTTCGGCGGCGGTGAGGCGTATTTACAACTCACTGACGAAACAAACGTGCTTGAATCGGGTGTTGACGTTATCAGCTCACCGCCGGGGAAGAAACTCCAGAACATGAACCTTTTTTCGGGGGGCGAACGTGCCCTTACGGCGATTGCCCTACTCTTCGGCATTCTAAGGCTTAAACCTGCGCCGTTTTGTGTTTTAGATGAAATAGAAGCGGCCCTTGATGATGCGAATGTCAAACGCTTCGCCCGTTATATTTCGACCGAGGGCTCAGACAGCCAATACATTGTTATCACACACAGAAAAGGCACAATGGAAGAAGCCGACACCATCTACGGCGTGACAATGCAAGAACAGGGCGTGTCAGAGGTTATTAAAATGATATTGTAATGGGGCATTTTGTTGACCGTTAACGAAGCCCAATTGAACTGAAACTAATGAAAAAGGTGATTTTACGTGAGTTTACGTTGGAAGCTCATGATTATGTATATAACGCTCGTGTTCATTGTCATGATTTCGTCGGGCACATTCACGATTGTCATGATACGCCAAAACTTTGACAACGCGAGCCGCCGTGACTTGGAGGACTACGCGGGTGGGGTCTATGAACAATTCGCGGACTTCTTATGCGCAACCCCCGAACCCAGCGCAGAAAGCGTCTGGCGCACGCTTAGCGAAAACTTTCGAGTCGTGAACATCATGGCGAATACACAATGGCATTTAATCAACGCCGCGACAGGTGAAACGATTTTCTCAAACGCAACACTCGACCGCTCACTTTATCAACGCTACCACAACTCAACCGTAGCGGCGGCGCTCATTGGCGACACGGCGTTTAATTCGGGCAAGATGAGTGAAGACATCAACAACACAATGACAACTTGGATGGAGTTTGCGCGCCCCGTGAGAGACAGCGCGAACGATATACGTTATGTTATTTACGTTCGACAGGACGCGACAAAGATTTTCGAGAGCCTATCACAAACGACAAACCTAATCATCATCTCACTCATGCTTGCGCTGATTATGACAGGAATTTTGGGCTTTCTGTTCTCCGCCACAATCACGGGGCCGATTAAAACACTCACAATGCGCGCAAAAGAGCTGGCGGCGGGGCATCTTGACAAGGAAATACCTGTGCTTTCAAATGACGAACTCGGGCAACTCACCGAGAGCTTCAACAACATGGCAACCGAACTGTCAACGAGTATCTCCGTCATGCAGGGTGAAAAGAACAAGCTTGAAATTATTCTATACAACATGACAGACGGCGTTTTGGCGTATGATGCGGCGGGGCAAGTCATTCACTCAAACCACATATGCAAGGAACTGCTCTGGAGCCCCGAATATGGTGAAATCAACGGGCTTACGTTTGACGATTTACTCGCGCGGCTCAATATTGACCCGGAGGACGTAGCGATAGGCAAGAACTACTCAACGACTGTCAAAATCGGCGACAAGTACCTCGCCGCCAACTTTATTCCCTACTTCAACCAAGGGCGCGCCATTGGTTCGATTATCGTATTGCAGGACGTAACGAAGCACATTAAGCTTGATAACATGCGTAAAGAGTTTGTCGCGAACGTGTCGCATGAACTCCGAACACCGCTGACGACAATCAAGAGTTATACAGAAACGCTCTTAGAGGGGGCGCTCGACGACCAAAAGATAGCCGTTGATTTCTTAAATGTCATAAACAACGAAACCAACCGCATGGCGGCGCTCGTTCGTGACTTGCTCGAGTTATCTCGCCTCGACAACAGCCAGATGAATTTCAACTTTACAGACGTGGATATCGTGCGCCTACTCGAGCAGAACCTCAGAAGTCACGAAATAACGGCCGACAAACAGCACAAACATATAGAATACAGCCCCACCATGACATCACTTGTGATGTCGTTAGATGCCGAGCGTATCAACCAAGTGTTAAACAACATCATCTCGAATGCGCTTAAATACAGCTATGAGGGTGCGCGCGTCAAGGTGTGGATAGAAAAGACGGAACACAATGTGAAAATCTCGGTAGAAGACAACGGCATGGGCATACCTAAAGAAGACCTAGGGCGGATATTCGAGCGCTTCTACCGCGTTGACAAGGCGCGTTCCCGCAAGATGGGCGGCACAGGCTTAGGTCTTAGTATAGCCAAAGAGATAATGGAAGCCCACGGCGGCGCAATCACGGCTCAAAGCGAACTCGGCAAAGGCACGACTATGGTATTGAGGTTGCCATGTTAGGTTTTGCTATAAACTAAACAATACCGCCTATAGGCGGTACCTTGCTTATCAAATCGCCTCTAGGCGGTTGATTATCTACAGACAGTTGGGGTAATATGAAACTGAACATTGTCAAGAACATCTTAATTTGTCTACTTGTGGCGGCTACGTTTATTCAAGTCAACGCCCTCTGGCTAGCTAACGGCGCAGTAAAACCGCCTTGGCAGTCTTCAGGCGGCGGTACAAGCGGCACAGGGGCTTATTTGGAACAACTCACACACCCGTATAGACTCGCTATATCGGCAGATGGGGCGGTATTCTCGTTGCTTTATGACTCTGACAGCCTAACTTCCCGCGCTATCACAATCGTATCGGCGGCAGTGCGCGCTAATGACTTCAGCGAGGTTAATTCCGTCGACACAACGCGCATCTATGCGCAACCCGCTGTGCTTATGGAATACGCCGTATCAATGCCGTCGGACGCGTTTTTATCAGCGTTAGGCATTAGGCAGGCGGCCTTTTTGTCGCGCGTGCCGTCGTTTGATATGATTGCGCTTCTACCCGCGACTGACAGCGAAACCGCCTTCGTGCAATTTATCAGTACGCCCGATAATTTAGCTTACGAATACCGCATTACTACGAATATTCAAAAGCAGGCTATAAATGAGCTGATTGAAACATCTGAAACACTGAATCAACCGCTTTACTACGTGTCCTCACTGCATGACGCGGCGTTTGAAGGTGTTTTCCGTAAAAACGAGTTCATACCTATTATAGACAGCGCATATCGTTACCCAAATGTCATAGTGTCAAACCCATATGCCCAGAACGGTGAGAAACTCCTAAACGTAATCGAGAAGAAAGTGGATGTATTCTTCACCGTCCCGGGCAGTAAGTGGACGAGTAACAACCAACCGTTTACCTACCGCGACGAAACAACGGTCGTTAAGTACTACGCGACAGATGTCCTCGAATATACACGCTATAAAACAGGCGACGGCACAAGAACGGGCTTCGCGGATAACTACGCGGCGGCGCTCGCCCTACTCTCCATTGATAACACGATAGAAAATAACTATTATTTATCAACCGCAACAGAAACTGACGGCAAGTGGTCGTTTGCGTTTGATTATACCATCGGCGGCTTCGCGCTCACGCTCTCAAAACGTGAACGCGCCCGCACAGGTCTTGACCACATACTCGAAGTCACGGTGCAAAACGGCGTGGTGACAGGCTACAAGCGGCTCATTTACAACTTCACGCTTTCATCTGACATCTACGGTTACGTGAACCCGCCACGTCAAGCCCTTTTGTCTATGCTCTCAAGCGGTTCGGCAGATACAGGCATGGACGCATTCAGCCTGTGTTATCTCGTTGACGAAGAGCCATATTTGTCGCTATATTGGTCAATGCGTATCGGTGATGTGACATTCACGGTCAATTAACATCTCTGCTTTTTCTTATATGCCGAGATTATAAACCCGCCAAACACGTCATGGCTATAGACAAACCCATTCTTTAGGTAGAAATCGAGAGCCGCTTGGTTGCCGTTCGAGATGAACACAAATGTAATATCGGTATCATCAAAGCTATCGAGCCATTCCATCGAAATGTCGAACAGCTTCTTGCCCAGACCCATGCCGCGATATTCTTCACGCAAATAGAGGTTGTTCAGACAGCCAATATTCTCAGTAAATGCAACCCATTCGGGGTAAAACCCCTTACCGTCTTCGGGTGCCCACTCGGGTTTAGCCGCGTTATCTTCGGGCTTGACTCTGTCAATAGTCGAAAACACATAACCAACAGGCGTTTCGTCATCAAAAACAACCGCTACATGCTTACGTAACGCCTTCTCATAGCTATACTTAATGCGCGTGTCAAAATGCATCAAATCGAATAACTCGGGCATGATAAATGCCTTCGACTTCTGAAACGCCATAAGCTCATTACACAACACGCGGCACAATTCTATATTATCGTCTCTAATGACTTTAATCGTGATATCCCCCATTTTTACCCCCGCATTATGTCTCCAATCTCTTCAATTGTGCGTGGCGTACAGGCAGAAAGGTTCTCACAGCCGTTTTCGGTGACCAAACAATTGTCCTCCAGTCTAAAGCCGATGCCCCATTCTTCATGATAAATCCCGATATCGACACAGAACACCATACCCGCCTCAATCGGCATTGTAGGCATATCGTTTGTCGCCACAACGTCATGAACATCAAAGCCCACGTGATGAGCGCCGCCATGCCACATATATGTACCGATGTCGTCAAACGAATCGAGAACGCCCGCCGCCCTCATCTGCTCATAGTTATAACGGCGTGCCGTAGCGTCAACCTCATTCATAGGCATACCGGGTTTAATGATACTGAACATATAATCAGACGTGTTTAACGCGCATGTATAGAGCAGGCGTTGACGCTCGGTGAACCGCCCATTGACCGGCCAACCGCGCGAAACATCATTTGACATGAAATCCCACTTTGCGCCTACGTCATTGAGAACCATATCGCCGTCGTTGAGAACACCCGTATAACTGTTATAGTGAATGCAGAAGTTGTTCGCGCCCGCGCTTACAATCGAAGGGAAGGCGGGGCTTAATACGCCGCGTTGCATGAGCGCATAATCCCACTCGGCCTTGAGTTGATACTCGAAAAGCCCGGGTATGCTCGCGTTCATCATAGCAATGATGCCGTCACGCGTTATCGTTTCAGCATAACGCATAGCCTCAATCTCGCATGGCTGTTTAATGAGCCGTAACATCTTCATAATCGGGCGGCTGTTTCTAATCAGAAGCCCCGGGAACTGTTCGCGGGCGATTTTCGCGAATTTATAGCTTTCATCGTCGGCTACAACCTCTGTGAGTTTCTCCGTATCAAGGTATAACTTGTCATAAAACCCACAACCAACCGCCTGTTTGAAGAACCGCGCGAAATCTGCAAGGTAGCGTATGTCAGTAACCCCCGAAACTTCGCTCGCCACATCTGCTTTAATTCTCGCGCCGTTCCAACGCTCTGCCCGTAGGTCGGGTGGTTGAATAAAGAGTGTTTCAGTAAAAGTATTCTCGTCTTTCTTAATCATCAAAATCAGCGCGTTTTCTTCAATGCCCGTGAGATAAACGAAATTTCTGTCTGTATAATGTGGGTAATACTCGTCTGCCGTTTTGACAGGCGCATAACCCGCGAAGAACAAAGCAATCGAACCCGCGGACAGTTTATCGGCAAAAGCCTTGCGATTTCCGCTGAAAAATTGTGGTTTCATAGTTTCCCCTTTATTGTAATTATCGTAAAAAGGGCGCTTATTCGCGCCCCAAATCTATTCTACTCCGCTATCATTGCGCGGACATCATCAGCAAGCCGTTTCGCGCTGTCTTCGCCGAGGTAACTCATATGCCCCGACTGGTGTTCACGAATAGTTACGCGGCTCATATCGAGATGAAGATGTGTCGCCAGATAACGCGCCTGCCCCATTTGGCAAATGAGGTCATACATACCGCTGGAAAACATCAGTTTCATCTTCGGGCAACGGCGCATAGACGCGTCAAGGCATTCGGCAGGCGAACGCTTCGCACTGCGCTTCCACTTCTCACCGACTGAGCCGCTGATACCCAAATACTTGCGCTCAAACGTAATGCCCAGTGCCTTTGAAACAGGCCCACAAATGGCGGCCATATAAGAGGGCGCATACTGTACAATCGCAGGGTCATCATTGAAGCCACCGCCGTTTTTGTTGAGCGGTAAAGTGAAACGGCTGTCATACAGCCCGACTTCTAAACCCTCTTTTCTGACGACACGGCGCATGAACTCCTTCATGTCTGGGCGCAATTCTGACTCGACTATGTAATCCATGTCTAAGCCCGTGAAATAAACGAGCTTTTCAGCAATGGCATCAAATCTGTCTTTCGGTAAAACAGAGCCCATATAGAGCGCGGCGGCGTATTCTTTCGCGCAGAAATCGTAACTTTCCTCAACGAATTCTTCGACGGTGCATTTATCCTGCAAGTGGTGATACCAATGAGTAGCCGCCATACAGGGCAGAGCCAGAAGCGCGGGCTCGGCTTGATATGACAGAATGTCGTTCGTTTTGCCAATCGCGTTACCAATCAACACAAGCCCGTCAATCTGTGTAAGGCTGAAATCATCCTTGCCGTTACCTGTCAACACTTCAGCAAGCAAAGCGGCGCGCAGTGTGCCGTAGCTTTCGCCAATGAGGTAATGCGGCGAATGCCAACGCCCAAACTTTGACATCCACATATGAATGAACGTAGCAACAGCGTTTGCGTCTTCTTCATAGCCGTAGAAACGCTCGGCCGCGTCTTTATCGAGAAGCCGCCCATAACCCGTGCCCACGGGGTCAATGAACACCAAATCACAAATATCGAGCATACAGAGGTCATTGTTAATGAGTTGATAATCAAGGCTCCCCGACATATTGATGCCCTCGGGATTGCCGTTATAGATGAGCCTTTGGGGCCCAAAAATCCCCACGTGAAGCCAGAGTGAACCCGAACCCGGCCCGCCGTTGAAAATGAACGCGACAGGGCGTTTTTCGGCATCGGCGACGTCACTTCTTAGGTAAGTATACGAAAAGATACTGCCTATAGCCTTGCCGTCTTCGTTGTAGAACACGTTATCCTGACAAACGGTCTTATATGGTATGTTTTGACCGTTAATGTGTACGTGCCCTTCTGATTCAAAGATTGAGGCTGTGAATTGTTCATTAAAAATTGGCATAATAACCCCCCCTTGTATGACCATTATACCACATAACACCAAAATTGAAAGAGAAAAATTTGGCGTTATAACCTATCTAGCTGATAGGTATAATCGCTGTAGGTAATGTCGGTATTCTTCTTGCGAAAACTCCCCTCGCCCACCACAACGAAACCCAACTTACTCGACAGCGCGTTTGAAGCCGTGTTTTCTTGCGCCACATCAGCCGTGAATGTCCTCACTCCGATTCCGTAACCATAATCAATAACGGCTGTCACCATTTCAGTCGCGAAGCCCCGCCGCCAGAAGTCTTTATGTATCGTATATCCCAGCTCCCAATGCGTGGGGTCTTCGTATGGGAAGACACTGCATGTACCGATAAACGCTCCCGTTTCTTTTGAAAAAGCCACAAGAGGGAGCCAGCTCTCGTCTGCTTCAATCCCCTTGGCGAAGTTAAGAAAGCCTTCGTCAGCCTTTTCGCGCGGTGGGTCGGTCATATACTTGCCTGTTTCGTCGTCCAACCACATATCCAGACATAACGCCGCGTCTTCTTCCCGCGTGCGTCTGATGATAAGACGCTCTGTCTCGATATTGACTGTGAGTATATTAAACCGTTCAAGCTGATATGTATAATCATCATACACAATATCCGTATGTTGCTTGCGATATGTGCCTTCCTTAATCGCAACGAAGCCCAGCTTTCTCATAAGTGCGTTTGAGGCCGCATTCTCTTGCGCCACCTTTGCAGAGAACCTTCTTACACCCTTGCTAAGCCCAAAGTTAATAACAGCCGAAACCATTTCTGTCGCATATCCCTGCCGCCAGAATTTCTTATGTATCGCATACCCCAAATCCCAGCGAACGGGGTCAATCATAGGGATAAAACTACAGGTGCCGACAAACTCACCCGTTTCCTTTGAGAACACCACAAACGGATACCAGCTTTCGTCCGTTTCAATGCCCTTAGCGAAGTTTAGGTACTGCTCATCAGCCAGTTCCCGTGGAGGGTCGGCCATATACTTGCCCATTTCTTCGTCAAGCCAGAGGCTAAAACATAACTCCGCGTCTTCTTCTTTCATTCGTCTGAATATGAGGCGTTCTGTTTCGATATTTACGCTTAAAATACTCTTCAACCCTCTTTCGTTTCTTGTATGACCATTATACCACATATCCTATTTAACGAAATTAAAAACCCGCTACAATTTTGCAGGTCATGTTTGGCTTTGAATTCAAATGAGGTCGTTAATCAAATTACAGTTTTGCCCGCGCTTCTATATAGCTTAGAAGCGACTTTTTTATGGGTGGTGAGATGTTTTCGGGCATATTATCGATAGCGAAAAAATTCAGCGTTTTCATCTCAACAGGGTCGGCTTTCAGTTCACCGCGATACTTCTTGCATACAAAAACAATATCGATATTATGAACCTCGTCGCCGTTCGGATATACATAATGCAAACCTTCACCCGAAAACACACCGAACAGTTCCAGCTCTTCGGCTATTAAACCCATTTCTTCAAACAATTCACGCGCGGCTGTTTCTTCGACACTCTCGCCTAATTCGACAGAACCACCCGGATAACTCCAACATTCGTTGTCAGTCCTAAGCCCTAAGAGGATTCGCCCGTTTTCATCTTCAACAATGACACTTGCCCCACACTGAATAATCGGCGAATGCCCTACATGCGCCCTCAAAACCTTCATATATTCTGTCATATGCCCCCCTCATATACATGAAAAAATAACAGCTAAACGCATAACCGCGCTGCTGTTATTTTTTGATTATTCCTCGCCGCCTGTCATTTGCTCCTTGAGCATGTGCTTTTTGAGCTGTTTAAGACTCTTGGCAAGACCGATAATGACATCAAGCTGCCCTTCGTCAAGCCCCGCAAGCAAGGAAATCGCCGCATTGTACTTGTTCTGTTGTGCATTTCTTCTAGTCTCGGCCACAGTAAGGCGCCCCTGTGTCGTCATGTCGCGCTTGTTCGTAAGAATATCGTCAGGCTCACAGCCGAATAAGTCGCAGACTTTGAACAGACTCTTTAAGCTTGGGCAGCGTTCGCCGCGTTCAAGCAGACCGATGTAAGAAGAAGACAGCTCAAGGTACTCAGCTAGGTTCTCAATTGAGAAATCCCTTACACGTCGCTCGTTTCTGATGTTCTCGCCGATAACGCGGCAACGGCTCGCCATATAATCGTCAAGTACCTCCGGCGCACCTTCGGTTGCTACAGGGTTTTCCGCTGTGTTTCTTACTTTGGGCGGTCTACCCTTTCGTGGTTTATCCATGTTCCACCTCTCCCACCGTTTGTTTAGTTCTTGGTCTCAGTATATGAATGTCCACTTTTCACACCTGAATACCCATAGTACCGTAATTGATAATAAAACAATCGGGGCAAGAACAAAAGCAACAATGAGAATTGTGATAAGATTCTGTTTGAACGAGGACTATTCACCCAAACCGTCAGCTACTGCCTTTTCTATTGCTGCCATTGCCTTTACTTCATCAGCGCCGTTACAAATAAAGGTAACTTCTTCGCCTTTTTTGATACACGCGCTCATTATACCCAAGACGCTTTTCGCATTGTACTGCTTGCCGTTAAAATCGATTTTAATGTCACAACTCAACCCCGAAACCGCCTTTACCAGATAGCCCGCGGGGCGCACATGCAAGCCCGATTCATTGTGGATGTAAAGCTTCTTACTAATCATCGTGATACCTCCCTTAGATTATGTACCTAGGTTTAGCTTTATATACAATTATACACCTTTTTTTCATAATGACAATAACAATTTTATATTGACAAAATTTCAAAATCGGCAACAGGCTGTGTAATGTCGATAATTGTAGTTTGGTTGTAATTAGGAATACTCTGTGTAGACAATTTCGACAAATTGACAACTTTTGTAACAAGATTGTAAGAAAATACTCTATGCGCTGTCAGCCGGGTGTAACATTCAAAATTAAGGGGCTGACTCATTAGCGTTCAGCCCCTTAACAATCTATAGCAATTTTTATTTGAACACCACAGACTTATAGGCGAAGTGGCGTTTGTTCGTTAAATTGCCACAACTATCTCACGTTCGGGAGTTGCCCTTGAGAAAGCGCCGTCTTTACTTGTTGCGAATCCTGTGGTGTAGCTTCAGGAGCGGGTACGTAATAGCCCTTTTGCTCGGCTATACGATACAGGTCATATTGAAATTTCTCATCGCCGTCGCGCATTTGTTGATATGTCTGGCGCAATTGTTGGTCAGATGTTTCAACAATGACCTTGGCATAGTTGCCGAGGGAGGCCTTTGTGCCGCCCAGAATGTCAAGAACCATATCTTTTTCTTGCATAATAACCTCCTATATCATCGAAATAAGGTTGTTCGCGGCATTACGCGCTTCTTGCGCGGCCTTTGTGAACATCTGTTTGATTTGCGGGTCAGTAATCTGATTCGCGTAGTCCGAAAGTTTCGCGGCCGTTGTCTGGTGGCACGCTACAACTTCGCGGATGGAGTTAAGTTCCGTTTGGCTAAGTTTAGGCATAACTTTCTCCCTTCAAATTTTTTTCACGCTCTTATTTTGGATTGTTTGTCAGTATTTATTCAGCATAATTGGGACGAATCTTCATAGATTGTACTGTCTACACTAGAAACGAGCTTTCGGGGGTCTTATATGCTGAATTACATATGGGCGTTTATGATTGTTGCCGCTATTATTATTGCGGCTTTTACGGGGCGGCTAGACGCTGTGACTAACTCGGCGCTAGACACGGCCAAAGAGGCCGTCACGCTCTGTATAACCATGCTCGGTATCATGAGCATGTGGACGGGGCTTATGAAGATTGCCGAAACAGGTGGGCTGATTAAATCGCTTTCTCGCCGCATGACACCGTTATTAAAATTCCTATTCCCTGACTTACACCCAAAGTCAGCCGCCATAAGCCATATTTCAACGAATATGATAGCCAATATGTTAGGTCTGGGTTGGGCGGCCACACCGGCGGGCTTAAAGGCTATGGAAGAAATGCAGAAACTGAACCCCGAAAAAGACAAGGCGAGCCGCTCAATGTGTATGTTTCTGATAGTCAATATGAGCAGTCTACAACTTGTCACGATGAACCTCATAGTTTTCCGCACACAGTATCATTCGGCCAGCCCGACAGAGATAATCGGCCCCGGGTTATTCGCTACACTGATTTCAACCATAGTCGGCATAACAGCCGCAAAAATACTGGAAAAATTCTATTTCAGATAGATTGGAGATAGCTATGAAATTCATGCTCTTACTCTCGCTCATGATTGTGCCCACAATCTTTTTAGTAATAATTGTCTATGGGGTATTGAAAAGATTACCCGTTTACGATATATTTATTGAGGGCGCAAAAGATGGTATCACGACGGTGTTTAGAATCTTCCCGACACTTTTGGGATTGATGATAGCCGTTGCCATGCTTAGAGCCAGCGGTGCGCTTGATATTTTCACGAATCTGCTCGCGCCCGTGACTGACCTTTTGGGTTACCCGAAAGAAGCCCTGGCGCTTACGTTCATGCGCCTTGTATCTTCAAGCGCTTCAACGGGGATACTGCTTGACATATTCAAGACTTATGGGCCAGATTCGTTCTTGGGGCGTTTTGTGTCTGTCATGATGAGCTGTACAGAAACAGTGTTCTATACACTGAGTATTTATTTTATGAGCGTAAACATCACGAAAACACGCTATACGCTGGTAGGAGCACTCATTGCGAATTTTGCGGGAGTTGTGGCGGCGTTGTATATCACGCAGGCGGTTTTCGGGAGATAACGGAACGTAGGGGCGCGTATAACGCGGCGTTACGGAACTATATACAAATGAGGGTTGAGAATGGTAAAGAGAAGTACAAAAGAGTACGGCAACGATTCTATAACAATGCTGAAAGATGAAGACCGCGTAAGGTTGCGCCCGTCAGTAATTTTTGGTTCAGATGACGTGAACGGCTGCTGCCATGCGGTGTTTGAGATATTGTCCAATTCAATTGATGAGGCAAGAGAGGGTTTTGGCGACACAATCCGTGTAACGCGCCACGCCGACGGTTCTATAACGGTTCAAGACTTCGGGCGCGGTTGCCCCGTTGACTGGAACCAGACAGAACAAAAGTATAACTGGGAGCTGGTGTTCTGTGAGCTTTACGCGGGTGGGAAGTTTAAGAACAATGACGAAGAGCACTACGAATATAGCCTTGGCCTAAACGGTCTTGGGCTTTGCGCCACACAATATGCGTCAGAGTATATGGACGTACGCGTTGTACGTGACGGCTATGAGTATAACCTCCACTTTGAGCGCGGTAAAAACGTCGGTGGGCTTGACAAAAAGGAAACCAAAGCGAAACAAACAGGCTCAACCATGAAGTGG
This sequence comes from uncultured Defluviitaleaceae bacterium, assembly GCA_964583165.1. Taxonomy (GTDB): domain Bacteria; phylum Bacillota; class Clostridia; order Lachnospirales; family WRAX01; genus CAZOVK01. The sequence goes on along the minus strand of CAZOVK010000017.1, from coordinate 13,775 downwards.
AAACCCGATGACACAGTGTTTACAGACATCAATATCCCGCGCGAGTTTTATGTTGACACGCTCAAAAAGCAGGCTGTTGTGAATGCGGGGCTTACGTTTATATTTTTCGATGAAGAAAGCGGCACGACAGAAACCTTTTATTATAAAGAGGGTATCCGTGACTACATCAAAGAGCTTGGCGGGGAAAGCGCGTTCACTCAACCCGTTTACCTCACTCACGAGGCGCGGGGTCGTGACAAGGAGGACAGACCAGAATACCGCTTTAGGTGTGAAATAGCGTTTTGTTTCAGCAATGAGCAGAGTGTCGCGCAATATTACCATAACTCCAGCTTTCTAGAACACGGCGGTTCGCCCGAAAAGGCAATGAAAACGGCGTTTACATACGCCATTGACAGCTACCTAAAACAACAGGGGCTATATAAGAAAGACGAAAAGCGGCTAACAACGGCGGACGTTCTCGACTGCCTTATTTTCATTTCTAACGGTTTTTCAACCATAACTAGTTATGAGAACCAGACGAAGAAATCTATTAACAACCGCTTCATTCAAGAAACAATGACCGAGTTTTTGAAGAAACAGCTTGAAATCTATTTCATTGAAAACAAAATGGAAGCGGACAAGCTGGCCGCACAGGTGCTTGCAAACAAGCGAAGCCGCGAAACGGCCGAAAAAACGCGCCTGTCTATCAAGAAGAAACTGACGGCGGGCGTTGACATAGCCAACCGCGTTGAGAAGTTTGTCAACTGCCGTTCGCGTGATGTGGCGGTCAGAGAGCTCTATATTGTTGAGGGTGACTCGGCCCTTGGCGCGTGTAAGATGGCGCGTGACCCCGAGTTTCAAGGCATTATGCCCGTCCGTGGGAAGATTTTGAACTGCCTTAAAGCCGACTATGACAAAATTTTCGCGAGTGAGATTATATCAGACTTGTTGCGCGTTTTGGGTTGTGGCGTTGAGATACGGACGAAAGGGCATCACAAGGACGACGGCAACACCTTCGACCTATCAAAACTCAACTGGAGCAAGGTCATCATCTGTACAGACGGTGACGTAGACGGCTTCCATATTCGGACTATGATTTTGACTATGATACAAAGACTTGTACCTACGCTTATATCGGCGCGTAAGGTGTTCATAGCCGAAACACCGCTCTACGAAATAACCAGCGCGAAAAAGACCCACTTCGCCTACTCAGACCGCGAGAAAGACGAAATTGTGAAGAAACTATCGGGCAAGATACACATACAGCGCTCAAAAGGGTTGGGCGAAAACGAACCCGACATGATGTGGCTGACGACCATGTGCCCCGAAACGCGCCGCCTAATATCCGTCTGCCCCGAAGAAGCAGAAAAAACATCAGAAATGTTTGAACTCTTGTTAGGCGACAACCTGCGCGGGCGCAAGGAGTTTATAGAGCAATTCGGTCACAAATATATTGATTTAACAGAGGTTGTATAATGCCAAAGAAGATAGAAAACACACCAAAGAAGCCCATTATCGTCACAGAACAGGCGATAACAGACACGATAGAACAGAATTTCATGCCCTACGCCATGAGCGTCATTGTAAGCCGCGCGATTCCGCAAATAGACGGCTTTAAGCCCGCTCATAGGAAGTTGCTCTATACTATGTACAAAATGGGCTTGCTGACAGGCGGGCGCGTTAAGTCAGCCGATATTGTCGGGCAAACCATGCGCCTGAACCCACATGGCGAGGGCGCGATTTATGAAACACTCGTGCGCCTAACACGTGGGAATGGCGCTTTGCTACACCCTTTTGTTGACAGCAAGGGTAACTTCGGCAAGGTCTATTCACGCGACATGGCATACGCCGCGTCACGTTATACAGAAGCCAAGCTAGACGCGTTCTGCGCCGAAGTTTTCAAGGACATAGACAAAGACAACGTGGAGTTTTCGGACAACTACAACGGCACAATGAAGGAGCCTCTGTTACTGCCGACGACTTTCCCGAACGTGCTCGTCACGCCCAATATGGGTATCGCCGTCGGCATGGCAAGCAGTATCGCGCCGTTTAACCTTATCGAAATCTGTAACGCCGCGATTGCGTACTTAAAGGACGAAAACTGCGACTTCACAAAGATTGTTTTAGCGCCCGACTTCCCCACGGGTGGCGAGTTGATATATGACGCGGCGGCCATCAAACAGATTTATGAAACGGGGCGCGGGTCGGTGAAACTCCGCGCGAAGTTTACGTTTGATAAGAAGAACTCGTGTATTGAGATTACGGAGATACCGTATTCGACGACGATTGAGGCCATAATTGACAAGATTATCGCGCTGATTAAAGCGAACAAGATAAAAGATATTACGGATGTGCGGGATGAAACGGGTCTAGCTGGGCTTAAAATCGCTATTGACATAAGGCGGTCTGCTAACCCAGATGTCATAATGCACAAACTGTTCCAACTTACGCCGCTATCAGATTCTTTCAGTTGCAATTTCAACATCTTAGTGAACGGTCGCCCAAAGACTATGGGTATTCGCGAGATTCTGGACGAATGGCTGACATTCAGAATTGATTGTGTGAGCCGTCGCGTGAGATTTGACCTTAACAAACACCGCGAACAACTTCACCTGTTGGCGGGTTTGTCAAAGATTCTGTTAGACATTGACAAAGCGATTGCGATAATACGGGGCACAGAAGAAGACAAGTTGGTTATCCCGAACCTTATGAAAGGCTTTGACATAGACGAGAAACAGGCAGAATATATCGCCGAAATCAAGTTACGTAACCTCAATAAAGCCTATCTTCTCAACAAAACAAACGAAATGGACGCTTTGCGCCGCGCGATTGAAGAACTCGAACAGCTTCTTAATGACGGCAACAAGATGAACGCGCTCATAGCCAAAGAACTGCGCGAGGTGGCAAAGAAGTACGGCACAGAGCGCAAAACCTCGATTGTTCACGAACATGAAATCGAAGTGCCCGAAGAAGCAGAGCTTGTCGCCGATTATGCCGTGCGCTTGTTCTTGACGGAGCACAACTATTTCAAAAAACTGGCCGTTACGTCTTTACGTTTCGCGAACGAACAGACGCTGAAGCCCGACGACAGGCTCATCGCGACTATTGACACGACAAACCGCGCGGAGATTCTATTCTTCACAGACAAAATGAACGTATATAAAATGAAGGCGAGCGAGTTTGCCGACCAAAAGCCGTCAGCTTACGGCGATTACTTGCCCAATGTGTTGGGGCTCTCAGACGAGCGAATACTATACATGGCGGCAACCACAGACTATAGTGGGTTTGTCATATTCGCCTACGAGAACGGAAAAGTCAGTAAGATTGTACTGTCGGCATACCAGACAAAGATGAACAGAAAGAAACTCGTCAACGCCTATTCAGACAAGTCACCGCTGGTGTTCATGGGTTATTATCCGACCGAAACGGATTTGGTTATTTATCGCGGCACAGACAAGGCACTTCTCATAAATACAGAACTGGTACCCGCCATGACACAAAAGAACGCGCAAGGCGTTCAGGTTCTAACGCTCAAACGCAATTCTTCGCTGACACGCGTTGTTTCGGCGGCTGAATCAGACTTGACAGAGTTAGAGCGTTACCGTTCGGCTAAAATCCCGTCGTCGGGGCATTTCTTGCCCAGTGGTCAGTTAGGTTTGTAGCATAAGCTTCGGGGCTTGTTCATATACATCACTAGGTGATGTTATGGATAAGCGTATTACGTCAGTCAAACTCGCGCTCGTTTTCACGGGCATAATTTTGGGCGCGGGCTTCGCGAGTGGGCAGGAACTCATTGCGTTCTTCGTGCGTTTCGGAGCGTGGGGGTTGTGTGGCATTGGGCTGTCGGCGGCGATTCTGGGATTTCTGCTCTATGCCGTGTTAAAACTTTGTGCGCGTTTTGGCGTTAATGATTATGACGGTTTTCTCGATAAACTAATGGGGAGAAAACTCGGCACTCTTCTGTCGCTTATCGCTATGGCGTTCATGGCTGTGCTGTTTTCGGCCATGCTCTCGGGTTGCGGCGCGGCTCTCGAACAAATCGGCGGTTCGCGTTTGTTCTATTATGTGGGCGCGGCGGGGTTAGCGCTCGTGTCGTTTGTGGTGTTCTGCTTTGACTTAGATGGTATTCTGGCCGTGAATGTCGCGCTTACTCCGATATTGATAGTCGCGGGCACGGCATTTGGGCTTTACTCAATAATAACAAGCTACAAGACCACGTTTCTGGAGTTTCTGTTCCCGATAACGCAAGCGCTTGACAATTGGGTGTTCTCGTCTATACTTTACGCTTCTTATAATATAGTAACTGCTGTTTGCGTTATGGTATCTATGGCAAGTATGGCAAAAACCAAACGTGTCATGCGAGGCGCGGGCATTCTATCGGCACTGTTTCTCGGCGTTTTGGGGCTCGTGTTCGCCTTCCCGCTGTTTCTGAATCTGGACGCGGTGAGAACACTCGAAATCCCCATGCTTTACATAGCGAACAAAAGCGGCGCGGTTATGGAGGTTTGTTACTTACTCCTGTTGGTTTGTGCCATGCTCACAACCGCTGTCGCCAATGGCTTTGCGCTTATTAACTGGCTATGCGCGAAAACAAACGCCGACCCACTCGCGATTAAGGTAATCGTCGTGGTTCTAGGGCTAACGGGCGCGGGTATGGGGTTCTCGAATATTGTTGGCATTGTGTATACGGCTTTCGGTTATCTGGGGCTGTTTCAATTGATTGTAATTGTAATGAATTTTGTTTTGAACACGAAAGAAAAGGGATAAAATGAAGATTGGTTGGAGTACGTGGCTCATTGGGATTTTGGCTGTGGGTATGCTAGGGCTTGCGGCATTTCTGGGTAAGGACGCGATTGTGAGCCTTTTTGCGGGTGAGAATGTCGAGAATCGGCTCTATGAAACGGGGCTGTCTTTCGAGTATTCGGCCGATTCGCGCCCGCTGTTCTATAGCCCGAATAATGCGGGGTTCTTCCATGTGACGAAGAACGGCGTGAAATTTCTGAATCCTGATGGGTATGAGCGTATGAGCGCGATGTATTCAATGGTTGCGCCAAATATAGTGGCTGATGGTGAGTATATCAGTGTCGCCGAAAATCGCGGAAATTGGCTCTATGTCTACAATTCAGGCGGCGAACTCTATGAGGTACAAGTGGACGAGCCTATTGTGGGCATGGCGCTAAACAATGCGGGCTACAGCGCGGCGATTACGCGCAAGGGTGAAGCGGGGTATGGCGTTTCTGTCTTTAACCCGAAAGGTGCGTTACAGTCAGGCGGTGTTCTCGGTGACGCGAACAGTTACCCACTCTGCGCCGACATCTCAGACGACGGGCGCATTCTCGCATTCGCTTATCTGGACGTGAACGAGGTTCAGATGAACTCCAAAATCAATTTCATTTACATAACACAGACCGATTCGATAGATATTAAAGATGGTATATACGCCGCGAACACCGAAAATCGCGACCAGGTTATCGGGAGTTTGGTGTTTATGGAGAAGAACAAACTACTTGCGGTGTCTGACAGTGAAATAAGGTGTTATGACGCAAACAACGGCGGCGCGATACTTTGGAAGATGCCGTTACCTAATGAAGTTTCGGCGTTTTGTACGATTGGCAAGAACGCGTTTGCGCTCGCGTATGATACGCCACGTTTTGTTGAGGGTTATGAAAAGCGCGGCACGGTTTGTATTTATAATATGGATTTGTTGAAGATAGGTACATTTGACGGTGGCGGACGCGTGACACAGCTAACCTACGGCTTCGACACACTCATAGTCGGCGCTAACCGCGCCTTCTACGGCATTACCACAAAAGGCGACACACTCTGGACATACAACGCGCCAATGGACGTGTTCGGCGTTTCGCCTGTGGCGCGTTCGGGGCGGCTAGTAATAACGGGCAATAGCCGCGCCGTCATGCTCGAAGCCCAAAGACGCCCGGTTGATGCCGTGCCTGTTGAAACGGATGGTGATGAGTAATGAATATTATCGATTTCTTATTGATAGGTATTATAGCCCTTTGCGTGCTTAACGGTAGTAAGCAAGGGCTGGTCAGAATGGTTTTCTCACTCGGCAAGGGGCTTATGTCGTTGTTTCTCGCGTATCTGCTCATGCCCATTATCGCGGATATTCTGAAAACAACGCCCGTATACACGATTATTTACGACTTGTTCTACAACGCGATGGGTCAACAGGTAAACACCATGCAGGCAGATTTGTTGTCGTCAATCAGCTTACCCACAGCGCAAGTCGGCTTCCTTGAACAACTTATCGCGTCAGGCAGTCAAGCCGTGAGCGTGCCGCTCGACACACAGATTTCTATGGTCAGCCTGTATCTTACCGACCTAGCGATAAACTGCCTTGCGCTGATTATCGCGTCTGTGGTTCTGGGCATAGTCATAGAAATCGTCGGAAACGCGCTTAATATTGTCGCGCATATACCGGGGTTGAATCTGTTGAACAGGCTCGGCGGTATGGTCATTGGTTTTTTTGCTGGCGTTTTGATAGCGTTTCTGGTGTTTAATATAGGTGGTGTTTTACTTGCGTTGAACCCGTCGTTATCGCCTATTATACATTTGCTCAATAACTCCGCCGCCAGTGGGATATTGGGTACTACCAGCCTTATGAAACTTGTTCTGCCTAAATAGGCTCTAAAGGGGTATTTTCAAATGGATTTTAGAATTACGGAAGAAGTGACAAAACAAGACATATCTGATGTCTTTCAAGGGCTTCTGGAATATAACAACGCAAGAACCGGAGGACTCAAACCCAAAAAGCTCGGCATATTCTTTGAGAACGAGTCCGGGGAAAAGCTCGCGGGGCTTATCGGTTATACATACGGGAATTGGCTGACAGTTGAGTATCTGTGGGTCAGTGAAAGCCTACGCGGTCAACATATCGGGAGACGAATGTTGGCACAAGCCGAAAACACCGCTAGGGAACGCGGTTGCAGATATGTCTTTCTTGATACGTTTAGTTTTCAAGCCCCCGATTTCTATAGAAAACATGGCTTTCAAGAGGTATTCGCGCTTCAAGAATACCCACTTATACATAAGCGCCACTATTTTACAAAAATACTATAACCGGTGATTTTGCCATAAAAAGAGCCGCCTAATGGCGGCTTTCTTCATATACTACTGCCCCTTAGCCATATGCCGTCGTGCGCGTTCGGCTTTTTTTGCTTTCATGCCACGCCACTTACCCGATTTGAAGCGGCGGCTTACTACGAATGTGCGGGCTAATTGGTCTAGCAAAAACGCCGTCCATGCGCCCGTAACGCCCCACCCCATGACTAATGCCAATAGGTAACACATGGCCACGCGGAAGCCCCAAATGCCCGCGATTGTCGCATAAAGCGGATACATCGTGTCGCCCGAACCACGCAAAGCCCCCGATATACTCATCTGTGAAGCCTGAACAAACTGCACAACGGCTATAAACCAGAACAGCGGAAGTCCTATTGTTATAACCTCCGAAACGTCCGTATACAATGACATAATCGGGCGCGCGAGAATGAGAATCATAATAGCCACAAAGCCAGAAGCGATACGCGCGAGCCATCGGTTTGTATAGGTATAACGCTGTGCAAGCTCAAAGTCATCAGCGCCCACAGCCCGCCCGACAAGCGCGGTATTCGACACCGAGAACGCCTGATTGATTGAAAACGCCATCATGTTGACATTCGCGACAATCTGGTGAGCCGCATAAACAAACACGCCAAGGCTAGACACGATTTTGGCGAACATCATAAGCCCCGTCTGAATTACAAGCTGTTCCCCCGCCGCTGGAAGACCTATACTCAACATAGTTTTGATAATCCCAAAATCGGGCTTCCAGCTTGTTTTTAGGTGCAACCTTACAGGCGTTCCGCGGTAGAAGATTACGACGGCGAGTGCCGCGCCTGCGCTTATGAAGCGAGAAATACTCGTCGCCCACGCCGCGCCCGAAACACCCATGCCCGTAATGCCGAAATGACCATAAATCAACACATAGTTCAACACGACATTTATGAAGTTAGCCGCAAGGTTATATAACATCGGCAATCTCGTTTGCCCACAACCGCGCAAGGCCGCCGAAATACCCATAGACAAGCCCATAGCGGGTATCGAATAACACAGAATAGTCAAGTATTCCGTTGAATATTCTTTAGTAAGCGGGTCATTAGCCATAAATCCCATTATGTATGGAGCCGCAAAAATACCGCCTATAGTTAGAATCGTCGCCAACGTGATGTTGAATATGACGGTTTGTTTAACGACCTGTGCGCCGCGTTTTGGGTTACCCTCGCCGACACTCCACGATACAAGCGCCGTACTGCCGACGTTTACAGCCTGGAATATCGACGTTAGCAACATAAACGGCGTGTTCGTAAGCCCAACAGCCGCTATCGCAGACGGCGAAAGTCGCCCCACCATAGCCATATCAACAACATGAAACAGCGACGACAGGAACAGTTCAATAAATGCGGGCCATGTTATGCGAAATATCTGTTGAAACATTGAGCGATTCTGCACAAAATAGCCCTTGAGTTTACCGATTAGAACATTCAAATCCATGCGCCTCCAAAATAATAGACGGCTTCATGGCAACTCAACAAAGTATCTACCAAGTTGCTATAGGTTACCAAGCCGTTAGTTAAGCCCTTACTAAATTATTATACACCCATTACTTGACGAATGCAAACCTATTTAACCCAAATTGTAAAATTTCTGTGGTTGTAGAATCTGAACAATTCTACTATCATACCAATAAAAATTATGTCATAAATGAATAAAGTCTTGACAAACAACATGGTTTCTGATAATCTGGTAATACCAGTTGACAATTCAGGCTAATTATTGATAGAGGGGGCGGGATTATGCCGGAACAGCTACTTAATGTCAGTCATCTGAAAAAGTATTTTCAGGTAGGGCGCGGCAGTATCCTTAAAGCGGTTGATGATGTGAGTTTTTCTATTGAGCGCGGCGCAACACTCGGGCTTGTGGGTGAGTCGGGCTGTGGCAAGAGCACAATCGGGCGCACGATACTGAAACTCTATGACGCAACGGGCGGTGAGGTCGTTTTTGACGGTAAATCCGTCCACAAGATGAATCGCGCCGAACATCGCGAGTTCACAAAAGACGCGCAAATCATCTTCCAAGACCCATACGCGTCATTGAACCCACGCATGACAGTCGGCGACATCATTGGCGAGGGCATAGACATACATAAGATTTACAAGGGCAAAGACAGACTCGACCGCATAAACGAGCTTTTGAGCCTCGTCGGCTTGAACCATGAGCATGGCGGGCGCTTTCCGCATGAGTTTTCGGGCGGTCAGCGTCAACGTATCGGCATCGCGCGCGCGCTTGCGATTGAACCGAAATTCATTGTTTGTGACGAGCCAATTTCTGCTCTTGACGTGAGTATTCAGGCGCAGATTGTCAACCTTTTGATTGGCTTGCAAGAAAAAATGGGGCTTACCTACCTATTTATAGCGCATGATTTAAGCATGGTCAAGCATATTTCTGACAATGTTGCCGTTATGTATCTGGGCACTCTCGTTGAGCAGGCCTCCAGTTCTGAATTATATGATAACCCACTTCACCCATACACAAGGGCACTTTTGTCGGCGATTCCGATACCCGACCCCGATATTGAACACTCGCGCAACCGCATATTACTGGAGGGCGACGTACCCAGCCCGATAAACCCACAACCGCTGTGCCGCTTCCGCGGGCGTTGTTCATGTACTGTCAAGGCATGTGGCGAGACTTCACCCGAGCTCACAGAAGTCAGCCCCAGCCACTTTGTCGCGTGCCACAATATCCAATACGCTATGGTTTAATGTTTTCGTTCAATGTAGGCTAGAAACCAAGTTTTTGGTTTCTGCATATAAAAAAGTAGTTTAAGGAGGGCATTCATGAAGAAGTTTTTATCGCTGTTAGTAGTATCAATCATGGTAGCAGGCTTGACAGCTTGTGGCGGTACTGCCACACCCGCAAGTTCAAGTTCAAGCCCAACCCCCACCCCATCACAGTCACAGCAAAGTTCAGCCACACCCGCGCCCACTCAACAATCACAGGCGCCCACCGGCAAACTCGGCCCCAACGGCGAAGAGCTTGCTGATGTTCAAGACTTGGCGTTTGCTATGACAGTTGACGCGCCGTCACTCGACCAACAGAAAGCGTCGTCTTCTGCGTCTTTCTCTGTCGGGCGCGGTATCTATGAGGGTCTTGTACGCCTTGAAAACGGCGTTACACCTATGCCGGGCATCGCCGAATCGTGGGAAATTTCTGATGATGGCATGAAAGTAACATTCCACCTCCGTGACGCTAAATGGAGTGATGGCTCGCCGATTACGGCTCACGACTTCGAGTTTGGTCTTAAACGCCTGCTTGACCCCGAAACAGCCACACCTTACGCATTCCAGGGCTACATAGTTAAGGGCGCTCTTGCCTATAACGAAGGCAAAGGCTCGCGTGATGACGTTGGTGTAAAGGCGATTGATGACAAGACGCTCGAATACACGCTTGAATATTCCGCGCCTTACTTCATCCCCATGGTCTATAACATGCAATATTACCCCGTTAAGGAAGAGTTTGTAAAGGCACAGGGCGAGAAATTCGCGCAAGAGCCCGAAAACATGCTCTATAACGGTCCTTTCGTGCTCAAAGAATGGAAGCATGAAGAATACTTACTCCTTGAAAAGAATCCGAACTACTGGAACGCCGACGCAATCTATCTGAACACAGTCAAGATTTACGTTGTTCCGGGCGGCACAAATACAGCTCTTGATATGTACAATGACGGTCAGCTCAGCTATGTAGACATTCCGTCAACAGCATGGGTGGACTTCAAAGACGACCCGAATGTTCAATTGTTCGCTGATGGCGCGGTTGACTGGCTCTCAATTAAGCATGACAACGCAGACGAACCGTGGCTTGCCAACCAAAACTTCCGTATGGCGCTCAACTACGCCGTTGATAGAGAAGACTATTGCCTGCTCGCGTCAAACGGTCTGTTGTTACCGGGTACGCGTCTTGTTCTGCCCGACGTTAGTGGCGTAAACAAGCCGTATTATGAAGAATACCCCATCGAAGGTATGCCGACAACAGCTGACCCCGCCAAAGCAAAAGAATATCTTGACAAGGCTTTAGCAGAATTGAATCTGACTGACCCCAAGCAAATCACTGTTACGCTTCTGACAACAGACTCAGCAGGTTCTAAGCTTCAGGCAGAGATTCTTCAAGACATGTTCATCACGAACCTCGGTATCAACTTCGAGATTCAGCTTGTAACATACGCAGAGAAACTTAAACAAGACCAAGGCTCTAACTACTCGCTCGTATTCAAGGGCTGGATGCCTGACTATGACGACCCGATGACATACCTTGAGCTGTTCCAGACAGGCAACGGCGAAGCCAGCTTGCACTGGTTCAACAAGGAATATGACGACAAGGTTGAAGCCGCTCGTCACGAAGGCGACCCGACAAAACGTATGCAACTCATGGCAGATGCAGAGAAGCTCACGATTTCTGACGCCGCGTTCGTTCCGCTACAAGTACGCCGCCGCGCGTGGATGAAGAACGATAAGCTTATGAACCTTCCGCGTAACTTCATGGTTTCGGAAGACTTCGTATATGCGTACTTCGTGAAATAGTTAAGTAGCGGGCGCTGATTTGCGTCCCTACGGATCGGGGCGGTTCACGCCGCCCCCTTTGTATATCTTCATATCTTTATAATGGATGGGATGTGAGAAAATGGTAATGTACATCCTTAAAAGACTGGGCATATCCTTGCTCACGATTTTCGTTTTGCTAACGCTGTTGTTCTTCCTTGTGCGGACGATTCCGGGCGATACGTTTAATGACCCCAAGATTTCGGCCGCCGCGCGTGAGAACTTGAAGCGTTACTATGGGCTTGACCAGCCGCTTGTGATTCAGTATGTCAACTACATAAAGAACCTGTTTAAGGGTGACTTAGGCGTTGCGCTCAAATACGGCGACCGCCCTGTGACTAAGGTCATAAGCGAAACATTCCCCGTTTCGGCTGACGTGGGTATACGCTCAATCACGTTTGCGATGATTTTGGGGCTTACGCTCGGTTGTATATCGGCGCTGAATCGGCGCAAGTTTCTGGACTACTTCTGTTTAATAATCGCCATTGTAGGCGTAAGCCTACCGGAGTTTATCAGCGGTGCGCTACTGCAATTCGGCTTTGCGGTTCAGCTTAAATGGTTCCCGATTGCGCAATGGGGCACGTTTGCACATACGATACTACCCACTTTTGCTCTGAGCATGTGGACAACAGCACTTGTCACGCGCCTAATGCGCGCCAACATGATTGATGTATCGAATCAGGACTATATCGTGACGGCTGAATCCAAAGGTCTGAACGGCCTTGAAATCCTCTGGCGCCACCAAATCAGAAACGCGATACTCCCTGTCATTACCGTTATCGGCCCCGCCGTCGCGGCTATTCTGACGGGTACTTACATCATCGAGTACGTGTTCTTGATTCCCGGTATGGGTAAGTTCTATGTCGGCAGTCTTAACGACCTTGACTATACCATGATTCTGGGTATGTCCTTGTTCTACGGCACATTCCTTGTAATCGCGAATTTCTGTGTAGATATTGCATACGGGTTCATTGACCCGCGTATCAGAATAGGAAAGTAGGTGTAAAGTGGCGGAAAATCAGGTGTTGGCAAGCGAAGTGAATGTGTCTGACGCGTCGCTTTATGAACCTATAGAGCGCGACTTAGACAAGAGCAATCAAATAGTGCGCCCGACGCTGAATTATTGGCAAGACGCGTTCGTGCGCTTCCGTAAGAATCCACTGGCAATGATTTGTTGCGTTATCTTGATGATTTATGTAGTCCTTGCGATTCTCGGGCCTTTTATGACGCAATACGACTACAGAACGACGAACGCGAAGGCCATGAACCAACTCCCAAGCGGCGACCACTTTTTCGGCACTGACAAGGCAGGCCGCGATATGTGGTCACGTATCTGGACAGGGGCGCGCTATTCGCTGTCTATCAGCTTGATAGTCGCTCTTATAAACCAATTCAACGGCATCTGGATTGGCGGCATCGCGGGTTACTTCGGCGGCAAGATAGATATGCTCATAATGCGCTTGATTGACGTGCTCTATGGCATACCTACACTCATTATCGCGATTCTGCTAATGATTGCGTTCGGCAGAAACGCCGGTATTGCGGGGCTTGTGGCGGCTATGACGGCCTTAGGTTGGATTGGCTCGGCGCGTTTCATTCGCGGGCAAGTGCTCCAACTTAAAACAAGTGAGTATGTTCTCGCGGCGCGTGCTCTCGGCTCAGGCAGTATGCGTATCATCTTCAAACATCTTGTCCCTAATACAATGGGGCTGATTATTACGAATGTGGCAATGGCGATTCCGTCGGCGATTTTCACCGAAGCCTTCCTTAGCTTTATCGGTCTAGGGCTAAAACCACCGACACCCAGTTGGGGTATTCTCGCGCGTGAAGTCGCAGAGAGCTACCGCCAGAACCCGTTCCAGTTGTTCATCGTATCGATTTTCATTTGTACGACCATGTTGAGCTTCAACCTGCTCGGCGACGGCTTGCGCGACGCGCTTGACCCACGCATGAGGGGCGCTAAATAGTATAGGGGGCGATTAAGACGGAAAAGCTACTACAAATCAAGGACTTAGCCGTGTCATTCGCGACCTATGGCGGGCGCGTTCACGGCGTGCGCGGCGTTTCGTTTGACGGTTTTGCGGGCGAATGTGTCGCGATTGTCGGCGACTCGGGCTGCGGCAAGAGCGTAACGGCGAC
>CAZOVK010000016.1:0-36886 GCA_964583165.1 uncultured Defluviitaleaceae bacterium | reverse complement strand
ACTATGAAAGATTGACAGTTATTTCTTTTTTAGGTATACTTATGTAGAACAATCGTTCATCATACAAATGGTATGAGTTCACATGAAAAGGGGAGGGTCCGCCATGAAAAAGCACATCAAATCGTATTTAGTAGGTTTTGTTTCGGCCGCCGTATTGTTTACAGCGACACCTGTTTTTGCTGAAACCAGCAAAACTATTGACGCTGTGTTCGGTTTGGTAAAGTTAGTAGTCAATGGTCAAGCCGTAGACAAAGAAACGCTAGCCTATAACGGCACGACATACGTTCCGTTAAGAGCCGCCGCAGAAATCCTTGGTATGGAAGTCGGTTATAATGACGCGACAAAAACCGCGACGCTTACCTCAAAAGCAGATGCTACACCCACACCGTCTAATTCTGCCAAAGAGTATGGTGACGGGCAGTATAAGGTAGGTGTGGATGTTCCGGCCGGCGAGTATAGAATCGTCCAGAAGGATGAAAAATATAATGCGTTCTATACGATTACGACTGATGCCAACGGGAAGGACATTGTAGCGATTGAGGGAGCCAAGGGCGCACTTTACGCGACAGTTAAAGATGGGCAGTACATAAAGATTCAAAATGGGATTATGACAGCTGTGAAATAGCTTGATGTTTTGATAGAATACCGTAGACCCGCGCTCAGCGCGGGTTTATGTTTATTCATATAAGAATTAGGGGGATTTATAATGATTGACTTTCAGAACGCATCGTTTTTTAAGCTAAAGCCGGTTCATCCGTCCGCGTTTTCGGATATGATTGCGCCGTTATTATTGGAAAAAGAGTCGATTATTTAGGTGTTTCAGGGCAAACGTGTCGGTGTTGTTTTTACGACGGCACGGATTATTGCGATAAACGTACAGGGGATAACGGGTAAGAAGAAGGATTTTACATCACTGCCGTATAGCAAGATTCAGGCGTTTTCAGTGGAAACGGCGGGCGTGTTCGATTTGGACTCAGAGTTGGAACTCTGGTTTAGCGGCATGGGTAATGTTAAGTTCGAGTTTGTGAGCAGTGCTGATATTACGGGGATTTGTCGCATGATTGGTGGGTATGTGTTGAGGTAATTTGAAGCCACAGACCTACAATTTCGGCAACACTTTGGCAATCAACAAGGGCTAAGAGCCTCAGACATAAGCGATAGACGAGAAATCAGACGAAAAGCCAAACCCTGTTCATCACAGGGTTTGGCTCATGGGATATTACTTGCAACTATCGATTACGCAATTCTGTAAACCGAAGCATTGCCGAACGGTCCGGGAGCGGCTGTTGCCACTACGTCAATCGGCCCATCAGAACCGTTGATAAAGCCGAATGTGTCGCCCGCAACAGCAGGGAACACAACCAACGTACCAACAAGTTGGTCAATAGTCGAGGATACGGCTATACCGTCAACGAAGACAGCGCCCGGGAAGAGGTTCATATCGATTTCGAGAGCGGTTGTGCCAAGTACCGGTGTAGCTGAGAACTTCCAGTAAATGACATACGTGCCGTCTGTAAGAATCGTGAACAAGCCTGTGCCGGGGTCATAAGCTATGTCGCCGCCGTTTATAGTTGCGTTATCGAGTGTAATAACACTACCAACAGGGATAGCGGGTTGGTCAACAGTCTTTGTTGCGTTAGCGAACGAGTTGAACGCTGGGCCGGTTGCGCCTGTCGCGCCCGTGTCACCTGTGGCACCCGTTGCGCCTGTACCGCCTGTAACACCTGTAGCACCTGTGGCACCAGCAGCACCGGCGGGGCCTATTGCGCCCGTTGAGCCTGTTGAGCCTGTTGTACCTGTAGCACCTGTAACGCCCGTAGCACCGACTGCGCCTGTGGCGCCTGTAGCGCCTGTAGCACCGGCAGTACCTGTAGCACCCGTTGCGCCTGTAGCACCGGCAATACCTGTCGAGCCTGTTGTACCTGTGGCACCCGTTGCGCCGGTTGAACCCGTCACACCTGTTGCGCCTGTAGCACCTGTAAGACCCGTAGTGCCTGTAGCGCCAGTGGCACCGGTAGCACCTGTAGCGCCTGTTGTGCCCGAAGCACCGGTAGCACCCTTAGCGCCTGTAGCACCGGTAGCACCCGTAGAACCCTTAGCACCGGTAGCGCCAGTAGCACCCGTTGTACCCGTAGCACCCGTTGAGCCTGTAGCACCGGTAGTACCCGTAGCACCCGTTAAGCCTGTAGCACCCGTTGCGCCTGTGATACCTGAAGCGCCTGTTGCGCCTGTGATACCTGTAGCACCCGTCGCGCCCGTAGCACCGGTAGCGCCTGTAGCACCCGTTGCGCCAAGGTCAACTTCGTAGACCATAAGGCTGGCTTGAACAGGAACAATCGATGAATACACAACCGTTGCCGCTGTTGTATTAACCAAAGATGCCGTCGTGCCCGCCGTGGGTATGGTAAGAACCGCGAAGCCCGTTTCTTGACCTGTCAAAAGCGGTGAGTCGCCCTCTACAACATTACCTGACGATGTTTCGAGCGCGAAGTTAATACCTGTACTCGAGGTTGATGTCTGTGTAGCAACATACCAGTTAAACGAGTAAATGCCCGGAACATTGAACGTGATAACACCCGTAGTAGGGTCATAGCTGATGTTACCTGTCATGAAGATAACATTGTTGAAAAGAACATTTGCACCCGGTGCAACACTGGTACCGTTGGTTAGTGTTACTTGAAGAGCGTTGTTTGCCATTAAGAAATCTCTCCTTCTTTTTCAAAATAGTTGATAACCCGGAAGTTTTTCCGATTTCTTCTCTTCGTTATGCCTAACAACCTTTATCGCATGTAAGCGTACACCTCTGGCGCGCACTAAGCATGTACACTACATCATATGGGATAGTGCATGATTTGGTTACTGGAATAATCAAAGCAAAAACCCGCCACAAAGTTCGTAGCGGGCTTAAACGCAATCTCATATACATGTTTCTATAGTATCTCGAATATTGAAATATTCCCAAATGGTTCATCGGCATCTGTTTCGCCTTGATATTCAAACACAATCGTAACCGCACTGACCATCGCGTCAACCAAGAACATGCCCGATACATTCGCGTGGGTTTTTGGCGTACCGGCATCAGCTCTAGCCCCAAAGCCCTGAACCCCATTACCGTTCACGTGGGGCGTGACCTCCAAAAACGACACCACCGCGGCTGACAGCGTATATGAAATCGAATAGACATGACCCGCCGCAAGCTGTATTGATGAAGCCGTTGTTTGTGTAATATCATTTCCGTTTATAAACGCCGCGGTAAAGGCGATATTCCCACCGTTTTGAATCGTGTCAGGGTTTATCATGAACAAGGCGTTTTGAAGTGTAGCCGTTGTGCCCGTAGCCCCTGTCGGGCCTGTAGCCCCAGTTTTTCCGCGTGGCCCCGTAGAGCCTGTGATACCTCTTGCCCCTGACGTTATGGTTTCTCTTGGGTTTATTTCTTCCTGTGGCGTAGATATAGTATCGCTCACCTAATCACCCCAAATAAATAGGTTATAAAACTATTACAACTCAATATATGACAACAGATGGTTTCTAGTTCATATTTCCATAAGCTTCGTAAACCAGTGAGAAAACAAAAAGGCCGCCGACATAACGCCGACAGCCTACTGCTTGTTTTACTTCTTGTCTTACAACTTGCCCAATCGCTACCTATGTAGGATTATTCCGCTACAGGAGCCTCAACGGGGCAAACAGATGCGCACTGACCGCAAGAAATGCAAACACTCGCGTCAATAACATACAGGCCGTCGCCTGCGGAAATGCAGTTAACCGGGCATTCAGGTTCACACTGACCACAGCTAATGCAATTGTCTTTAATGATATATGCCATAAGAGCACCTCCTTATTACATAACGCTAACCGCGCCATGTTGTATGAATATCATACAATAAAAAGCCGAAATAATCAAGCTGTAAATTGTGTATTTCGAGTAAAAGGGCGCTTAACACGCCCTCAACATTACGTATATTCTTAGTAATTCTTAGCAACCATTTCAAAGAACGCCTTCGGATGTTCGCAAACCGGGCACTTCTCGGGAGCCTTCTTACCTACATGGATATGACCGCAGTTAGCGCAAATCCACATAACCTCTTCTTCTTTAGCGAAGACTGTACCGTTTTCAACAGCGGCCAGTAATGCAAGGTAACGCTCTTCGTGGGCTTTCTCAATCTTGCCAACGGCTTCAAAAAGGTAAGCGATTTTGTCGAAGCCCTCTTCCTTGGCTTCTTTCGCCATTCTCGCGTACATGTCTGTCCACTCGCCGTTTTCGCCACCAGCTGCTGCTTTGAGGTTTTCGACAGTCGTGGGGATTTCGCCGCCGTTTAACAGCTTGAACCACAACTTGGCGTGCTCCATCTCGTTGCCGGCTGTTTCTGTGAAGATATCGGCTATTTGCTCATAACCCTCTTTACGCGCCTTTGACGCGAAGTATGTGTATTTGTTTCTGGCCTGGCTCTCGCCCGCGAATGCCGCCATCAGGTTGGCTTCAGTCTTTGTGCCCTTTAAGTTTTGCATATTATTGTCCTCCTCGGTAAATGATAATTGTTACTGAAATTATTATAACACTAATCCCTACCTTGTCAATAGGGATTTTTCGATAATCTTTACTAAAATTCAGGTAACGTATTTACAAATTGCGTCAACTACTGTATAATCAGCAACAGAATAATCAAAAGAGGTAGCTATGAAGCACACAAAACAGAAGGAAGCAATCCTAAACGCGGTTCAAACAGCGACGAATCACCCAACAGCAGACGAGATATACCAGACTTTACGGCGCGACAACTCTAAACTAAGCTTGGGGACGGTTTATAGGAATCTTAACCAATTCGCCGAATCGGGCGACATCAGAAAAGTAGTGGTACCGGGCGCGGGCGACAGGTTTGATTTTAGACTTGACAGCCACGAACATTTTTTTTGTGAAACTTGTGGGCGGGTTATTGATGCGGATGCGGTTGTGACGATTGACACAAGTGGTTGTGGTGATGTGGTTAGAAGTTATACGCTGATGTTGCGCGGCACATGCGCCGAATGCGTCGGCATAAGCAACACGCTATAGGACACAATAATGACAATAAAAAATGCTCGAGGTCGGACTCGAACCGACACGGAATCGCTTCCGAAGGATTTTAAGTCCTTTGCGTCTACCTATTCCGCCACTCGAGCATAGCTATATTATAATACATGATTAAAGGCGTGTCAAGGTGAAAAAGAAAATAAAAATTGGCGCTATCGGAAAAAAGGAAGATTTTAAGAAGCGCCGTGATAAAGTATTGCGGATTATGGGTGAAGAGAGCTATCGCCCGGTCAAGTTATCGGAAATGGCGTTTTTGCTGAACGTACCGCCCGACAAACGCGCGGAGTTCGCTCTCGTCATCAAATCGCTCGTCGCCGACGGGCTTGTTGTTGTTACGCCAAAGGGAAAACTGACGCTCCCGCGCTCTGACGAAACCGCTGTTGGGCGTTTTTCTGGTTCGGCTAAGGGTTTTGGCTTTCTTACGCCCAATCAAGATGAGTATGAGAAGAGTCGTTTGATTAAACGCCTGTTTAAGATTAACGGTGAAGCCAAGGACATCTATATCCCCGAACGGTTCACGAACGGCGCAATGCACGGCGATATTGTGGAGGTTCGATTAAGTCTTTCTTCGTATGATAGGCTTGAGGGCTTTGTCGTGCGAATAATTGAACGCGGCAGTGAGTATATCGTGGGCAGTTTCGCCCCTTTGCGCGGCAACAAAAACATGGGCATAGTTGTGCCCGACAACCCGAAGTTGCCCGCTGTGGTTATCGAGAAGAACCAAACGGGCGGCGCGGAAGACGGTCAAATCGTGCGTGTGAAGGTTGATTATGGGCAGAAGAAGACGGAGAACGTTCATTATGGTCAAGTCGTGAACGTCCTCGGTTATCGCCATGAGCGGCTTGTTGATGTTGCGGCTGTTTTGTATGGGCATGACCTGCCTATGGACTTCCCACCCGAGGTCATTGAAGCGGCCGAAAGCTTCCCAAAGACTGTGTCGGCTGACGAAATCGGCGACCGTTTGGATTTGCGCGAACACCAAATAATTACGATTGACGGTGAGGACGCGAAAGACCTAGATGATGCGGTGGAGCTTGAAATACTCGAAAACGGCAATTACAAACTCGGCGTTCACATAGCCGACGTTAGTCATTATGTGCGCGAAAAGGCTGTCATAGACCGTGAAGCTTATCGCCGTGGGACAAGCTGTTACCCTGTTGGCGGGGTTATTCCCATGTTGCCCGAGGCGTTATCGAATGGGTTATGCTCACTCCACCCGCATGTTGATAGGCTCACCCTGAGCTGTATTATGGAAATAGACCATAACGGCGACGTTATAACCTCTGAAATCTCGCCCAGTGTCATAAACTCATCAGTGCGCTGTACTTATAACCGCGTGGCGGCTTTTCTGGATGGCAACAAGGACGAAGAATACGCCCCAATCGCCGACATGCTCACAAAAATGCGTGACCTCATGGGTATCTTACGCCGAAAACGCATGGCACGCGGCGCAATCGAGTTTGACTTTACCGAATGCCGCATAGTCATTGACAAAGAGGGTAGGGCTGTTGATGTTCTGCCGATACAGCGCAATATCGCCATGCAGATGATTGAAGAATTCATGCTCATAGCGAACGAAACCGTGGCGAGCTTCGCGATTGAACGGAATCTGCCGTTTTTGTTCCGCGTGCATGAGCCGCCGAGCGCAGAGCGTGTCGCTGCTATCACGGAGTTTATCAAGCCGTTAGGGCTGAAATTGAATGGCAGTGTAAGTCGCCCCAAAAACGTCCAGAAGTTGCTTTCTGATGCGGCAGATACGCCATATTTTGCGCTGGTGTCGAGCATGATGTTACGCGGTATGAAACAGGCGCGTTATTCTGCGAACAATGTCGGTCACTTTGGGCTTGCGGCTGAAAACTACAGCCACTTTACGTCCCCGATACGCCGTTACCCCGACCTTACGATTCATCGGATATTAAAGGAAGAAATAACGAACACAGAACCCGGGCGTGCCCCCAAAAACCGAGATATGGCGGCGATAGCTGACCAATGCTCACGCACAGAACGCCGTGCGGACGAAGCCGAGCGCGAAGTGCTGACGCTTAAAAAGCTGGAATATATGCAGGATAAAATCGGTCAAGAGTTTAACGGCATCATCTCGGGCGTGACCCCGCGTGGCTTCTTTGTTGCCCTTCCGAATACGATTGAGGGCTTTGTGAATGCCCAGACCCTCCCACACCACTGTTCGGTTGACGAGAACCGCCAAGAACTGACCACCCCGGACGGTACCTTCACAATCGGAAGCCCCGTCAAAGTCACAGTCGTAAGCGTCCAAAAGGAAACCTACCGCCTAGACTTCACGTTGGTGAATATTATCCAATAATCTGGTAAATCTAATCCTGTAAAACCAAATACGGGAGGTAATGCAAATGCCAAACACAGAAATCGGTTGCAGCGTCAAGAGCTGCCGTTACAATGACAAAGTTAACTATTGCACGCTTAATTCCATTCACGTAGGCAAGACCAAGGCAATGGGCGAATGCAAAGACAAATGCGACACAGAATGCGACAGCTTCATGTCAGAAGCGTAACACGTATACCCCGGTAATCCCGGGGTTATATTTTTGTAATAGGATTGTTATTGCAAAGGCGCTGATTTTGTTTATAATTAAAAGTCCGTACATAGGAAGGGAGGGAAAAATTTATGCACCCGGCTTTTCGAAATGAAGAAGAACGGCTCCAATATGTAATCTCATATCTACAAAAGGTATATGATGACTTGACACGCCGCAAAAAGGTCATGGACGAACAGGTGGACTACAGTTTTAGGCATTATAACGCCGAGAACGTCGAGCAATACCATGAGCTCACGCTCACTACCGAACTTTTGTCGGCGGCAACCAAAAAATTAGGTGACATGCGCCGCGCCCTCAAAAAGCCATACTTCGCTCGCGTAGACTTCACGCCCGACGGCGAAGAAAAACAGGTCTATTATATAGGCAAGATGGCGCAACTAAGAAATGAAGACAACACCCAGCTCATAATCGATTGGCGCGCACCTGTGTCGGTTCTCTACTATGAAGAACGTTTAGGGCGAGCGGCGTATGACTGCCCTGACGGGGTGATTGAGGGCGAAATATCACTTAAACGCCAATTCATCATTGAAGACGCGAAACTCGTTGACTTATTCGACATCGACATAGCGACAAATGACGAATTCTTACAAATCGCTCTCGGTGAAAGCAAGGACAACCGCCTAAAGGATATTGTCAGCACTATTCAGGCAGAGCAGAACCGCATAATCCGCGCACCTCTAGCTAGCCCACTCATTGTTCAAGGGGCGGCGGGTAGCGGCAAAACGACAATCGCCTTGCACCGTATAGCCTATCTTTTATACAATTATGAACATCTACTGAAACCCAAAAATATCATGATACTTGCGCCGAACCGATTCTTTTTGAGCTATATCTCAGAGGTTTTGCCTGAACTCGGCGTTGAAATGGTCACGCAGACGACATTTGCGGACTTCTATCGTACCATTACGGAGGACAAACCGCGTATTTTCGACACAGCCGCTAAACTGAACCAGATGTTGCTTCACAAAGAACTGGCAGGTACCCTCGCGCACGTGTCGCGCATAAAAGGCTCCCTTCATTATAAGAGATTCATGGACAGATATGTAAGGCATATCGTAAAAAACCTGTTCCCGCCCGAAGATTTCAAGATTCTGGATTACACGATTTTCCCGCACAGGCGCATAATGAAGCTCTTGGAAGATTATGCGTATCTTCCCATTGAAAAGCGTTTGAACGAGATAAGAAAGTACCTCAAAAACGCCCTCAAATCACACCGCCCCGCGATAATCGAACAAATCACGGCGGCATATGACGTTCAAGTCACGGCAATCAAAACACAAATGGCAGATTCGGACGAGCGCCGGCGTATGATAATCGAAATATACGACAAGCGCGACGCTGAAATCAAGCAACTGAACCGCCGCGCCGAAAGCGCCGTTAAGGATTATTTCAAAACTGCGAAACTCAAATCCGCAAAGGATTATTATATCGACTTGTTCGCATTGGACGAAGTATTCGAAACAGTATGTGGCAAGGGGTTCAAGCCCCCTGAACGCGACGCGCTCAAAAAAAGCGCGGATAGAACGATGTTCTCGAAACACAAAATGCTTGAACAAGAGGATTTAGCCGCCATCCTCCACCTACACTACGTCCTCTACGGCAAGACAACCGAAATGGAGCTTAAACACATCATCATAGACGAAGCGCAGGACGTAAGCCCATTTGAACTCTGTGTTTTACGTGAATTTATGGGCACTGACAGTTTCTCGATACTAGGCGATTTATATCAAGGCATTTACGCACACAAGGGTATAACACACTGGAATGAGATGTACTCCATCTTTGAAACAAGCGTAAACTTCATGACACTCGAACAAAGCTACAGAACCACCGTAGAGATTATGGATATGGCTAACTTCGCGGCGGCTTATATGAAGTTGGAAGACATAGTGCTTGCCAAACCCGTCATCCGTCACGGTTCGCCCGTTGAAATCAAGCAAGTGGTGAACACGCGCAAGGAGATTGAACAAATCGTAGCGGAGATGAAATCACGAGGGCGACAGTCTATAGCCATCATCACGAAAACAGCTGTCGAGTCTAAAAAACTCTATGATACACTTAAAATTGAGGGTATCACCCAAGTTTCTGCCCAAGACGAGGAGTACAACGGCGGCATAGTCGTTCTGCCTGTACATCTGGCGAAGGGATTAGAGTTTGACGCTGTCATCATCTCAGACGCGTCAGCCACCCAATACACCGAAGAACCACTTGACATAAAACTGCTCTATATCGCCATGACGCGACCGCTTCACGAACTCGCGATACTACACACAGGCGAACTTACAAAGGCGTTACAATCAATCAGACCGTAATCTTTGCGCCAAAAAACACTTGACAACGCAATGGGTTATGTTACAATTAAATAAGAAAGTATGCGGGGAGGATATTTATGGCTTCAAATTATTCAGAGCGGTTGTTAGATTATGTAGAGGACTTCCTTCGCCAAGACGATTGGAAATTTGAAACGAACCGCGAAAAAGGCTTCATCCGCGCGGGTGTTAACCTTAGCTGCAAACTGAAGACAACCACACTGTTCATTTCCATACATGAGCGTTCCTACAATGTATACGCACGTGTAGAACTCGGCGCTGACGAGGACTGCCGTCCGCGCGTATCGGAATACCTGACAAGAGCCAACTATGGTCTGCTTTCGGGCAACTTCGAGTTGGATTTCTCAGACGGCGACATCCGCTACAAAACATATGTCAACTGTGACGGTACTGTTCCGTCATTTGAAATTGTCAAAGCGAGCATCTACCTACCGATTCAAATGCTTGAGAGATATGGCAACAACCTTATCGCTGTCATGTTCGGCATTATGACACCCGAAGACGCTTGCGAAGCGGCAGAAAGAAACTAGACAAAAATTACAGGAGCGTCAGCGTTCCTGTTTTTTTAATTTTGGGATATGGGGGATTTTTATGAGGATTTATATCAGTGCGGACATAGAGGGCGTAGCCGCAAGCATGGATTGGCCCGAAACAAGCGCGAAAGAAGCGAGTTACCGCGCGTTCGCCGACATTATGACAAAGGAAGTCGTAGCCGTATGTGAGGGGGCATTTGAAGGTGGCGCGACAGAAATAGTCGTGAAAGACTCACACGGCAGTGGCAATAACATAGATGTGACGCAACTGCCTAAGGGCGTTAAACTCATTCGCGGTTTCAGCGGTCACCCATACTCAATGGTTGAGGGTATAGACAAGGGCTTTGACGCGATTATGTTCGTGGGCTATCATAGCGCGGCGGGTATTCCGGGTAACCCTATGTCACACACTATCACAGGGCGCACGAATTACATAAAGATTAACGGTCAATTCGCGAGTGAATTTATGATTTTCAGCATGGCGGCGGCGCTAGAAAACGTGCCGTCAATACTCCTCTCGGGTGACCATATGCTTTGTGAAATGTCACGTGACACGAACCCAAAGCTTATAACGGTTGCGACAAAAGAGGGTTGGGGTTCGGTGGTTATGACAAAAACGCCCGAAGCTGTCAACGGGGAACTACGCAAATCGGCATGTGAAGCCGTCAAGCAAAACCTAGCAGACGCGCTTGTCAAACTCCCCGAAAGCTTCGTGGTGGAAATGAATTTCAAAGACCACCGCCACGCTTACAGACATAGCTTTTACTCGGGTATCGAACAGCCCGAAGCCAAAACGCTCATCTACCGCACGGATAACTATTTCGACGTGTTGCGGATGTTCGCGTATGTGCTTTAGACAGAGGGCAAACCTATGTCAAAAACAATAGGTATACTGGGTGGCATGGGGCCGCTTGCTACGGCTGACTTATTCCGAAAGATAACACTGCTCACGCCTGCCAAAAGCGATAATGAGCATATACGCATACTGATTGACAGCAACACCGCGATACCCGACAGAACTGCGGCGATACTTTCAGGCGGCATAAGCCCTGTTCATGAGATGAGAAAATCAGCCCAACTGCTTGAGTGTATGGGTGCTGACGTAATTATGATGCCCTGTAATACCGCGCATTACTTCATACATGAAATAGAAAACAGCGTAAGAATCCCGTTTATAAACATGATAGACACGTGCGCAGAAGCTGTCGCGGCGGCGCATGTGTCATGTGCGGGGCTTATCGGCACGACGGGAGCGCTCAAAAGTAAAATCTATCACACCGCTTTAGAGAAGTATGGTATTAAGGCTGTCACGGCACACGAAGAAGCCCAACAAGGTGTTATGGATTGTATCTACAACGTCAAAGCGGGGCGGTTTGACTTCGATATTTCGCCATTCACATCAGCCATTGCGGATATGCGCGAACAAGGCGCAACACATTTCGTTCTGGCTTGCACAGAAACACCACTGATTGTTCAGCAATATTCAATCGACATACCCTGTTTTGACGCAACAGAGATTTTGGCTCAGGCGGCTGTTGATTTTGCACTGAAATGATATTCAATAGATTGCGTACAAAAAAGAGCGCCGTTATGACGCTCTTTTCTATTAGTCTTGTGTATATGGTAACAAAGCAATATGCCTTGCGCGTTTAATAGCGATTGTCAGCGCGCGTTGGTGTTTCGCGCAGTTACCGCTCACACGGCGCGGCAGGATTTTTCCGCGCTCGGAGATATACTTGCGCAGTTTGCCGGTATCTTTATAATCAATCGTGTTGATTTTGTCGGCGCAGAAAATGCAAACGCGTTTTTTACGACGCCCGCGTTTCTTCTGAATCATAATGACCCTCCTCTCAAAATAATGAGGTTATAAAACGAATATTAGAACGGCAAGTCTTCGTCGTCCAGCGCGTCATCAACTGTATAGAAATCTTGAGTGGGCGCAGGAGTCGGCGCGGAGCTTTGCCTTGGGGCTTTCGGAGCGGCTGAATAGTTCGTCGGAGGCTCGGGCATGGGTACCGAATCATATCCTCCGCCGCTTGATTGCTTACCCTCGGCGAAGTATTGATTTTCTACGATTACCTCTGTCGTCCATTTCTTTTGACCGTTTTGGTCGTCGTAAGAACGCACTTGAATACGCCCCTCAACGGCCACTTGTTGCCCTTTTTTGAAATATTTCTGTGCGAACTCGGCGGCTTTACCAAACGATACGCAGGGGACAAAGTCCGCCTCGTCGCGCTTAAATTGTCTGTTGACAGCTAAAGTATAACGCGCAACAGCAATCGGTTCAGCGGCCTGTGAGTAACGAATCTCGGGGTCACGCGCCAATCTTCCTAATAGGATGACTCTGTTCATACACCCGCCCCCTTTTATTCCTCAATACGGATAATCAAATAACGCAACAGGCTTTCCATAATACGGACGCGACCCTCAATATCTGCCGGAGCTTCAGCGGGGGCCGTGAAATATACGAAGAAATAGGTTCCTTCATTGACCTTCTGAATCTCATAAGCCAGACGCCTCTTGCCCCACTCATCCACTTTGTCAATCGTGCCGCCAAAGCGCGTCACGTGACCGATTGCCTTTTCGAGCTCGGTTTTGACAACCTCTTCTTCAAGCGTGGGCTTAAAAATCAACGTCATCTCATACTTGTTCATTGCTACACCTCCTTCTGGACTAAGACCGCTCGCGCGGTAAGGATTGCGCCGACAAAAACAAAATCGCGGCGCATAATACAACAAATGCTATTGTAACACATGTTTCGTGAACATGCAAGCTTTATACAGAAAAATTTTTCTAGATGGTTCATGAATATTGTATGAACTTCGGCAAATTCGATTGTTAAGCGCTAATTTTTGTGTTAGAATGGCTTTTAGGGGGGATTTTTATGAAGAGATTTCTGGCTTTTTTGATTGCTGTTGGTATGCTTTCGGCAGTCTTAGCCTTGCCGGTGGGGGCTGTGGCTGTTCAAGATGAGATGATTAGGCGATATGTTGTTTTGGGCGACAGTATTTCGACGGGCAAGGGGCTTTCGGGTTATGTAGTCGGCACGACTGCGGAGGGTTGTTTTGTAGATATTTTTGCCGATGAGATGGGTTTGTCGTATGAGAACTTCGCGCTTGATGGGCAGACCTCAAAAGAGCTTTTGGCGGCGCTGAAGGAACCGACGAAAAAGCTTTCTGATGCGCTCAAAAGCGCAGACGTTATTACGCTTACTATCGGTGGGAATGACTTTTTAGAGCTTATTCGAAATAACATGTACGAATATGCGGGCATTGACTTGTATGATAGCGAAGTAATGACGGCTTTGGTGAAAAAATACACGGACGGGGCTTTGGAGTCAAAGGCTTTTTTGGGTATTTCAGAAGCTGTAAGCAAAACGGCTGAACAGGGCGACGAGATAGCCAAGCAATTTGGGGAAAATCTTTCGAGGATTATTGAGATTATCAAGGGGCTTAATAGTAGTGCCGTTTTGATTGTTCAGACTGTGCCGAACCCTTATAAGGGCGTTGAAATGATTTCTGGCGCGGCGGATTCTTGCGTTAGAAAGCTGAATCAGCAGATACTTGATTTGTTTGACATCGGGCTTGATACACAATTAAAGGTTGTTGATGTTTATAAGGTGTTTGAGGGAACATGGGAAACCCTCATGAATGGTGCGGTTTTGGAAAACCTCTTTGACCCACATCCGAACGCGGCGGGGCATAAGGTTATTGGGGATTTGGTTAAGAGGGCTTATCTGAATTTGGAGAGTATGCCGATTGTTGAGCGCGTGACCATGTATAAAGATGTTGAGTCTAGCGCGTGGTATTATGAGGCGTTGACTGTCATGGTTCAAAGGGGAGTATTCACACCGTCACTGGAGGGTGGCGTGTTTAACCCCAACAGTCCTCTGAATGATACGGATACTTTTAATCTCTTGGGCATGTCATATGGCGCATTGGGGTATGGTGAAGATAATACCTTTGGTAAAAACGTGACATTCGGCAAAACAGTAACGCGCGGGGATATATTTCTGCTTGTTTACGGCATGATTAAGGCGAGTGGAATGGAAGAGCAACTCATCATATATGAATCGCGCAGTGCTAGTGACTTCATCGATGTGGGGGAGCTTTCGGACGAGAGTAAAACGGCTGTTGAGTTTCTCTATCGTGCACATCTGATAAACGGTATGCCGGGTGGTATGATTAAGGCTGATAAGAGTATTACGAGGGCTGAATTGGCTCAGATATTATATAATGTATATAAGATGACAGACGAAGATAAATAGTAGAAATAAGCCGGGGGTCGCCCGGCTTATTTCTTTTGCTCTGTATTGATGTATGTAGGGGGCACTTCGCCCGATATGACCGTGTTTATGAGCGGCATATTGCGGGTGACGACGATTTCGCGGTTTTGAAGTGGGTTCACGATTTGGACAGTGGCCTGTATCGTTATCCAGATTTGGAGGTTGATTTGGTTGATGCCCTCTGATGTGAACGAAGATTCGTAGTCAATACTCACTTCGCCAACGGGCATGACCTTAATGGGGTACTTTGGGCCTATGTTCGCGAGTGCCTTTATGCCTAAGGCTGTGCCTATGGGTATGCTGATGGTGTCGGGGTTGAGCTGGAGGAAGGTTACGCTTAGGTCGGAGGACAGTCGGGAGCAGATGTCGTTGACGAGGATTGTGTTGACGGAGAGCGTGTCGATTTTGCCGTTTGGGTCAGTGGTTTTTATGAAGAAGTCGGTGGATACAATACCTAAATCGTCGGATATGCGGCGAATACTTTCGTTGACCATCTGGTTTATCTGGTTTTTGGCTGTTAGAGTGGCTATTTCTATGACAGACGGCATCATGAGTTGGTCTATGAGGGAATAGAAATAGACTATTACGCCGAAAATGAGCGTTAATGTTATTAAGAATATAAGGCCGCCGAGTCTTCGACGTGCGCGTTTGCTTCGTTTCATATATCACCGCCAATGATAAATTGCGCTGTGCTTTGTTCATTATACGCAATCAATAATTATTTAATGTTTTTGTAAAGTCAATATAATTTTTTGGCTTTATTTTTTCAATTCAGTCTGGTATAATCGGACTAGGAGGTTAGATATGAACTATTCTACACAGAACAACCGAAGAAACGTGCGGGGTGTGAAGTCGGGCGCCAAACGCGTTAAGAATAAGGTAGGGATTATTGTTTTCCGCGTAGTTGTGGCGCTTGTGCTTGTGGGTGGGTTTGCTCTAGCGGGGCTTGGTATTGGCGCGTATATGGGGATTTTGGAGAATGCGCCTAAGCTTAACTCGATAGCGAAAAGTCAAGAGAGCTTTACGACGATAATCTATTTAGAGTCAACGGGCGAGGAGATTGACCGCTTAGACGGCGGCGAGAGCCGAGAATATGTTACGATTGACAAGATACCGATAAATTTGCAACACGCGTTTATCGCGATTGAGGATGAGCGGTTCTATGACCATGACGGCGTGGATTATCAAGGCTTCATACGCGCCACATATCAGACACTGTTCGGGAACTCTAAGCAGGGCGGTTCTACGATAACACAACAGGTTATAAAGAACAAGCTCGGTATTAAGCGCAACACGATAGAAACGAAACTGCAAGAGCAGATGTTGGCTACGGAGTATGAGAAACAGCTTAGGGAGAGTCTGGGCAGTAAGGAAAAGGCGAAGCAGGCCGTTTTGGAGGTATATTTGAATGCCATAGCGCTGGGTAAGGGGCAGATTGGTGTTCAGGCGGCGTCTTTACGGTATTTTAACAAGAATGTTGAAGATTTGACGCTTGCGGAGTGTTGTGTTATAGCGGCAATTACGCAGAACCCGACGGGGTATAACCCAATAACTTACCCAGAAGAGAATATCAAACGTGCCGGTGTTGCGCTTGACAATATGCTTGAGTTTGGGTTTATAACGAAAGCAGAGTATGACGCGGCGAAGCGTGAGGACGTTTATTCTAAAATTAGTGAAACTGAATCTATGATGAAGGAACAGCCGTCATACCACAGTTATTTCAATGACGCGCTGTTTGACGCGGTGTCGAAGGCACTTCAGGAGAAATATGCTCTTACGCCGCAAGAAGCGAGCCAGTATATCTATTATGGAGGCTTGTCTATCTATTCAACGCAGGATTTGGACATGCAGAAGATAGTGGACGAGGCTTATTTGGACGACGAGTTGTTCCCCGCTAATGACTATGGGGTTGCCGTTACTTATGAAGTATCGATTCTTAACAGCCTGACTAACAAGACACAAACTTACAAGCAAAAAGGGAATGTAAAGAACTTCGAAGAGGTAGACGCGTTTGTAGCCTCAGAGCGTGAGAAGCTTTTGGGGCAAAATGGGTCGGTTGTAGACGAAATAGTGTATGCTGTTGTTCAGCCACAATCTGCTATGGTTATTATTGACTACCACAACGGAGAGGTCAAGGCTATAGCGGGTGGGCGGGGTGAGAAACAGACAAACCGCGGGCTTAATCGTGCGACAGATTCTCAGCGTCAGCCGGGTTCGGTTTTCAAGGTGCTTGCGAGTTATGCGCCCGCCATTGATATGGGGATTATTACGCCTGCGACGGTGTTTGATGACGTGCCATATTCTTACGGGAAGTATGAGCCTAAGAACTGGTATTTTAACCCACCGTATCGTGGGTTGAGTACGACGCGTGATGGCATACGTGACTCTATGAACGTAATAACCGTCAAGAATATGAACGATACGGGTATAAACAACTGCTTGAACTATCTTATGAATTTTGGCTTCACGACGCTTATTGACGATGACTATAATCTCTCAACGGCGTTGGGCGGTGTTACCTACGGCGTGACTCAAATGGAGGTTACGGCGGCATACGGCACAATCGCCAACGAGGGTATGTATGTTAAGCCGTATCTGTTTACGAAGGTTTATAACCATGACGGCGAGATTATTTTGGAGAATATACCGGAGCCTGTTCAAGTTTTGAAGAAAACGAGCGCGTATCTTCTGACTAATATGATGCAAGACGTTGTAACGGCGGGTACGGGTGGTCAGGCGCGTTTCCAGAACATCAAGATGCCGATAGCGGGTAAAACAGGGACTACGTCTGATAACAGAGATTTGACGTTTGTGGGTTATACGCCGTATTATGTGGCGGGTGTTTGGCTGGGTTATGATATGCCTAAGCCTATGGACAAAAATACCAAGAGCGACCACATGCGCTTGTGGCGTTCGGTTATGGAGAAGATACATGCGGAACTGCCGCCTAAGGAGTTTGAACGACCCGAGGGCATTACGACGGCTTCGATTTGTCGCAAGAGTGGGCAGTTGGGTGTGAAGGGCCTCTGTGATTTAGACCCGCGCGGTAATATGATAAGGACGGAGTATTTCGCTGTGGGCACGGTGCCGCGTGATTATTGCACGGTTCACCGCTCTTATACGATTGATGTGTCCAGCAAGTTAATTGCCACGGAGTATTGCCCGTTTGAGTTTGTCGCGACTGTATACGGTTTTGTACGACCTGTGCCATATGAGGGAACGGCCGCTGTCAGCGACAGACAGTGGGAGTTTTCGGCGGATATCGTGGCGGGTAAGGTTTGTGATATTCATACGGCAGACAGTATGCCTGTAGAATCGGAAAACCCGAATATAACGGACCCGTTGGCTACGCCGGACAATACCAACGGAACGGATTTGCCGATTATGAGCCAGACACCGACTAATACGCCGTTTCATCCGGATGTGCCGACACCTACCCCCACGCCGATACCTGTTGTTACGCCGCGCCCCGACGAGTTGGCGACACCCGAGCCTTCACCGACGTATGAACCTACGCCAACGCCTGTTACGATGCCGGAGGATTCTAACCCTGATTTCTCTGACCCACAGGGTTGATACTATTGGTAACAATCACTCTATATAGAACATCAAACTAAAGGAGGATTCACCATGAAATTCACGTTTGTAGGCAAGAACATCCATGTGCGCGACAATCTCAAAGAGTACACGACAAAGAAAATCAGCAGGCTAGAAAAGTTGTTCCCGCCGAATGTTGAGGTCATTGTGACGTGTTCGGCCGGCAAGATAAACAACCAAGTCGAAGTGAGCATACCCCTTCGCGGGCGTAATCTACGGGCGCAGGTGTCGGCTAAGGAATTTGAGATGGCCATTGACGAAGTGGTTGATATCCTTGAAAAGCAGATGATTAAGTACAAAACGCGTTTGAAGGATAAATCGCGCAAGGACGCAGCTTTCCGTGAAGAAATCGCGTATATCGCGCCGCATTCGGAAGAAACGGCTGAGAGCGAGGGCGCTGAAATTGTTATCGAGAAGACGAAGCGTTTCGCGCTAAAGCCCATGGACGCGGAAGAGGCTGTTATGGAAATGGAACTTATGGGGCACAACTTCTTCGTGTTCGCGAACCGTGACACAGAAGAGGTCAATGTAGTCTACAAGCGCAATAACGGCACTTATGGGTTGATTGAGCCAGAAATGGAATAGTACCTGTCAAAAACGGTTTGGGGAAAAGTGGATAGATGTTAGAAGTGGTGTTTGCTACGCAGAATAAAGGTAAGCTCGCGGAGGCGCGGCGGATACTTGCGCATGATGGTTTGGTTGTGCTGTCGCCCGCCGACGTGGGCTTTGATGAAGATGTGCTTGAAACGGGGCATAGCTTTAAAGAAAATGCGCTCATTAAGGCGCGGGCAGTTGCGGCGGCTTGTGGTAGATTGGTTATTGCCGATGATTCGGGGATTTCTATAGACTTCTTTCTGAATGGCCCCGGCATTTATAGCGCACGGTTTTTGGGCGCTAATGCGGATTATGGGTATAAGAACGGGCTCATACTCGATATGATGAAGCGGACGGAGAAACGCGGAGCGCGTTATGTTTGCGCGATTGCGTGTGTTGCGCCGAACGGAGCGGAGTTTGTGGCAGAGTCATTTTGGCATGGTGAGATAGCCAAAGAGCCCAGCGGTACGGGTGGTTTTGGGTATGACCCGATTTTCTTCTTACCCGATTGGGGTAAGACGGCCGCCGATTTGGAGCCGGAGCAGAAGAATGAGTGTAGTCATCGAGGGAAGGCGTTACGTGCCGTTCGGGGTTGGCTGTTTGAACGGTTGCCTAGATAGGTTGACATTAGGGGGAGCATGGTGGCATGAAGCGGGTTTTGGTGGTCAGTGACAGCCATAAGTATACGTATATGTTGACAGATGTGCTTTTTCAAATCGGCGCAGAGATAAACGCGGTGATTCATTTGGGCGACGGCAATACGGATTTGGACGCTTATGCTGATATTTACCCCGATGTGGCGATGTTTTCTGTCAGGGGCAATTGTGACTTTGAATCGGCGCGTTGTGACACAGACGAGGTGTTTGAGCTTTTCGGGCGACGGCTGTTTGTTACTCATGGGCATAATTATTATGTGAAATCGGGCATTGACAGGTTGGCTAAGACGGCCGAAAATGTCTGCGCACAGATTGTGATGTTCGGGCATACGCATGAGCCGCTTTTGGAGGTCATTAACGGGATAATGGTTATGAACCCCGGGAGTGTGTCGTTGCCAAAGGATTTTGGGCCTTCATATGGTATTTTAGTGTTTGAGGATGACAAATTGACGGCTTCTGTCGTTGAAGTTAAGGATGGTCGCCCGAACGTGTTATTGTCTGAGAACTTAGAGTTTTAGGGAAAAGAAAACGCCGCCATGGTCAAGTCGGGCGGCGTTTCTTTATTTCTGCTTGAAGTGGTGCATTGTGATGTCATAGAGGGTTTTTATTGCCGCGCCTATGCCGAATAGTGTGAAGACAATCAGAAACAGCGGGCTTGTGCCCGCTTTGTCGTCTATGAATTTACCTAGAAACACGCCGATGAATATGCAGACGGCGAGGGTCAGCCCGAGTTGCATGACTAGGCTTAGAGCTTGGGTAACGCCTGTAATGTTGAACTTTTTGTGTTTCATATTATCACCGCAATAACTGTTCGATAGCGTCCGCGATACGTGCGGATGCCTTGCCGTCACCGAATGGGTTTTCTGCTTTTGCCATTTTATCGTATAACACTGAGTTGTGAAGTAGGTTCTGTGTCACGTTGTAGATGTTTTCTTCTTCGTTGCCCGCCAGAAGCAGTGTACCGGCTGTAAGCCCTTCGGGGCGTTCGGTTACGTTTCTCAGAACGATGACGGGTTTGTGAAACGACGGGGCTTCTTCTTGCAGGCCGCCCGAGTCAGTCAGAATCAGGTAGGACTTCCGCATGAGGTTGTGTAAGTCCAGCATGGAGAGCGTGCTTGTCAGTAGTATGTTTGGAACTTCACTGAGGATTTCACGCGCCGTTGACTGGACTAGCGGGTTCAGGTGGACGGCGTATACTATTGTTATGCCCGGATTGTCTTGCGCTATGCGCTTTACGGCGCGACAAATGGCGCGCAGGGGTTCGCCGAGGTTTTCGTTGCGGTGGGCTGTCATGGTGATGATGGGGCGCGTGAAGTCAAGCGTATTCAGCGCGTCACATTCAAAACGGTAGTTTTCGCGTATTGAATAGGCTACAGCGTCAATGGATGTGTTGCCAGTGACGAAAATTTTTTCAGGCGCGATATTCTCTTTTATCAGATGTTTGCGCGATAGCTCTGTGGGCGCGAAATAGATGTCCGCGAGAGCTGTCGTGAGCATTCGGTTCATCTCTTCGGGGTAGGGCTGGTATTTGTCGTAAGTGCGAAGCCCCGCCTCAACATGCCCGAGCTTCACGCCCGCATAGAATGCCGCTAGTGCGGCCGCGAAAGTCGTTGTCGTGTCGCCGTGAACCAGAATCATGTCGGGTTTGGCTTCTTTCAGAACGCCCTCAATGCCTTTTAACGCTCGAATGGTGATGTCTGACAAGGTTTGCCCGTGTTGCATGATGTTTAGGTCATAGTCGGGGGTAATGTCAAAGATATTAAGAACGCCGTCCAGCATTTCTCTGTGTTGTGCAGTGACGAGGACGGGAGCGTGGAAAATACCGCGACGGCGGAGCTCTAGAATCACTGGTGCCATTTTGGTTGCTTCAGGGCGCGTGCCGAATATGGATAGTACTTTTTTCTTAGTCATAGTACCTCTTTAGTATAGGATGTGTAGAGGCGCGCATTGCGCACCCGTTCCGATTAGCTTAAAAGTTGCAGCAACTGTTGCGGGCGCATATTCGCTTGGCTCATAACAGCAAGCCCTGCTTGATAGATGACGTTTTGTTTCATCATTTCGGCCGTTTCAAACGCCATATCAGCGTCAGCTATGCGCGACAGTGATGATGTCATATTGATTTGGGCGTTTGAAAGGCTGTCTGATGTATACTCGAAGCGGTTCTGATAAGCGCCCAAAGTCGAGCGGACGTTTGAAACGGTTTCAATCGCCTTGTCAATGACTGGTTTGGCGGCGAGGGCTCGGTCTTGTGTAAGCATACTTATGCGGTCAAGCCCGAGAGTGTAGAGGTCAAGGCTCTGGATAACCAACGACGTTTCCATGCCAGCGTTTTGACCGATTTGGAGTTTTAGCCCGCCTTCCATGATGTTGAAGATGAAGCCGATATTTTGGTCGGCTGTGTTCTCAGCAAAACCCTTGGCGATTAGATTTGTAGCCGCGGGGGCGGGGTCAACTTTCTTGCGCATGTCAATGACTTCAAGAATAATAGTATCATCGCCGTTGATATTTTCGATACGCGCTTGTACGTTGATGTCTGATACCTTGGCCACCTTGTCGGCTATTTTGGCGGGATAACTGGGGTCGGTTTGGTCTAGGTCAGCGGCAGTGAGAGTAAACAGGGTGTTGCCGTTAACCGTATAGTTACCTGTGGTAAGGTCTGTCAGTGCGCATGAAAAACTCTGGGGGACATTT
This sequence comes from uncultured Defluviitaleaceae bacterium, assembly GCA_964583165.1. Classification (GTDB taxonomy): domain Bacteria; phylum Bacillota; class Clostridia; order Lachnospirales; family WRAX01; genus CAZOVK01. The sequence continues at coordinate 14,553 of CAZOVK010000016.1, read as the reverse complement.
TTGACGGGTGATAATCTGCTGTTTATGTCTAAAACGACAGAACGACCACCTGTTCCCGCGATTGTCACACGGTTGCCGTCAACCATAGCCGATGTCGTGACGGGGAAGCTTGTATCACGCCCACCTGCGCCAAAGTATGTAATGTTATTAATTGAGGCGTCTGTGCCTGTTGTGTTGATGTTCGCTAAACCGATGGATTGAAGAAGCCCGGGTGTGGTCGATGAAATGACTATGCTCTGGCTGGTTCCGGCTAGTTTTGATGTGAGTGAAAGTTTGCCGGTTGTGTTGACGCCCCAGTTGGTATCGCGACCAAGCTCTAAGCCGCAACGCCCCGCCACTTCATTTAGTTTCTTAAATATCTCCGCGCCCGTATCGCCCGACTCAATGTCGATGGCTTCGTTGTTAATATAAAGCTTTCCCGACAGATTCGCGGGTGTGTTCAAGCCGAATGCCGCTGTAGAGGCTGTTGTAGTAAACGTAGCGGGTGTGCCGAGTCTTATAATGTCGAAAGCGTAATCGCCGGGCAACATCTTGTCAGTGGCTGTTATGACCTTACCTTGTGTACGGTCATAGAAGCTTGTGAGCATACCCGCGCTACCGTCGAACAGTTTGATGTTGTTGAATGAGGTGCGGTTGGCTATCGAGTTAATCTCGTTGAGAAGCCCATCAACCTCTTGTTGCATTTTCTCGCGGTCGCCGGGTGAGTATGTGCCGTTGGCGGCTTGTATGGACAGTTCACCTAAGCGGTTCAGTATGGCGTGAACCTCGGTCAACGCGCCGTCAGCCGTCTGAACAAGGCTGATGCCGTCTAGGTTGTTGCGTGATGCAAGCTCCAGCCCGTTGAGCTGGAGTTGCATTTTAAGCGAGATATTCATACCGGCGGGGTCGTCTTTAACGGAGTTGATTTTGCTGGACGAGCTTAAACGCTGCATGGCTGTTGACATGCGAGCGTCAGAGCGTTTTAGGTTTAAAAGAGTCTGGAGCGCCGGAATGTTTGCGTTTATCTGCATATAATCACCTATTTAGGATATTTGCTTACGGGTATTTTATCGGCAGATTATGGCTTTTGTTTAAGGAGTTTCCGCATGAGGAAGAGGGCGGCTGTGGCGCAGATTAAGCCTAGAACAATGCCGCCGAGTATGTCTGTTGGGTAGTGAACGCCGAAGTAGAGACGCGTGAAGGATATGAGGGCGGCAAGCACCAGCGCGGGAATGCCAATGCGCCTGTCGTTGAAGAAGTAGACAAAGGCTGCCGCAAAGCTGGATGCCGTGTGCCCTGACGGGAAGCTGAAATCTGACGGCATGTGTACATACCAGAGAAGCGTAGGGTCAACTACAAACGGGCGCGGGCGGGCGATAAGGGGTTTTAGGAGCATATTCCCAGAAAACTGCATGAGGAAGAGCGCGACTAGGGCGGTTAGCCCGATAAAACGGGTCTTTTTATAGAATACCATGACCAGTGAAATCAGAATCCAGACTTGACCGAAACTGCAAATGTCTGTGAGAAAGCCAAGAATCGGGTCAAGAAGGGGGCTTCGGAGTTGGGCTATTGCGTGGAGTATCGAGAGTTCCATTATTCACCGCCTAAGATGTGTTCGCGAAGCCAGTCGGCCACGCCGTTTTCATTGTTTATACCGCATTCGTAGTTGGCGGCGGCTTTGACGGGGGGTATTGCGTTACCCATTGCCACGCCGTAGCCGCATTCTTCGAGCATACCGATGTCGCTGTGGTCGTCACCGAAAGCGGCGACTGATGACAGAGAGATGCCGAGGGAGTCGGCCGCTATTTTTAGTCCTTTGGCCTTGCTGATGCCTTGGTTTGTGAGGTAGAACCACGGCGCGTCAGAGAAAGCGACGACGCGACATTCGGGGAAGCATTTAGCGAATTCTTCGGCTATGTGTTTGTCGTGGATTTCGAGTGTTATTTTGTATGAGGGCTTTCTGAGAGGGGTGGTGAAGTCATGTTGAATGCCTAGATTAACGGGGTCTTCGCCGTATTGGGGGAAGCTGGTGTAGTAGCCGTTCGGCGAGTCAATCGCGATATGACCGATTTCGGGGTGTTTGACGGCTTCGGCGATTATGCGGTCTGTGAGCTCTTCGGTCATAGAGAAATCCGCTAAGACTTTGCCGTTGTGGCGAACGAGTGCGCCGCCGGCTGTTACGAGGATGTCGGGTTTGATGGCTTCAATGTAGGTTCGCGCTGTTTTCTCAGAACGAGCCGTCGCGAATGCCAACAGTACACCGCGCTTGCGACATTCGGCGAGAACGGCCTTGTTTTCTTCGGGGATTTGGGCGTTACTGTTTAGGAGTGTGCCGTCCAAATCCGTTGCTATAAGTTTAATGTTCATTTCGTTTCCTTTCGTGTTTAGCCGCGCATTGCCGCTAGGGTTTGGGCTTTATATGCCGCGAAGTTGCCGTTATCAAGCGCGTTTCTAATCTCTTCCATTAGGGTATTATAATAGTAGAGATTGTGTAGAACCGCTAGGCGCATGGCGAGCATTTCGCTGGCCTTGAACAGGTGGCGGATGTATGCACGGCTGTATTTTCGGCAAACGGGGCATGTGCAGGTTTCGTCAATCGGGCGGTCGTCTGTTTCGTATTGCTTGTTCATCATGTTGAGCTTGCCGTGGCGCGTGAAGACGTGGCCGTGGCGACCGTTTCGAGCGGGCATGACACAATCGAAGAAATCTATACCGCGTTCAACGCCTTCTAGTATGTTTTCGGGTGTACCTACGCCCATTAGATAGGTCGGTTTGTTTTGGGGGAGGTGTGGAACAACCTCGTCCAGTATGTCGTACATCTGTTCGTGTGATTCACCCACGGCAAGACCGCCCACGGCATAACCCGGTAGGTCAAATTCTGAAATGGCTTTGGCGTGTTCAATGCGGATATCGGCGTATACGCCGCCTTGGTTGATACCAAATAACAGTTGCTCTTTGTTGATTGTTTCGTCTTGGCTGTTTAACTCGTTCAACCGCTTTATGCAACGCGCAAGCCAACGCGTTGTTCTTGCTACGCTTTTTTCCATGTAGGGGCGTTCGGCGGGGTAGGGGGCGCATTCGTCAAATGCCATTGCGATTGTACTCGCTAGATGGCTCTGGATTTCCATACTCTGCTCAGGCCCCATGAAAATCTTGTGGCCGTCTATATGTGATGCGAAGTGGACGCCTTCTTCGGTGATTTTGCGAAGTTTTGAGAGAGAAAAAACTTGGAAGCCGCCCGAATCTGTCAGTAGGGGCTTGTCCCAGCGCATGAAGTTGCGAACGCCGCCCATTTGAGCCACTATCTCGTCGCCGGGGCGTAAATGAAGATGGTAAGTATTGGAGAGCGCGACTTGGCACTTCACTTGTTCTAAATCGTCAGCCGAAACAGCGCCTTTGATAGCCGCGACTGTCGCGACATTCATAAAAACGGGGGTTTGAATTACGCCGTGGGGCGTGTGGAACTCCGCGCGTTTGGCGCGTCCTTCCGTAGTTAAAAGTCTATACAATTTGCACCTCTTGCAATTTTCTGATAATATGTTATCATACATGAGAGCAAGGTTTTTTTCAATAGTTTTGTAGAATGTTAGATTGAGGTTATTTATGTATGATTTTATAGCTACGGCGACGTTTGGGCTTGAAGCGGTTGTGCGGCGTGAGGTTGAGGCGTTGGGGTTTTCGGATATTTCGGGTTCAGACGGGCGTGTGGATTTTAGGGGCGGGATTGAGGCTATACCCGCGTGTAATTTGTGGTTGAGGTCGGCGGATAGGCTGTTGTTGCGTATTGGGCAGTTTACGGCTGTTACGTTTGATGAGTTGTTTGAGCAGACTAAGGCTTTGCCGTGGGACGAGTGGATTCCCGCTGACGGGAAGTTCACGGTTACGGGGAAGAGTGTCAAGTCTACGCTGTTTTCTGTGCCCGATTGTCAAGCTATCGTTAAGAAGGCTGTTGTTGAGAAGTTGAAGTCAAAGTATAATATCGAGTGGTTTCAAGAAACGGGCGCGGTTTATACGATTCAAGTTGCGCTTCTGAAAGATGTCGCAACGCTCACGATTGACACGACGGGGGCGGGGCTTCATAAGCGCGGTTATCGTGCTGACGCGTATGTTGCGCCGATAAAAGAGACGCTCGCGAACGCGCTGATTGACTTGTCTTATTGGCGCAAGGGGCGCGTTTTTGCTGACCCGATGTGTGGTTCGGGTACTTTGCCTATTGAGGCGGCGTTGAAGGCGAAGAATATCGCGCCGGGGCTGGAGCGGCATTTTGTATCGGAGGATTGGGAGCAAGTAGGCAAAGCCGTTTGGAAAGAAGCGCGAAAGAAAGCCTACGCCGCGATGGATTTTGAGCATACGCCCGAGATTTTCGGATATGATATTGACCCAATGGCGGTTGAGCGCGCCAAAGCGAATGCGCGGAAGGCGGGCGTTGATGACTGCATACGGTTTTCTGTTATGGATGTAGCGAATTTGAATTTGCCCGCCAAATCGGGCATTATGATAGCGAACCCGCCATATGGTGAGCGTATCGGCAATATGAAGGCGATAATCCCGATTTGTCGCCGTTTGGGGCAACTCGCGGGGATAAACCCCGAGTGGTCGGTTTATGTCATTACGGCTGACGAGGAGTTTGAGAAATACTTCGGGCGGCGTGCTGATAAAAAGCGCAAGCTCTATAACGGGAGTATCAAGACGGATTATTACTGCTATTTCGGTAGGAAGCCGTCTAATGGGTGACATTATGGTTGATTGTGTAGTGATTGGCGGCGGAGCGGCGGGGCTTATGGCGGCGGGGGTTGCCGCGGGGCGTGGGCGCGAGGTCGTATTGGTTGAGAAGAACAGGCGCGTTGGGCGAAAGCTCATTATTACGGGCAAGGGGCGTTGTAATGTCACGAATATGTCTGACGCAAACGAGATTATACAGAATGTGAGGTCGAACCCTAAGTTTATGTTCAGCCCTTTAGCGGGGTTTGATGCTTATGGGGCTTGGGATTTCTTTGAGCGGTATGGTGTGGAGCTAAAGGTTGAGCGCGGTAATAGGGTTTTCCCTGTGTCTGATAAATCGGGCGATATTGTGGCGGCCTTGGAGCGGTTTTGCGCCGAGAATGGCGTTAGTGTGAAACAGGGCTCGGCTGTCAAAGGGATTTGTGTTATTGATGGGCGTGTAACCGGGGTTAAACTTGACGATAATTCTGTTATTGAAGCCGAGAGCGTGTTGGTTGCCACGGGTGGGCTTAGTTACCCAGCGACGGGTTCTACGGGTGACGGTTTTAAGTGGGCGAGAGAGCTTGGGCACATGGTTAAGCCGCTAATGCCATCACTGTGCCCTCTCATTGTTAAGGAGAAGTGGGTCAAGGAACTGGAGGGGTTGAGCCTTCGCAATGTTCGCGTAGGGCTTCATAAAGGTGGACGTTGTCTGTTTGAGGACATGGGAGAGATGTTGTTTACGTCAAACGGCGTAAGCGGCCCGCTCATTCTGTCGGCTTCGGCTTATGTTGAGGGCGAGGGGCATACAATTAGTATTGACCTAAAGCCCGCACTGGATGAACAGACCTTGGATGCGCGGATTCTTCGAGATTTTGGAGAGAATTTGAACAGGGCGTTTAAGAACGCGCTGGGTGAACTCCTGCCACGTAAGATTATACCTGTGATTATTGAGCTTACGGGCATAAACCCCGAAAAGCGCGTTTGTGAAATCACGCGCGAGGAGCGGCGGCGCTTGCTTGGGCTTATCAAAAACCTAGAGTTTCAAGTTAAGGGTTTGGGTGGCTTCGATGAAGCCGTTATTACACGCGGTGGCGTTGATGTGAATGAGGTCAACGCAAAGACCATGGAATCTAAGATAGTGGCAGGGCTTTATTTCGCGGGAGAAGTGTTGGACTTAGACGCGTTCACAGGGGGTTATAACCTCCAAATCGCTTTTTCCACGGGTCACGCCGCCGGCAGGTATATGTAAATTACCGCCTTTAGGCGGTTTCATATTATCACGGCGGCTTTAGCCGCCGAAACGTAACAGGAGTTGATTGTTTGCAAGTAGCTATAGACGGGCCTGTGGGTTCGGGTAAGAGCAGTGTCGCGCGGAAGTTGGCGGCGAAGTTTGGTTACCTCTATGTTGACACAGGCGCAATGTATCGCGCTGTGGGTGTTTATGCCGAGAATCGCGGTGTTGATGTTAAGAATGAAGAGGCAATTTGTTCGTTATTGCCGGAGATTGATATAAGATTGGAACTTGTAAACGGTGAACAGCGCACGTTTTTGAATGGCACAGACTATTCCGAGCGTATACGCACGGCAAACGCGGGGCTTCTCGCATCGGCTGTGTCTAAGTTTGCGGCTGTACGCGCGTTTTTGGTCGCTCAACAACAAAACATTGCGGCGGGGCGTGATGTCGTTATGGATGGGCGAGATATAGGAACAAAGGTTTTACCGAACGCTGAACTCAAGATTTTCCTTGACGCGTCGCCCGAAGTACGTGCGAAACGGCGTTTTGATGAGCTTTACGCAAAGGGAGAGCCTATTACGTTTTCGCGCGTGTTGGCTGATGTGAAAAAGCGTGACTTTGATGATACACACCGCGTTGAATCGCCGCTAATGGTCGCGCCGGGGGCTGTTGTGGTTGATACATCGAGTTTGACAGAAGACGGAGTGGCTGATGCTTTGGCGAAAATGCTTTCGGAGGTGACCTCAAGGTGAGATTTTATAAAGGGGCAAGGGCATGCTTGGGCTTTATTTTCAGGATAATCTTTCGCCTAAGGCTTAGAAACGCAGAGAAAATCCCGTCTGAGGGCGCTGTTGTATTGTGCTTTAACCATCTTAGCATACTTGATGCGATTGTCGCCGGTGTCGCTATCAAGCGCCCTATTGTGTTCTTGGGTAAGGATGAACTCTTTCATGTGCCGTTACTGAAACATGCGATAAGGGCTCTGAATGTCATACCCGTTGACCGCGCCAACCCCAGTACGGATACATATAAGATGGCACTTGCGGCGCTCGCGAATGCACGCCCGCTGGGTATCTTCATTCAGGGTACGCGCGTCAGACCCGAAGAAACGCGCGGCGCGAAAGCGGGCGCGGTGATGTTTGCGCATAAGGGCGGCGCGAATATCGTACCTATCGGTATCAAGGCGACATACAGACCGTTTTCAAAGGTAATTATCAACGTGGGTGATACGATAGATATGACCGAATATCACGGAAAAAGGCTGCCAAAAGAGCAAATGACAGCCATTTCAGATTCGGTTATGGATACGATAAACGAGCTTGCGCGGGTGGCTGAGTAAAGTTTTATAGAATTATTTCGGTTGCGCCCGTATGTCTTACTGTTAGCGGGATAACTGCTGAATCGCCGAAAACGCTGTTTATAAAGCTTTCATACTCGGCAAAACGCGCGTTCGGGATATACGCCTGGATTGTGCCTGCGAAGCCGCCGCCGTGAACGCGGCAAGCACCGTCGCCATTCAGAAATTCTGACGTGAGCGCAAGGGCGAGCGCGATTGGTTGGCGCATTGGGTCGTTTGGGTTTGTGATATTTTGGAGCAGTTGCCATGAACTTTGACCCGATGAGTTTACGAGATTGAGGAATCCCATAAAATTATTGTTTTCAAGCGCGTGACGCATATTGTCTACGCGCTTGTTTTCGTTTATGTAGTGCATTGCGCGAAGAAACGCGCGGTCAGAGAAGTTTTCGCGCAGATGGGGGATGTGTGCGTAAAAGTCTGATTCGTTTACGCCACGCATGTTCTCACAGCCGAAGTAACCCGCTATGTCAAGCATTTCTGACTTTATGGCGGCGTAAGCGTCTGATAAGTCGGCGTGACTGCCGCCTGTTTTAACAATCGCTAGGGTGTAGCCGCTGTTTTCAAACGCGAACGGAACGGGAGTGACTATTGGATTATCCGTATCGGCGAAGTCAATGGCGGTGAAGCCGCCGACGGCGCTTGCGAGCTGGTCCATTAGGCCGCTCGGTTTTCCGAAGTAGGTGTTTTCGGCGTACTGGGCGGTTTGGGCTATAATGACGGGTGGGATTTTGCCCTCGTTGTAGATGTGGTTTATGATTGTGCAGATTAGAACCTCATAACACGCAGAAGATGACAGCCCCGAACCCGCGGGAACAGTACTGTGTATACAGGCACGGAAGCCGCCTATTGTGTAGCCGAGAATGGAAAGGCGGGCGAGAACGCCACGTACAAGCGCCGCCGATGTACCGATTTCGTCATCACGTTTGGATAGGTCAAAAGCGGACAGCGCGACAGTCGGGAATCCGTCTGACAGAATCTCTACTATGTCGTCAGATTTGGGAGCGACAGCCGCGAGCGCGTCAATGCCGAGGGCGGCCGCCAGAACCTTGCCGTTGTTATGGTCTGTGTGATTGCCGCCGATTTCTGAGCGCCCCGCCGCGCTGAAAAGGCGGGCGTTGTCTGTGCCGAATGCAGACAGAAAGCGCGAGAGTAAGTTTTTGTATCGCTCACGTGCTGTACCGATTGAGTCGTTACCGTATAAAGCCGCGAATGTTGTGTTCGCGGCTTCATTTTCTATTGCATTTCGTAGATAACCAATACTTGCCATAGCCCCACCACTTCCCGTTTTTTCATATTATAACACGGGGGGGCGGGGTTTGGCTAATCTTTCGTCAGCCTTTTTTGAATCTCTACTATTATGAGTGGCATAATGCTTAACCCGGCTACGATTAGCCAGCTTGTTGAGCCGAGGGGCGTAACCTTGAAGAGTGAGGCTACGGATGGGAGCATGATTACGCCGAGTTGTAGGGCTAAACAGACTATAAATGAGCCGCAAAGGTACTTGTTCTGTAAGAAGCCGAGCGGTAAAATAGAATGTTCGCTGTGCATATTGAAGGCGTGGATAAGTTGGGAGATGGAGAGCGTCGCGAATGCCATAGTGCGCCCGATTATTACGCCACCTGTGTCGAAGAAGGTCACGCCTATGGCGAAGGCTAGGAGTGCGAGCAGACCTATCATTATGCCTTCAAGGATTATGCGTGTCCATAGCCCGCCCGCAAACAGGCTTTTGACGCGGCCTTTGGGTTTTTGTGTCATGGTTTCGTCTGTGGGCAGGTCAAGCCCGAGCGCAATCGCGGGCAGGGAGTCGGTGACGAGGTTTACCCAGAGTAGTTGAATGGCTAGAAGCGGGGCTGACCAGCCTAGGAGTATTGCCGCGAAGATGGTGAGGATTTCACCGATGTTGCAGGAGAGCAGGAAGTGTACGGCCTTTCTGATGTTGTCGTAGATGCCGCGCCCTTCGCGGACGGCTTCTACTATGGTACTGAAATTGTCGTCTGAGAGAACCATATCGGCCGCCGCTTTGGCTACGTCTGTGCCTGAACGCCCCATGGCACAGCCGATGTCGGCGGCTTTTAAGGCGGGGGCGTCGTTTACGCCGTCACCTGTCATTGCCACAATGTGACCGTGCTTTTGGAAGGCGCGGACTATGCGCAGTTTGTGTTCGGGGGATACGCGGGCGAAGACGTTGTAGTTGTTGATACAGTTTTCGAGTTGTTGTTGGTTCATTATGTCTATTTGCGCGCCTGTGAGTGCTTCTGAGTTCGGAGAAATGCCGATTATTTTGGCTAGGGCAACGGCTGTTCTGGCGTGGTCGCCTGTTACCATAACTGGGCGTATGCCCGCGCGTTTTGCGGTTCTGACGGCTTCGTAGACCTCATCACGCGGAGGGTCCATTAAGCCGCATAGACCAACGAATGTCAGTTTTGTTTCTACGGATTTGGGGCTTTGGGCATGCGGGGCGTTTGAATATGTACGCGTGGCTACGCCTATGACGCGGAGGGCGCTGTCTGCCCAGTTTTCTAGGAGCTTTTCCAACTTGCGGCGTGTGCCGTTTGTCATGGGAACGGCTCGTCCGCTTTCATAGTAGGTATCACATAGGGCAAGGAGAACGTCAGGTGCGCCCTTGGTGACGCTTGTGAAGCCGTTGGAAGTTCGATGCAAAGTTGTCATAAGCTTGCGGTCAGAATCGAAGCCCCATTCATCAACGCGCGGGGTTTCTGATTCCAGCGCGTGCTTGTCCAATCTCATATCTAACGCGGCGGAAACTAAAGCGGTTTCTGTGGGGTCGCCGAGGATGACGGTTTCGCCGTCATTGTGTTCGATTACGCTGTCATTGCATAGGCTCATTAGGGTTAATATGTAGGATTTGTCTGTTGCGTTCGGTGTGTTGGCGGTGGCGTTCGCAATTTCTACGACTGTCATTCTGTTTTTGGTGAGCGTGCCTGTTTTGTCTGTGCAGATGATGGTTGCGCAACCGAGGGTTTCTACGGCGGGCAGTTTGCGCATGATGGCGTTTTGTTTAGCCATACGCTGAACACCTATGGCTAGCATAATGGTGACTATGGCGGGCAGACCTTCGGGTATGGCGGCTACGGCCAGACTTACGGAGGTCATGAACATGTCAAATGGCGGCAGGCGGCGCAATACGCCTAAGAAGAAGAGTAGGGCACAGATGATGAGAACGGCTATGCCGAGTTTTTTCGCTGTTTCGGCCAGGCGTTCTTGTAGTGGAGTTTTGGGCGCGTCTTCTTCTAGCAGTTCTGCTATCCGGCCGACTTGGGTGTTTTGCCCTGTGTCGGTGACTATGGCTTGTCCGCGCCCCATTGTGATACTGGAGCCGAAGAAGAGCATGTTTTTGATGTCGCCGGGGCTTGTGGCGGCTTTGGGCATTATTCTTGCGTCCTTTTCGGAAGGGACACTCTCGCCTGTGAGGGCGCTCTCTTCGGCGCGGAGATTGTGCGCGGAGATTAGGCGACAATCGGCGGGCACGAAATCGCCCGCTTCAAGCACTACTATGTCGCCGGGGACTAGGTCTTCGATATTGACCATGTTCATGTGACCGTCACGCATGACCTTGGCGTGCGGTTTGGTTAGGGATTTGAGCGCGTCTAGGGCTTTTTCGGCGCGGTATTCTTGAATTAGCCCCAATAGCGCGTTGACTGCCACAATTAAAAGGATTATGAGCGGGTCGAAGAAGTCCATGTCGCCGTGAAGGATTGAGGTCACGAACGATACAGCCGCCGCCGATAGCAAAATTATTATCATAAAGTCATTGAATTGGGCGAAGAAACGCAAAATCAGCGGGGGTTGGGGCTTGTCCGCTAGTTTGTTCTTGCCGTATTCGGTTAGGCGTGCGCCCGCTTCGGCGCTCGAAAGTCCACTTTGGTGCGCTGATAGCTTTGAGATTACCTCCTGTGTGCCCATTTGTTGCCATTCCATGTGTCTTGTCCTCCTTTGCATTCGTATAGGATAGTTTATGAGAAAGAAATTTGGATAGAACACAAGAAGTTGGCAGAACTTGACAGGGCTTGACATTGTAAGTCGGGTAGTAGCTGTGATATATTGTAAACTAGAAAATAACCGAGGTGCAAGGGATGGAGAAGAGAACACGCCGAAAAGCGAAGGCTGACGGCGGTATTGCCGGAAGCGGCGAGATTCTGCGGTTTTTGTCTGATATTATGCGCGGTGAGCCGCTGGCTGAAACGGACGAAACGGGGGCGAAGGCCGCCAAACGCCCAAGCCCTGCCGAACGGATTCGGGCGGCCGAACTGCTATATAAGAATCTGGGGCTAGAGGACGGCGACGCGGCGGGCGATATGGGTTGGTATAAAGATGAGTAGGGCAACGAAGAAACCCGTCGGGCGTGTGTTGAACCCCGACTGTTTTAATGAGTGGGTATATCGCGGGATTGACGATTATTCACATGCGGTTGAGGTTTATATGGGCGGGGCGGGGAGCGGGAAGAGTTACGGGGCGTTGCAGAAGATTTTGTTGAAGGCTGTGAACCGAAAGCGCAAGGTATTGATTGTAAGAAAGGTCGCCGCTACGCTTAGGGATTCTGTGTTCAGCTTGTTTCGGCAGATTCTTGCTGATTCGGGGTATGCGCGTTTTGCTACAGTGAATAAGACGGATTATAGTGTGGAGCTGGCGAACGGCTCTTATTTTATTTTTCGGGGGCTTGATGACAATGAGAAGATTAAGTCGATTAACGGGCTGACGGATATTGTTGTTGAGGAAGCCACGGAGATAACGAAGGACGATTTTACGCAGCTGCGGCTAAGGCTTCGGACGTTGGATGAGGACAAGCAGGTTATTCTGATGTTTAACCCGATTTCTAAGGTCAATTGGGTGTATGGGTATTTTTTTGAGAGTTGCCCCGCCGATTGTGTGGTTTATAAGACTACTTATGAGGATAATCGGTTTTTGCCGCCCGAGTATCGTGAGGTTTTGGAGGGGTTGAAAATCACTAACCCTGCTTATTATCGAATTTATGCGCTTGGTGAGTTTGCGACGTTGGATAAGCTTGTGTTCCCGAATTACGAGAAGCGCGTGGTTTCTGATGGTGAGGTTAAAGGCTTGCCGCTGTTTGTTGGGTTGGATTTTGGGTATGTGAACGACCCTTCGGCTGTTATCTGGGGGCGGTATGATGGGGCTAAGAAGGTTATCTATGTTTTGGGTGAGTTTTTTGAAAAGGGCTTGCTCAATGACGCGCTGGCGGCTTTGATTAAGGATTTGGGGCTGGCGAAAGAGGTCATTATTGCGGATTCGGCCGAGCAGAAAAGCATTGACGACTTGAGGCGTATGGGGATAACGCGCATACGTGGGGCTGAGAAAGGGCCGGGCAGTATATTATTTGGGCTGAATTTTATTTCTATGCACAAGCTGGTTGTCGATTCGCGCTGTGTCGGGTTCGTAGAGGAGTTGCAGAATTACGCTTGGCAGAAAGATAGGGCTTCTGGGCAGTATACGAATGTGCCTGTTGACGCTTATAACCACGGCATAGACGCTCTGAGGTATGGTTTGTCGGCGTTTACTAGAGAACATCGCGTTAAGGTGAGGCCTTTGGGCGTGCTCAGTAAGTTTTTATTTTAAGGGGGGATTTTGTTGGATATGTTTAGGCTTGACCCGTCGGAGATTGAGGGCGGGATTTCGGCTGATGTTCTTAGGCTGATGATAGCGGCGCATGGGCGGGAGGTTTATCGGCTTTCTAAACTGGAGGACTATTATAACGGGCGGCAGAAGATTTTGTCGCGTGTTCAGTCTAATCAGACAGCGCCGAATAATCGGCTGGCGAATGGGTTCGCGAAGTATATTACGGATACGGCGATTGGGTATTGTTTCGGGAACCCGATAACGTATTTGTCTGGCGGCACTGATTTAAAGGACTTGAAGGATACGCTTAGGGCGGCTGACGCCGACACGCATGATTCTGAGCTGGCGAAGGATTTATCGGTTTATGGCGTGGGGTTTGAGCTGGCGTATATGAGCGCGGGTGTTGAGCCGCGGTTGAAGTTTGCGTTGATTGACCCAAAGGCGGCGTTTATGGTTTATTCTGATATGATTGAGGATGAGCCATTGTTTGGTGTGTATTACTTCAAGCGAATGGACGCGCGTGGGGAGTTTAAGGGGTATGTCATCAACGTCTATACAAAGGAAGAAACCCTTGAATACTTCTCGCGTGATTTGAGTAACTTCGCGCTTGTGTCGCGTTTGCCTCATTATCTGGGGGCTTTGCCGCTCATTCAGTATTTCAATAATGAGGAAGGGAAGGGGGACTTTGAGAATGTAACCAGTTTGATTGACGCATATGACATCTTGCAGTCTGACCGCATGAATGACAAGGAACGGTTTGTAAATGCGATACTCGTGATTGCGAACGCCATGATTGATGACGAGGGCGAAACGCTGAAGCATATGAAGTCGCTTGGGATTTTGCAGATTCCGGGTGGGGAGGGCGCGAATGCGGTTACGGTTTCTTATCTGACTAAAACGCTTAACGAGGCCGAAACAGAGATTTTGAAGAAGGCATTGGCGGCTGATATACATAAGTTCAGTCAGACGCCCGATTTCACGGATGAGATGTTTTCGGGGAACACGAGTGGCGTGGCGATTCGGTTTAAGCTCTTGTCGTTGGAGTATCTCGCAAAGATTAAGGAGCGATTCTTTGTTTCGGGATTGCGTGAGCGGCTCGGGCTGATACGGAATGTGCTTTACAAGACGGGCAAGACCTTGTTTGATGTCGCGGATGTGCAGATTGTGTTTAACCGAACACTTCCGATTAACGAGTTGGAGAACGCGCAAATGCTTGCGACTTATGCGGGGGCGGGGCTTGTGTCTAAAGAAACGCTGCTAAGTCAAGTAAGTTTTGTTAAGGATGTTGAGAAAGAAATGAATAATTAGGGGGTACAGCATGGAAGAAGTAAAGAACTCGGCGGTTAACGTGCCGAAAGCGGAGAGCGCAAACGATGTTGAAAGTGTTGTGAATGCGGCTATTGAGCGGTTTGTTGAGGAACGCTTGCCCGCGATTCTGGCGGCGTTTAAGCCCGAACCCAATGAGGTCGAAAGCCGCTTGCGTGATGTGAGCTTGCGAGAGTTGAAGTTGATGGCTCACGGGCTGTTGACCGAAAAGGGCTTGCCCGTGAGTTTCTTGGAGTGTGTTAATATGAGTGACGAAAAGACGGTCAAAACCAGTGTTGACGTTTTGGAGCGGCATTTCAGAAAGGCTGTTGAAACGGCTGTGAATGCGAGGCTTGCGGGTGTTGTGCCTAAGGCCTCCGGT